>NZ_QTNH01000010.1:0-147751 GCF_003603515.1 Bacteroides sp. AM32-11AC | reverse complement strand
GGTTATTCTCTGGTTATTCTTGCTGCGTTGGCCTATATCAATAAGGAGGTGGTTACTTTTGTGGAAGCGGATTTCATCTATACCGTTATCTGTTCCGTTCTAGTCTTCTGTTTCTTCAATTTCCGCAAGCGTGCTAAATGCTTTGCCGGTGATGTGGGGTCGGTGAGCATTGCCTTTATCCTTCTTTTCCTGATAGGCAGGCTCATCATTGAAACGGAAGATTTCAGTTGGATAGTCCTTTTATCCGTTTATGGTGTGGATAGTGTACTGACTATCATTCACCGCCTGATGCTTCATGAGAATATCGGGCTGCCGCATCGCAAACATCTGTATCAGATTATGGCGAATGAGCTGAAGATTCCTCATGTCATAGTCTCTCTGGCCTATATGACAATACAGACTTTTATAATAGTAGGATATATTTATTACCAACGGTATGGCTATATCTTCTTGATAGGGTGTATCTTACTGTTGAGCGCAATATACGTACTCTTCATGAAAAAGTATTTTTCAAGACATATCTCTTGAATTACTGTCTTCCATTATACAATTTCCACGGTCACCTGAATACCCAAAGCTTTGGCAATACGCTCGATATCACGCTTCTTTGTTTTTGTATTGCTGCAGGTCATAAGAAACCGTCCGTTGCCTAATGGTTTTTGAGCGCGCTGGTATTTCTCATGAAGTGTGTTTGATATCAAGGGAATCTTGCATACCTTGATATTTAAAGATTGCACTTGTTCCACACCTACTGTCATCACAAATTGCCGGAAAGTCTCGGCTGCTTGTGTTTCTTGAATTACTTTCCCATTACCAAAAGTAATTTTTAACCGGGATATTGGAGTATTGCTTTCCGTATCATTGGTTACTTGGTATAGTTTCTTTGCTGCTTCAAGAAATCTTGGAAATAATGTTCCCCACTGGTTGTTGACAACAATTTTTGTTCCGTCTGCCAATAAAATAACTTCATCAGGCTTAAGAAAGTAACGTTTCTTTAAATCGGGATGAGATTTGATTTTTTCTTGGACTTCTATCAAGGTACGTATTACACCTAATACTTTCAAATTATAGTCATAAAAAATGAATCGGGCGGTGTACAATAAAAACAAATAGTCCCGGATTCTTTGTCAAGAATCCGGGACTATTTGTTTTTATCGTTTTTGAGGGGCTTTACTTAGCCGGCTTCAACCATTTGTCCAGCCATTCAAAGAAGGTACGTTGCCACAGCACGCCATTCTGAGGTTTCAGTACCCAGTGGTTTTCGTCCGGATAGATAAGCAGTTCGGCAGGAACGCCACGCATCACGGCTGCATCGAAGGCGGCCATTGCCTGGTTGGCAAGGATGCGGAAGTCCTTCTCTCCGTGGATGCAGAGGATAGGGGTGTCCCATTTGTCGACGAAGAGATGCGGGGAGTTGGCAAAAGTGCGTTGTGCCGTAGCGTTGTTCTTTTCCCAATAAGCACCGCCCATATCCCAGTTGGCAAACCATTTCTCTTCCGTTTCCAGATATTGCATTTCCATGTTGAAGATACCGTCGTGTGCGATGAATGCCTTGAAGCGTTTGTCATGGTGTCCGGCAAGCCAATATACGGAGAAACCTCCGAAGCTGGCACCTACGCAACCCAGGCGGTCTTTGTCAACGAAAGGTTCCTTGGCCATTTCGTCAATGGCAGTGAAGTAGTCCTTCATGCACTGGCCGCCATAATCACCGCTGATGGCTTCGTTCCACTCTACACCGAAGCCCGGAAGACCACGACGGTTGGGAGCTACGATGATATAGTCGTTTGCCGCCATAATCTGGAAATTCCAACGGTAGCTCCAGAACTGGCTGACGGGACTCTGAGGACCACCTTCACAGAAGAGGAGGGTGGGGTACTTCTTGTTAGGGTCGAACTGTGGAGGATAAATCACCCAGGTCAGCATCTGCTTGCCGTCGGTGGTCTTCATCCAGCGGGCTTCCACCTTACCCATCTCCAGCTGGTCGTAAATCTGCTTGTTTTCTGTGGTCAGTTGCACTGCTTCTGCAAAAGCGTCGCCGTTGCGTGCACTGTTTACGGCATAGATTTCGTCGCCCATGCTCATGGAGTGGCGTTTGGCGATAATCTTGTCTCCGCAAAGGGCAAGCGAAGCATAGTCGTACATGCCGTCGGTGAGCTGGGTAAGCTTGTCGTTTCCGGCAAGGTCGATGTTGTAAATCTGTGTCTCGCCATGCCATACACCGATGAAGTAGATGCTCCGGGAATCTTTGTTCCACAAGAAGGCGTCCACGTTCGATTCGAAAGCTTTGCTTACAAAACGTTTCTCGCCGGTCTCGAGGTTCATGATAAACAAGCGGTTCAAGTCGGCTTCGTAGCCGTCACGCTCCATGCTCTGCCAGGCGATGTATTTGCCGTCGGGAGAGTATTGGGGATTCGTATCATATCCCTTGTTTTCTTCCGTGATGTTTTTGGTTTCCTTGGAGGCAAGGTCGTAGATATAAATGTCGGAGTTGGTGGAAATGGCATACGCCAGTCCGGTTTTCTTACGGCATGTATAGGCCACCTTATCAGAAGACGGGCTCCATGCCAGCTGCTCGATACCGCCCCAGGGCTTCATCGGGCTTTCGTATGGCTCTCCCTCAAGAATATCAGTGACATTGCTGATGGCATTGCCGTCGAAATCGGCAACGAATGGATGGGGAGCAGTAGTCACCCATTCGTCCCAATGCTTGTACATCAGGTCGGTAACGATGATGCCGGTAGCTTTAGGAAGGTCCGGATGTTTGTCTGCCGTACTCTTCACGGTCTTTACCTGGGCAATGAAAAGGAGTTTCTTGCCGTCGGGCGAGAAAGAGAACCCTTCGATGTCTCCCTCGTATTGAGTCAGCTGCTTGCGTCCGCTGCCGTCGGGATTCATTTCCCATACCTGGCTGCTGCCGCTTTCGTTGCAGAGGAAGGCAAGCTTCTTGCCGTCCTTGAACCATGTGGGCTGTCCTTCTTGCCAGGCGTCATGCGTTATCTGGGTATTGCCACTACCGTCGGCATTCATGACGAAGACTTCGCTGTTACTCTTGTTCTGGGGCACGCTGTAATAGGATACCGTGTAGGCAATTTGCTTTTCGTCGGGAGATACGGCTACACTGCCGATACGTCCCATCGCCCAGAGTGCCTCGGGTGTCATACGCTTTCCTTCAATCTTGATGTCCGACCGCTGGATGAGCGCTGCTGCGTCCTGCTGCTGTCCGGCATCTTTTGTTCCTCCGCAGGAGGCCAATGTCATGGCTGCTGACATAAGTAGTAGATTTACTTGTTTCATATATGTTTTTTGTTTCGGTTATTTCAATGCAAAGATACTAAATTTTCCTTCCTTGCCAATTCCCACGTTTGATATATAGCCAGCAGAAAATGAGAATAAAGCTGGAATAAACCATTTCCGAGGTCCAGCAGATGGCCACGTCGAGTTGCAGAATCAGAATAATGTAGGTGATATAGGCTGTGTAGATGATCAGCGTTGCCAGCTCCATGCCCAATGCAGTACGCGTATTGCCGGTTCCGGAAACTGCCTGGAAATAGACATTGGCAGGAACCAGGAACAGATAGGTGGAGCACATCACCCAAAGCGAATGCACGGCAGCGTCCTGCAGGTCGGGTATGTCGGTATAAATTCCCAGAATCAGCTTGGGGAACAGCGCGAAAAGCAATGCCAGCGGAAGTACGAAAACGTAGGCTATGCGTACGTGCTGCCGGATAGTGCCTGCCACGCAATCGGAGTGGCCTGCACCGATGAGGTTGCTGACCAATGAACCGCAGGTAGAGGCAAATGCCATGAGTACCATGAACAGTATGCCGGACACATTGCGGACAATGTTGGTCACTGCCAGCGATCGCTCTCCCAGATGCTCCACATAAAGGAAGAACAAGAACCAGGTGGAGAGGGAGAAGAAATTCTGTATCATGGTCCAGAAAGAGACGTTCAGCATCCGTTTCAATACGTCCAGCCGGAACTTCGGAATACGGTCCAGCCCGTACTTGCAGCAGTCGATACGGCTACGGGTATAGAGGATGAAGAATAACAGCGAAACCAGCTCGGCCAATGAGGAGCCGATGGCGGCTCCGGCAATGCCGAGTGCAGGAAAACCGAATTTACCGAAAATCAGGATATAGTTGAATACGACATTGCTCAACACCATGACGATGGAGTTCAGTGTCAGTGTCTTGGTCTGGGTGGTTCCCAAGAAAAAGGCACGGAACATGACTGCGCTGAACGAGAAGAAGGCACCGAATACACGCCAGTGCAGGTAGCTGGTGGCTGCTTCGTAGATATGTTCCGAGGCTACGATGCGTTTCAGGATAATCGGCGAGAAGCAATAAGATAGCAGGAACATGACTGCCGCCATCCCGACTTGGAAATAGATGCCCTGATAGAACAAGTCACCGATTTCCTTATACTGCCGTTCGCCGTTGCGCCGGGCAATGAGTATCTGGGCCCCGATGCTGAAACCGAAGGCAACCATGAAGATGACCATGTAGAAGACACCGGCGATGGCAGATGCTCCCAGCTCGACTTCGCCCACACGTCCGAGGAAGGCGGTGTCCGTCATACCTATCAGTTGCTCCATAAGGAGGCTGATTAGGATGGGGTAGGCTATAAGCCAGATTTGTTTGTAGGTGTATTTAGTCTGCATAATTTAGAGTCTGTGATTTTTTCATTGGCGTAAGGATAAGAAAGCCGGGCAAATGTCATTGTCCGGCTTTCTGCAAAAGAATATTTTGAACGGTAGTCTTACTACTTTTTGTTCTGTCTCTCTTTCATCATCTGTTCCTGCTGTTTCTGCATGGCTTCCAGACGGGCGGCGAAACCGGTTTTCTTCATCTTCTTCGGGTCTTTTTTGTTGGCTTCCAACTGGGCAAGAAGGGCTTCCTCATTGGTTGTCTTGCGCATGATGAGCGTTGTTACCACACTGATTAACGTAGAGATGAAGTAGTAATAGTTCAATCCCGAAGGATAATCGTTCAATATGAAGAGGAACATGACAGGCATCAGGTATGACATCCACTTCATGGCAGCCATCTGCGGATTGGCACCCGTATCCTGCTGCTGCATCATGTACTTCGTGTTCAATATGTTGGTAACCGTCATCAGCAGGCAGAACAAGCTGAGGTGGCTTCCCAGGAACGGGATATGGAACGGGAAGTTGATGAACGCATCGTAAGTGGAAAGGTCGTCTGCCCACAAGAAGCTCTGCTGGCGGAGTTCAATGGCACTCGGCACGAACATGAACAAGGCCATCAAGATAGGGAACTGTATCAGCATCGGCAGACATCCGCCCATCGGACTGACTCCGTACTGGCTGTAGAGGCCCATCACTTCCTGCTGCTTCTTCATGGCATCTTCCTGCTTGGGGTACTTCTTGTTTATCTCGTCGATTTTCGGTTTCAGTACGCGCATCTTGGCAGAGGACATGTAGGTTTTCCACGTTGCGGGGAATACTACAGCTTTTACGATTAACGTCATGAACAACAGTACGATACCCATGCTCAACCCCCAACTGGACAACCAGTCGAAGATGTTGATGGTGAACCATTTGTTTATCCAGCGGATGAGCGGCCAGCCCAGATAGACCAGACGGTTCAGCTCCCACTTCTCGTCACGCCCCTTGTCGAGTGCGGTCAGGGTCTTGTAGTGATTGGGGCCGAAGTAGAAGAACAGCTGGGTAGGTTCTTTGCCGGCAGGGTCGAACTTCGTGCTCATCTCCGCAGAATAGTCCTTAATGTAGCCGCTGCCTTGAGTCTCCATCTTGGAACTCAGCTTGGTCTTTTCAAAGTCGGCATCTGCCAGGAATACCGAAGAGAAGAACTGGTTCTTGAAGGCAATCCAGTCCAGGCGTTCCGGAACTTCCTTTTCGTCGTTCTTGTTGGCAGACAGATAATCGGTACCCTCTCCGGTGATTTTGTAAGTCAGTTCAGCCAGACGGTTCTCGTAGGTGTAACCCTTCTCTATCTGACGGGCACGTTGTGACCACTCGATGTCCACATAATTGTTGGTAGCCGCCAGCTTACCTTCCATATTGACTGCCTGAATAGTAAAGTCTATCAGGTATGTGTCATTATGCATGCGATATGTAAAGTCGATATAGCTGTTGCTGTCTGCCGACAAACGCATGGTGACGGTACTGTCCGTACGGTTTACTGCGGTGAAATAATAGTCTTCCGTCTGGATAGTCTCTTTCTTGTTGTAAAAGAGGAAATTCATGGAAGCGTCGTTGCCGCTGAACAGTGTGACGGGGGTCGTCTTGTCTTGTCCCATGTATTCCTTCAGCGTGGCCGAAGCTATGCGCCCGCCTTTTGTATCTACGGTTATTTCTGCCAGGTTGTTCTGGATGGTTACCTGCGAGTTGGTTCCTTGACGGGCGTCGAAGAAGAGGGCAGTGGAGTCAACGCTTGCTTCCGCTCCGCTTTCGTTGGCCAGGGCTGCTTCCGCCTTGGCTTTCAAGTCGGCTTCGCGCTGTTGCACCTGGGCTATGGAGTCGTAGTAACGTTGCTGTGCTTCCAACTGCTCCTGGCTGGGACGGCTCAGAAAGCTGAAACCTACTAACAATATCGCTATCAGAACAAGACCTGTGATGGTATTTTTATCCATTCTTTGTTGATTACAAATTACTTATTACAAATTATTTCTTTTCGTTTTCATTTTCGATGGCGGCCTTCACGAATGCTATGAACAGTGGGTGCGGATGCAATACCGTACTGCTGTATTCGGGATGGAACTGGGTACCGACAAACCACTTCAATGCGGGAATCTCAACAATTTCCACCAGGTCCGATTCGGGGTTTATACCCACACACTTCATGCCTGCTGCTTCGTAGGCATCCTTGAAGCTGTTGTTGAACTCGTAGCGGTGACGGTGACGTTCCTGGATATGCTCGGTACCATATGCCTCGTATGCCTTGCTGCCTTTCTGCAGAACACATTCGTAGGCACCCAGACGCATGGTCCCACCCATATTGGTGATGGACTTCTGCTCTTCCATGATGTCGATGACATTGTGCGGTGTCTTTTCGTCCATCTCGCGTGAGTTGGCATCGGCATAACCCAGTACGTTACGGGCAAATTCGATGGCGATGCACTGCATACCCAGGCAGATTCCGAAGGTGGGGATGTCGTGCGTACGCGCATATTTGATGGCTACGAACTTGCCGGCAACGCCGCGTTCGCCGAAGCCTGGACCGATAAGTACGCCTGCCATGCCTTTCAGGGCTTCTGCCACATTCTCGTCAGTCAGCTTTTCACTGTTCACGAAGTCTACCGATACCTTGCGGTCATTGTAGGTTCCTGCTTGTGAAAGGGCCTCGCGGATGGACTTGTAGGCATCCTGCAAGTCATATTTGCCCACCAATGCGATGTGCAGCGGGGCAGTCTCTTCGGCTTTGTGACGGCGTTCGAGGAAAGCACGCCACGGTCCCAGTCCCGGAGTGTCGCCGACGGGAAGTCCCATTTTCTTCAAAATGGTAACGTCCAGTCCCTGGCTCTGCATCAAGATAGGCACTTCGTAGATGGTAGGCGCGTCGATACTTTGCACCACGGCATTCTCGTCCACATTGCAGAACAGAGCCACTTTCTTGCGCAGGGTGGTACTCAACTCATGTTCCGTACGCAGTACGAGGACATCGGGTTGGATACCGGCACTTTGCAGTTCCTTTACGGAGTGCTGGGTGGGCTTGGTCTTCAGTTCACCGGCAGCTGCCAGGTAGGGGACATAAGTAAGGTGTACGCACAAGGCGTCTTTTCCCAGTTCCCACTTCAGCTGACGGATGCTTTCCAGATAGGGTAGAGACTCGATGTCACCCACTGTACCGCCAATCTCGGTAATAACAAAGTCGAATTTGTATTTGTTTCCCAGCAGTTTTACATTACGCTTGATTTCGTCTGTAATATGGGGAATAACCTGAATTGTCTTTCCCAGATAGTCACCCCGGCGCTCTTTGTCGATGACGCTTTTGTAGATGCGTCCGGTCGTGATATTGTTGGCCTTGGTGGTCTGGATGCCCAGGAAGCGTTCGTAATGGCCCAAATCGAGGTCGGCTTCGTGGCCATCCACGGTAACGTAGCATTCGCCGTGTTCATAAGGGTTCAGTGTACCCGGGTCGATGTTGATGTACGGGTCAAACTTCTGGATGGTTACCTTGTAACCTCTTGCTTGCAGCAATTTACCGATGGAGGATGAGATGATACCTTTACCTAATGAAGAGGCAACACCACCGGTGACGAAAATATACTTTGTTTCTCCCACAACTATATTATTTTATTAATTGTTTAATCTAATGCCAAGAGCCTATACGGCTTGTCGTTCAGGGTGCGCACTGCTCCCGTCAGTACACGTAGAACTTAAAAAGCGCAAAATTATAAAAAAAAGAGGAAGTAGAGAAAGTTTCGATGAAACAATTATTAAAAAATACGATTTCATCGAAGAAAGTCCTTCTTGCCTTTTTCTTATGGCTTTTCTATGTTTTCTAAACATTTTAAGCTAAATTTGCGCTCGAAACATAGACTTTAGGGCATTATGAAGAATAGACACATTGCATTTTGGTTAATTGCTACGATGATTTCTTCGTCGGTGATGGCACAGAATACGCTGGATACCGCCTCGAAGAACAGTGGACAGGAAACAACTGCCAAAGCCGACACCTTGCCGGATATAATGAAAGAATACATGATTCTGAAATTGAAACCGGAAGGTATGGGGTACAGGCTGGATACTGTTTCCATATTATATGAAAGGTATATCGGAGTGCTGGATTATTTGAATGACCCCACGACTCCGGAGCGTTATATACCTTCCAATCCGAACTACTATAGGTTGTTCCTTCCCCTTACCTATTATTATGCCCCCATGAGACGCCTTTCCAAGGTGGACTGGCATTTCCAGGTGCCTGATACGGTGCCTGCCCTGACGCGCGAGATGTTGCCGTTCGACACACTGAGTTTCACCTCAAAGGACCGAGCCAACAAACTGGTGGACCGTACGCTGCTGAACACGTATGTGAATTGTCCCAATCTGGTTGTAATGACCGAGAAGGAGGTGATGAAAGGGAAGATATTCAAGGATAATATAGAGAAGGAGGTTTCTTCCAAGCCGTCCGTCGTGAAACTGTTTGCACAAGAGAATATGGTGGGAGTGAAGGAGGAAGCCGACGTGATTATCCACAAGCCCAACTGGTGGGTGACGGGTGGAAACGGTTCATTGCAGATTACCCAGAACTATATCTCCGACAACTGGTACAAGGGAGGTGAGAGCACTAACGCCGTGCTTGCCAACCTGCAATTGTTTGCCAACTATAATGACCGTGAAAAGGTGCAGTGGGAAAATCTGCTCGATGCCAAGCTGGGCTTCAGCTCCGCACCTTCCGACGAGTTTCATAACTATCTGGTAAGTACCGACCAACTCCGGCTGTACAGTAAACTGGGTATTCAGGCTGCGTCCAAGTGGTATTATACCATCACGACTGAGTTTAAGACCCAGTTCTGCAATGGCTACAAGGCCAACAGTGAAGAGCTGGTTTCGGCTTTCTTTGCTCCGGCGGACTGGTCGAGCAGTATCGGTATGGACTACAAGTTGAAGAAGCAGAAATTCAGCTTGTCCGTTTTCATGGCTCCGCTGACGTACATGCTGCGCTATGTAGGAAATAAGGGGGTGAATGAAGTGAGTTTCGGTCTTGATGAGGGCAAATGCGTGAAGCATAACTTCGGTTCGCAGATACAGCCTACACTTTCATGGACCATCATTCCTTCCATTACGCTGGATTCCCGCTTGGACTTCCAGACCAGTTATGAGTGGACACGTATTGAATGGGAAAACACGGTGAACTTTGTGCTGAACCGCTATCTTTCCACCAAGCTCTATGTGCACGCCCGCTATGACGACAGTGCCAAGCCGACGGAAGGGGACAGCTATTTTCAGGTAAAAGAATTGCTCAGTTTCGGTATCAATTATAAATGGTAAATAAACAAATGGTCTGTTCGGAGTGAACAGATTATCTGTTTTAGTTAGTCAGACGGTCTGTTTTCCCTTGACAGACCGTCTGTTTTTTGTCTTTTTGTAGTCTGTGGCAGGTGAAAAAACATAAAAACATAGAAAAAGCATGTTTACGAACACAGAAAATACATAGGAAAGGTTTGCAGTTCACAAATAATGCGTAAATTTGCCACGATTTGTAATGCACACTTTGCAAAATGGCGAATACTATAAAACATCAAGGTATTGTGGAAAACATAAACGGTTCTCATCTCCAAGTGAGAATCATCCAGACTTCAGCATGCGCTTCGTGTAGTGTCAAGGGACATTGTACCTCTGCGGATACGAAAGAGAAACTTGTCGATGTGGCCGATGCCGATGCCGCATCCTACCAGCCCGGCGACCGTGTATGGGTGACGGGCGAACTTTCAATGGGAGTGATGGCAGTTCTGTTTGCCTTTATATTTCCTTTCCTTATTCTGATAATCTCACTATTTGTCTTTATGTCCATCTGGAATGACGAGCTGCGTTCCGCGCTTTGCTCGCTGGCACTCCTTATACCTTATTATTATATATTGTGGCTGAACAAGTCGCGGATGGGTAAGAAGTTCTCATTCTCCGTACGACCGATGAACTAACTAATAATAAAACAAATAATTAATAAACAACTAATTTATGAATGTAATTCTGATTGCAGTGATTTCATTGGGAGTTATAGCGCTGGTATCGGCCGCTATTCTTTACGTGGCTTCCAAGAAATTCGCCGTGTATGAAGATCCGCGGATTGCCCAGGTAGCAGAGGTGCTTCCCCAGGCAAATTGCGGTGGATGTGGTTACCCCGGTTGTAGCGGATTTGCAGATGCTTGCGTAAAGGCAGGTTCGCTGGATGGTAAACTTTGTCCGGTGGGTGGACAGCCCGTCATGACAAAGATTGCCGAGATTCTGGGCTTGGATGCCGCTGCTGCCGAACCTATGGTTGCGGTGGTGAGATGTAATGGAACTTGTGCCAACCGTCCTCGTGTGAACCAATACGATGGCGCTAAGAGTTGTGCCATTGCGGCTTCTCTCTATGGTGGTGAAACGGGTTGTAGTTATGGCTGTCTGGGATGCGGCGACTGTGTGGCTGCCTGCCAGTTCGATGCTATCCACATGAATCCGGAGACCGGACTTCCCGAAGTGGATGAGGAAAAGTGTACGGCTTGTGGAGCTTGTGCCAAGGCTTGTCCGAAATCTATTATTGAAATCCGTCCTCAAGGCAAGAAATCACGTCGTATTTACGTACAGTGTGTAAACAAGGACAAGGGGGCCGTAGCACGCAAGGCTTGTACCGTGGCATGTATCGGTTGCGGCAAGTGTGTGAAGGTTTGTCCGTTCGAGGCTATCACGCTGGAAAACAATCTGGCTTACATTGACCCCAATAAGTGTAAATCCTGTCGCAAGTGCGAGGAAGCTTGTCCGCAAAACACAATCATTGCCCTCAACTTCCCGCCGCGCAAACCGAAGGCTGACGATGCAGCTCCCCAAGTAAAGGTTGCAGCTCCTAAAGCTGAGGTTGAGACTCCCAAAGCAGAGGTTTAGACTTCCCAAGTTGAGGTATGAATTAATAAAGTAAATAAACGACTAAAAATACAGAATTGTATGTTGAAGACATTTTCAATTGGTGGAGTCCATCCACACGAAAATAAACTTTCAGCACATCAGCCTATCATCAAGGCAGAGATTCCGGCCAAGGCCGCTATCTTGCTGGGACAGCACATCGGTGCTCCTGCCAAGCCTATCGTTGCCAAAGGTGATGTTGTGAAAGTGGGTACAAAGATTGCCGAGCCCGGCGGTTTTGTATCAGCAGCCATCCATTCGTCTGTCAGCGGGAAAGTCGCTAAGATTGACACGATTGTCGATGCCAGCGGTTACGCCAAGCCTGCTATATTCATTGACGTAGAAGGGGATGAATGGGAAGAATCCATTGACCGTTCCGAAACGTTGGTGAAGGAATGCAGTCTGACCTCCGAGGAAATCGTGAAGAAAATCGCTGATGCCGGTATCGTAGGTCTGGGCGGTGCATGCTTCCCTACGCAGGTCAAGTTATGTCCTCCTCCTGCATTCAAGGCAGAGTGTGTCATCATCAACGCCGTAGAGTGCGAACCGTATCTGACTGCCGACCATCAGCTGATGCTGGAACATGCGGAAGAAATTATGGTAGGTGTATCCATTCTGATGAAAGCGGTAAAGGTGAACAAGGCATTCATTGGCATTGAGAACAACAAGCCCGATGCCATCCAGCTGATGACGAAGGTTGCTTCCAGCTATGCAGGTATCGAGGTGGTACCCTTGAAGGTACAATATCCGCAGGGTGGTGAAAAGCAGTTGATTGATGCTGTCATCAGTCGCCAGGTTGCAGCCGGTGCGCTGCCTATCTCCACGGGAGCTGTGGTGCAGAATGTGGGTACCGCATTTGCCGTTTACCAGGCCGTACAGAAGAACAAACCTCTGTTTGAGCGTGTCATTACCGTGACAGGCAAGTCGCTGGCAAAGCCGTCCAATTTCCTGGCACGTATCGGTACGCCGATGAAGCAGCTGATTGAAGCTTGCGGCGGCCTGCCCGAAGATACGGGCAAGATTATCGGCGGTGGCCCGATGATGGGTAAAGCTCTGGTGAATACGGATGTACCGACTGCCAAAGGCAGCTCCGGTATTCTGATTATGAACGAGAAGGAAGCCAAGCGCGGCGAGGTACAGCCTTGTATCCGTTGTGCCAAGTGCGTGGGAGCCTGCCCGATGGGGTTGGAGCCGTATCTGCTGGCTACCGTTTCGGCCCACGGAGATTTTGAAAGAGTAGAGAAAGAAGACATTATGTCGTGTATAGAATGCGGTTCATGCCAGTTCACTTGTCCTTCCAACCGTCCGATGCTGGATTATATCCGCTTGGGTAAGGGTAAGGTAGGAGCGATGATCCGTGCACGTCAAGCTAAAAAATAACGAAGTATGAATAAATTAATCGTATCCCTTTCGCCCCACGTTCACGGCGGTGACAGCGTGAAGAAGAATATGTACGGTGTGCTTATCGCATTGATTCCGGCATTCCTCGTTTCGCTTTACTTTTTCGGACTGGGTGCGCTGATTGTTACGGCCACTTCCGTAGCAGCCTGCTTGTTCTTTGAATGGGCCATCGGCAAATTCCTCATGAAAAAAGAGACCACAACCATCACCGACGGCTCTGCCATCATTACCGGTGTGTTGCTGGCCTTTAACCTGCCTTCCAACCTGCCCATCTGGATTATCATCCTTGGTGCCTTGTTTGCCATCGGGGTAGGCAAGATGTCCTTCGGAGGTTTGGGTTGCAATCCCTTTAACCCTGCACTGGCAGGACGTGTGTTCCTGCTGCTTTCATTCCCCGTGCAGATGACGACATGGCCGGCTGTAGGCCAGTTGACAGCCTATACGGATGCCACGACGGCTGCTACGCCGCTGGCTATTATGAAAGGTGTCATCAATGGTGCTCCGGGCATGTCCCTGAGCGACCTTCCGGGAGCTTTCGACCTGCTGATAGGTAATAATGGAGGATGTCTCGGTGAGGTGAGTGCCTTGGCGCTGCTGCTTGGTTTGTTCTACATGTTGTGGAAGAAAATCATCACCTGGCACATTCCGATATCTATTCTGGTGACGGTATTCGTGTTCTCCGGTATCATGTATCTGGTCAATCCGGAACTTTATGTATCCCCGGTCGTACAGTTGTTGTCCGGTGGTCTGATGCTGGGTGCTGTCTTTATGGCTACGGACTACGTGACTTCTCCGATGAGCCACAAAGGTATGCTGATTTATGGTGTTTGCATCGGCCTGCTGACTGTCATCATCCGTCTGTTCGGTGCATATCCGGAGGGTATGTCGTTTGCCATTCTGATTATGAATGCGTTCACTCCGCTCATCAACACCTATGTTAAACCTAAACGCTTTGGGGAGGTAGCGAAGAAGAAATGAAAAAGTTAGAATCATCCTTGAAGAATATGTTGCTGGTACTTACGGGCGTTACCGCAATCTCCGTAGCGTTGCTGGCTTATGTAAACGAATTGACGAAGGAGCCCATTGCGCAGGCCAATGCAAAGACCTTGAGCGATGCCGTAAGTGCGGTGGTTCCGGGCTTCGACAATGACCCCATCGCCGAGAAGAAGATGCAGGAAGTAAACGGAGTACAGTATTCTGTATATCCTGCCACCAAAGGCGGAGAATATATCGGAGCTGCTGTGGAAGCTGTTGCCATGGGTTTTGGCGGTGAGCTGAAAGTGTTGGTCGGTTTCGATGCTGAAGGCAAAATCATCGACTACTCCTTGTTGTCGCATGTGGAAACTCCGGGGTTGGGTTCCAAGGCTGCCGACTGGTTCAAGAAAGGCAATAAAGGTGACATCACCGGCATGAATCCGGGTGAAGCTGCATTGACAGTGAGCAAGGATGGTGGTAAAGTAGATGCCATTACAGCGTCTACCATCACCTCACGTGCTTTTTTGAATGCAGTGAATGCGGCTTATGCTGCCTATGCCGGTCAGGAAACTGCCGACGGCACTACCGGCGCTACTCAAAAGAATGTTGAACAACCTGCTGATTCCGCAGCTCCCGAAGCTGTGGATACACTCAGCGCTAAATGAGAAAGGAGTAGAAGATATGAATAATTTTAAAGTTATGATGAACGGGATTATCAAAGAGAATCCTACGTTTGTACTCCTGCTGGGTATGTGTCCTACACTGGGTACCACTTCCTCTGCCATTAACGGTATGGGTATGGGACTGGCTACAATGTTCGTGCTGATATGTTCCAATGTGGTGATTTCTGCCATCAAGAATCTGATTCCCGATATGGTGCGTATCCCTTCATTCATTGTAGTCATAGCATCATTTGTGACACTGTTGCAGATGATAATGCAAGCTTACGTTCCTGCATTGTACGCCACACTGGGCCTGTTCATTCCACTGATTGTTGTAAACTGTATCGTATTGGGACGTGCCGAGGCATTTGCTGCCAAAAACAATCCGGTGGCTTCCTTGTTCGACGGTCTGGGCATGGGCTTGGGCTTTACCATTGCACTGACATTACTGGGTGCCGTGCGTGAGTTCCTGGGAACCGGCAAGATATTCAACTTGAGTATCCTTCCTGAAGAATACGGCATGTTGGTATTTGTCCTTGCTCCGGGTGCATTCATCGCATTGGGCTATCTCATTGCTTTAATCAACAGTATGAAGAAGAATTAATAATGAAAAATTAAAAATGAAAAAATTGAGAACGTATCGGCGGTAGGCTGCCGGGCTTTTAATTTTTAGTTTTTAATTCTTAATTTAATGATTATGGAATATATATTGATATTTATCTCGGCAATCTTTGTAAACAACATCGTATTGTCGCAATTCTTGGGAATTTGCCCGTTCTTGGGAGTTTCCAAGAAAGTGGAGACTGCATTGGGCATGTCGGCAGCGGTGGCATTCGTGCTCACCATCGCCACTATCGTGACATTCCTTATTCAGAAGTATGTGCTCGACGCTTTTGATTTGGGCTATTTGCAGACTATTACCTTTATTCTGGTGATTGCCGCATTGGTGCAGATGGTAGAGATTATCCTGAAGAAAGTTTCTCCTTCTCTGTATCAGGCCTTGGGCGTGTTCCTGCCGTTGATTACTACCAACTGCTGTATTCTCGGTGTGGCTATCCTTGTTATCCAAAAAGATTATGATTTGCTGACGGGAGTGGTTTATGCATTCTCTACGGCACTTGGTTTCGGCTTGGCACTGACACTGTTTGCAGGCCTGCGCGAGCAAATGAGCCTGGTTAGTGTACCGAAAGGTATGCAGGGTACTCCGATAGCTTTGATTACTGCCGGACTGCTGGCAATGGCATTCATGGGCTTTTCGGGGGTTGTGAAGATTTAAAGAAGAAAAAACGGAAATAAAGTGGAAGGGGGATAAACTAAAATTTATCCCCCTTTTTCTGTTTTTATTAATTTATTTCCTTACATTTGTGGCGTATTGATAACCTAAAAGCTAAATTATCTATATTTAATATGAAAGGGAAAATCTTAGTTACGGGTGGAACCGGTTATATTGGTTCTCACACGGTGGTGGAACTTCAAAACGCAGGTTATGAAGTTGTTATTATTGATAATTTGTCAAACTCCAGCGCAGATGTTGTAGATAACATAGAGAAGGTATCGGGCATCCGCCCTGCATTCGAGGAATTGGATTGCTTGGATTATGCCGGTCTTGACGCTGTGTTTACCAAATATAAAGGCATTAAAGCCATCATTCACTTTGCGGCCAGCAAGGCTGTGGGTGAATCTGTCCAGAAACCATTGCTTTACTATCGTAATAACCTGGTTTCACTGATAAACCTGCTGGAATTGATGCCGAAGCATGGAGTGGAAGGTATCGTATTCTCTTCTTCCTGCACAGTTTACGGCCAGCCGGACGAACTTCCGGTAACGGAAAAGGCACCTATTAAGAAAGCTGAGTCTCCGTATGGAAACACGAAGCAAATCAATGAAGAGATTGTACGTGATACGGTTGCTTCCGGTGCTCCGATAAACGCCATCTTGTTGCGTTACTTCAACCCGATAGGTGCACACCCCACAGCATTGCTGGGAGAGTTGCCTAACGGTGTACCGCAGAACTTGATTCCTTATCTTACCCAGACCGCTATCGGCATCCGTGAGAAACTGAGCGTGTTTGGTGACGATTATGATACTCCCGACGGTTCTTGTATCCGCGACTTCATCAATGTAGTCGATTTGGCCAAAGCACACGTAGTGGCTATCCGCCGTATCTTGGAGAACAAGCAGAAGGAAAAAGTGGAAGTATTCAATATCGGTACAGGTCGTGGACTTTCCGTATTGGAACTGATTAATGCTTTCGAAAAGGCTACCGGTGTAAAACTGAACTATCAGATAGTAGGGCGGCGTGCCGGTGATATTGAGAAGGTATGGGCAAACCCGGAATTGGCAAACAATGAACTGGGTTGGAAGGCAGAAACAAGTATTGAAGATACTTTACTTTCTGCATGGAAATGGCAGTTGAAGCTTCGTGAAAGAGGTATTCAATGACAAACTTTGAATTTGTGTTTTTTAACAAATAGGCAATAAACAAATGCCTCCCCGCATTTGTTTATAATGTGCAAATCAGCCTGAAGCTGTTTATGTATATGTGAATATCCGTAACTAGTACGTATGCCTCCCCGGCATAGACAGGTAAGATTGCATAGTAGTTTTGTCGTGTTTTATTTTGTGTTTGTGTTGTGAATAAGCCTTGTCGAGAGACAAGGCTTATTTTTTGTATATTATATACAGAATCTCTGTTGTCAATTCAGTGTTTTTTCATAAGATGGGTAGGCAATTCCTTTTTCTTACTAATTGTTAACTGACGTTATCATGTCTGTAACAATTTGTTCCAATTGTAGTATTAATCGTTCAAAATAGTCTTTTTTGTTCAAAAAATGCTATACACGGTAACAACTACATGCAAATTGTTTATACATTTGCGTTGTTGTTTATGTAACTATTGGGATGAACAAACCATAGCTGACAAACGTTAATAGGTACGAGTACATAGCTGATGAAAGATGCGACTTGGCTGACTTGTTAATGAGGATACACGCGACTTACAACTTAGTATTGGGAAAAATAATTAAGGAAATATAGAATAAAAAGATTGCTTATGTCACAGATTGTCGGACATATCTCACAGGTAATCGGGCCTGTAGTAGACGTCTATTTCGAAGGAACGGAGGCAGAAATGATGTTGCCGAGTATTCACGACGCACTGGAAATAAAAAGGTCGAACGGCAAAAGACTGATTGTAGAGGTACAGCAGCACATTGGTGAAAACACGGTGCGTACTGTTGCTATGGACAGTACGGACGGCCTGCAGAGAGGAATGACAGTGCATCCGCTGGGAGGCCCCATCACCATGCCGATAGGTACACAAATCAAAGGCCGCCTGATGAACGTAGTGGGCGACTCTATCGACGGCATGAAGGAGTTGGACCGTACCGGTGCTTATCCCATCCATCGCGACCCCCCTAAGTTTGAAGATTTGACTACCGTACAAGAGGTGCTTTATACAGGCATCAAGGTTATCGACTTGCTGGAACCATATAGCAAGGGCGGTAAAATCGGTCTGTTTGGTGGCGCCGGTGTAGGCAAGACGGTGCTTATCCAAGAGCTCATTAATAATATTGCGAAGAAGCAGCACGGCTTCTCTGTGTTTGCCGGTGTAGGAGAACGTACACGTGAAGGCAACGACCTGCTGAGAGAAATGATTGAATCCGGCGTTATCCGTTACGGAGAAGAATTCAAGAAAGGTATGGAGGAAGGCCATTGGGATTTGTCCAAAGTAGATTATGACGAAGTGGCCAAATCACAAGTGTCTTTGATATTCGGTCAGATGAACGAACCTCCCGGTGCGCGTCAGTCCGTGGCATTGTCTGGGTTGACGGTGGCCGAGTCCTTCCGTGACATGGGAGCGGAGACGGACGGTCCGCGTGACATTCTGTTCTTCATTGATAATATCTTCCGTTTCACCCAAGCCGGTTCCGAGGTTTCGGCCTTGCTGGGCCGTATGCCTTCTGCCGTAGGCTATCAGCCGACACTGGCAACGGAAATGGGTGCCATGCAGGAGCGTATTACCTCTACAAGAAACGGCTCCATCACTTCCGTGCAGGCTGTATATGTGCCTGCCGATGACTTGACGGACCCGGCACCTGCCACAACGTTTACCCACCTCGATGCCACCACGGTGTTGAGTCGTAAGATTACTGAACTTGGTATTTATCCTGCTGTGGACCCGTTGGAATCTACTTCACGCATTCTCGACCCACACATTGTGGGGGTAGAACACTACGAAGTGGCACAACGTGTAAAACAAATATTGCAGCGCAACAAGGAATTGCAAGACATTATCTCCATCCTTGGTATGGAGGAACTCTCTGATGCCGACCGTACGTTGGTGAACCGTGCACGTCGTGTGCAGCGTTTCCTTTCACAGCCGTTTGCCGTTGCCGAGCAGTTTACGGGTGTCCCAGGTACAATGGTTTCCATTGAGGACACTATCAAAGGCTTCAAGATGATTCTTGACGGGGAGGTGGACTACCTGCCCGAACCTGCTTTCTTGAATGTGGGAACCATTGAAGAAGCCATTGAGAAGGGTAAGAAACTACTGGAGCAGGCAGGGGGAAAAACGATTAAAAATTAAAAGTCTGGGAGCTTTGATGATGAAAAAGTTGCATTTGAATATTGTTTCACCGGAGAAGGAACTCTTCAACGGGGAAGTGGAAAGTGTTACATTGCCGGGCACTATGGGCTCTTTTTCTATCCTGCCGCAGCATGCACCGATTGTATCATCGTTGGGAACGGGGAAATTGATTTACGCAACGGACGGTGAGGAACATGAGTTGGATATTCAAAGCGGATTCGTGGAGATGAGTAACGGAAGGGTTGCCGTCTGTATAGAACAGCAATAGGCTATTAAAAAATTAAAAATTAAAAAATAGAGGTTGTTGGCGTGACTATTACTAAGAGAAACTACTTATTGCATACAGCGCTCTTGACGGTATTGATAGGAATTGTAGGCGGTTGGGCGTATTTTTCGATAAATCCGCATCACTATTTCGGCGGTTATCCGCTGATTCCGCTTTTCTTCTTTGTTTTCGGAGTATTCATGATTAATATGACCGAAAGCTGCCGTCACCGGATGCCAGGACGAATGTTGCAGATTTATCTGCTGATGCGTGTGATGAGAATGCTGGTCTCCATGATTGTGATGCTGGTTTATTGCGTTGCAGTACGTGAGGAAGCCAGGGCGTTTTTGTTGACGTTTATAGCCAACTATCTGATATATTTGATTTATGATTCCTGGTTCTTCTTCACTTTTGAGGCGAATCGGAAACTGAAAAAGAAAAGTAACAATGAAAAGATTGCGTAACATACTGACTGTAATTCTGCTGGCACTGGGCATGTTGCTACCCGCCACGGTGCGGGCCGAGAATACGGTGGACGTGAAGGAGATTGTCTTCGGGCATATCGGCGATTCTTACGAATGGCACATCACGACGTGGGGCGAAACTCACGTTACGATTCCTTTGCCGGTAATAGTGCATAGCTCTACCACCGGATGGCATGCCTTTCTATCCTCACGTCTGGAGGAGAACGGTGGAAGTTATGAAGGCTTTTCCATCGCTCCCGCAGGAAGCAAGTACGAAGGCAAGCTGGTGGAGTATGATGCCACCGGAAACGAAATACGCCCGTTGGACATCTCCATCACGAAGGTGACACTGGCTTTGCTCATCAACAGCGCATTGCTGCTTCTTATCATTTTGAGTGTGGCGCACTGGTATCGCAAGCACCCGCAGGGAAGTGCCGCTCCCGGTGGTTTCATCGGGTTTATGGAGATGTTTATCATGATGGTGAACGATGATATTATAAAGAGCTGTGTCGGTCCGAAGTACCGTAAATTCGCACCTTACTTGCTGACGGCCTTCTTCTTTATTTTCATCAACAACATTATGGGGCTGATTCCTTTCTTTCCCGGAGGGGCCAACGTGACGGGAAATATAGCCATTACGATGGTATTGGCCATCTGTACTTTCTTGGCCGTGAATATCTTTGGAACCAAGACTTATTGGAAAGATATCTTTTGGCCGGATGTGCCCTGGTGGCTGAAGGTACCGGTCCCCATGATGCCGTTTATCGAGTTCTTCGGTATTTTCACCAAACCGTTTGCTTTGATGATACGTCTTTTTGCCAATATGCTGGCAGGGCACATGGCAATGCTGGTGCTTACCTGCCTGATATTCATCTCGGCCAGTATGGGACCTGCTTTGAACGGAACGCTGACCGTGGCATCGGTGTTGTTCAATATCTTTATGAATGCACTTGAGTTGTTGGTTGCCTTTATCCAGGCATATGTGTTCACCATGCTGTCAGCCGTGTTCATCGGTCTGGCGCAGGAAGAGCATAAGGAGAAGGCGGTGAAGTGATACGATTATTGGGAATATAAATATTAATAAAAATAACCATTTAAAAACTGAAAGTTATGTTACTATCTGTATTATTGCAAGCTGCTGCGGCAGGTGTGGGAGTTAGTAAACTGGGTGCAGCCATTGGTGCTGGTCTGGCTGTTATTGGTGCTGGTGCAGGTATCGGTAAAATCGGTAGTTCTGCCATGGAAGCCATTGCCCGTCAACCGGAAGCATCCGGAGATATCCGTATGAACATGATTATTGCCGCTGCCTTGATTGAAGGTGTTGCTTTGTTGGCAGTAGTTGTGTGTTTATTGGTATTCTTTTTATAATGTACAATCTACCATTTACCATTTACAATTTGTCCGTGCAGCATCACCGCGCAGCCAAATTGTAAATCGTAAATTGTCAAATAGCAAATAAAATTATGTCATTGTTATTACCCGATAGTGGTCTGCTGTTCTGGATGCTCCTTTCATTCGGTGTGGTGTTTGTGGTGCTTGCCAAGTACGGTTTTCCCGTTATCACCAAGATGGTGGAAGGTCGCAAGACCTACATCGACCAGTCTTTGGAAGTGGCACGCGAAGCAAATGCCCAGCTCTCCAAACTGAAAGAGGAGAGTGAAGCGTTGATTGCTGCTGCCAACAAAGAACAAGGACGTATTCTGCGGGAGGCGATGCATGAGCGTGACAAGATTATCGTCGAAGCACGCAAGCAGGCGGAAGCCGCCGCGCAGAAGGAGCTGGACGAAGTTAAAAAGCAGATACAGCAAGAGAAGGAAGAGGCCATCCGCGATATTCGCCGCCAGGTGGCAGTCTTGTCCGTAGATATAGCCGAGAAAATTATCCGCAAGAATCTGGACGAGAAACATGAGCAGATGGAGATGATAGACCGGATGCTGGATGAAGTGCTGGCCGCAAGTAAAAACAATTAATTCTCAAAGAAATGGATATAGGAATCGTTTCGATGCGTTATGCGAAAGCATTGATGGAATATGCCAAGAGCATGGGGGCAGAAGATACTCTGTACAAGGAGTTTTGTATGCTCGACCGTAGCTTCAGGAAACATCCCGATTTGCGCATGGCATTGGAAAACCCCATCCTGACGATACGTGAGAAGTTAACACTTATCTGTACCGCTGCTGTGGGGGATGCTCCTGCGGGCCGTGAGTTTGCGCGTTTCATGACCCTGGTGTTGAAGAACCGGCGGGAAAACTTTCTCCAGTACATCTGCCTGAGTTTTCTGGATTTGTACCGGAAAGACAAGCATATCGGTGTAGGAAAGCTGATAACAGCCGTTCCCGTCAGCCAGGAAGTGCGGGAGCGCATCCATGACAGTGCTTCCTCCCTGCTGCATGCCAGCATGGAGCTGCAGACTGAAGTGGATCCCTCCATTGAAGGTGGTTTTATCTTCGACATCAACGACTTCCGTCTGGATGCCAGTATTGCTACGCAGCTTAAGAAAGTGAAACAGCAGTTCATTGATAAGAATAGAAGAATCGTGTGATTTACGATTTGACAATTTACAATTTACTTATTTAATAGTCTTGTGATGCGTAAGTTGTAGAGGTCAAACAGTATATGATTCGGGTTCTTTCAAATAGTAAATAGTAAATTGTAAAATAGTAAATACTAAGATGTTGTCTGAAAATATAAAAGTAAGCGAAGTCTCCGATATTCTCCGCAAGCAACTGGAAGGGATTGACACCCGCGTACAGTTGGACGAGATTGGCACGGTACTGCAAGTCAGTGACGGTGTAGCCCGTATCTATGGGTTGCGCAATGCCGAAGCCAACGAGTTGTTGGAGTTCGACAACGGCATCAAGGCCATTGTGATGAACCTCGAAGAGGATAATGTGGGTGCTGTGTTGCTTGGCCCTACGGATAAAATCAAGGAAGGCTTCATTGTAAAGCGTACCAAGCGTATTGCTTCCATCATGGTGGGAGAGGGTATGCTGGGCCGTGTAATAGACCCTCTGGGTGCGCCGCTCGATGGCAAAGGACTGATAGGCGGAGAACTTTATGAAATGCCGCTGGAACGCAAGGCGCCGGGAGTTATCTTCCGTCAGCCGGTGAATCAGCCGCTACAGACCGGTCTGAAGGCTGTGGATGCCATGATACCTATCGGCCGTGGACAGCGTGAGCTGATTATCGGTGACCGACAGACCGGTAAGACGGCCATTGCCATCGATACCATCATCAACCAGCGTGCCAATTTTGATGCTGGCGATCCGGTATATTGCATTTATGTAGCCATTGGCCAGAAAGGTTCTACCGTAGCTTCTATTGTGAATACCCTGCACCAGTACGGTGCGATGGACTATACCATTGTGGTGGCTGCTACGGCGGGAGACCCGGCTGCATTGCAGTATTACGCTCCCTTTGCAGGGGCTGCCATCGGAGAGTATTTCCGTGATACCGGCCGTCATGCGCTGGTGGTCTATGACGACTTGTCCAAGCAGGCGGTGGCCTATCGTGAAGTGTCTCTGATTCTGCGCCGTCCGTCAGGACGTGAGGCCTATCCGGGTGATATCTTCTATCTGCACTCCCGTTTGTTGGAACGTGCGGCGAAGATTATCAGCCAGGAGGAAGTGGCACGCGAGATGAACGACCTGCCGGACAGTCTGAAAGGCAAGGTGAAAGGTGGCGGTTCGCTGACTGCATTGCCCATTATCGAAACTCAGGCAGGAGACGTGTCCGCCTATATCCCAACGAATGTGATTTCAATCACTGACGGGCAGATATTCCTTGATACGAACCTCTTCAACCAGGGTAACCGTCCGGCCATTGACGTGGGTATCTCTGTGAGCCGTGTGGGTGGTAATGCCCAAGTCAAGGCTATGAAGAAGGTGGCAGGTACATTAAAGATTGACCAGGCACAGTACCGGGAGCTGGAAGCGTTTACCAAGTTCAGTGGCGATATGGACCCCGTGACGGCATTGACCATCGACAAGGGACAGAAGAATACACGCCTGCTGGTACAGCCCCAATACAGCCCGATGCCGGTAGAAAAGCAGATTGCCATTCTTTATTGCGGCACGCACGGCTTGTTGAGGAATGTTCCTTTGGACAAGGTCAGCGAGTTTGAACGCAACTTCCTTGAGTCTCTTGAGATGAACTATCGCATGGAGGTACTCGACGTTTTAAAGACGGGTGCCATCAATGACGATGTCTGCAAGAAGATTGAGGAGACGGCAGAGGCGGTTGCAAGGCAATTCATGTGATTTACGATTGGACGATTTACGATTTACGATTGGAGTTACTCTATATGGTAAGTTGTAAATCGGACGCAGGCAGAAGTTACCTCAATCGTAAATCGTAAATAATTAAATCGTAAATAGATATATGTCTTCACTGAAAGAGGTAAAAAATAGAATAAGCTCCGTCAAGAGTACACGCCAGATAACATCGGCTATGAAGATGGTGGCATCTGCCAAACTGCATAAGGCGCAGGGGCGGATTGAGAATATGCTGCCTTATCAACGGAAGCTGAATGAGATTCTGACGAACTTTCTGCGTACGGATGCTTCCTTCGAGTCGCCCTATACCGAGAAAAGACCCGTGACGAGAGTAGCGGTTGTGGCGTTTTCGTCCAATAGTTCCTTGTGCGGTGCATTCAACTCGAATGTGGCGAAGATGCTGGAACGGGCTTTGGAAGATTACCAGTCGCTGGGCAAGGAGAATATTCTGATATATCCCGTTGGGAGAAAGGTGGAGGAAGCCGTCAAGAAAATGGGATATGTGCCGCAAGGCAGCTACCAGGTGATGGCAGACAAGCCTTCGTACGTTGAAGCGTATGAGCTGGCAGAGAAGTTGATGCATGAGTTTGTGGAAAAGCAGATTGACCATGTGGAGCTGATTTACCATCACTTCAAATCGATGGGTTCGCAGGTGCTGCTCCGCGAGAATTATCTGCCCATTGACCTGACGCAAGTAGCGCAGGAGGCGGCAGAAGATGTACCGGAGGATGCCCGCAGTTTTAATAATGATTACATTGTGGAACCTTCCGTCGGCGAACTGATAGCGGAACTTCTGCCAAAAGTGTTGAGTCAGAAGATATTTACCGTGCTTCTCGATTCCAATACTTCGGAACATGCTGCCCGTATGCTTGCCATGCAGACGGCGACAGATAATGCCAACGAGTTGATTCAAGATTTGACGAAACAGTATAACAAGAGCCGTCAGCAGGCCATTACGAATGAGCTGCTCGATATTATCGGCGGTAGCTTGAAATAGTCCGGATTGCCCCGTAAAGGGCTTGTTCAGGCTGGGTACAAATAAATGGAATAATAGGACAAGGATAACGAAATAAGCGTTATCTTTGTCCTATTATCATATATGGCTACTGATGAAATCCGTATCATTCTGAGAGAGAGCGGATTGGTTGAATAATAAACATATCAATGGAGAATAATCCCGAAATAGCGCTTGCATGGCAATTCATTGAAAACACAGGCACTCATCTTTTTTTGACCGGCAAGGCAGGTACCGGTAAGACAACTTTCCTGCGAAAACTGAGGGCGGAGAGTCCGAAACGGATGATTGTACTTGCACCGACGGGAATTGCCGCTATCAATGCAGGCGGTGTCACCATCCACTCCTTTTTCCAAGTACCTTTTGCTCCTTATGTGCCCGAAAGCTCATTCAGCGCAGATGGCAAGGCAACCTACCGTTTTCGTTACGGGAAAGAGAAAATCAACATTATACGCAGCATAGATTTATTGGTCATCGATGAAATCAGTATGGTCCGTGCCGACTTGCTCGATTCGGTGGATGCCGTCTTGAGGCGGTTCCGCGACCGGAACAAACCCTTTGGCGGCGTGCAACTGCTGATGATTGGCGACTTACAGCAGCTGTCTCCCGTTGTGAAAGACGATGAGTGGCAGATGCTGCGCAAATACTATGACACGCCTTATTTCTTCTCCAGCCAGGCCTTGAAGCAGACGGAATATTGCACCATAGAACTAAAGAAAGTCTATCGGCAGAACGATGGGACTTTTCTTGAATTACTGAACCGCATTCGCGAAAACCGTTGTGACGGGCAAGTGCTGGAAGCCTTGAACCGCCGGTATATTCCCAATTTCGTACCAGATAAAGAAGAAGGATACATCCGCCTGGTGACCCACAATTATCAGGCCCAACGGATTAATGACCATGAGCTGGAACAACTTCCGGGACGCTCGTATGTCTTTCGTGCCAAGATTGACGGAAAGTTTCCCGAATATTCCTATCCCACGGATGAAGTACTGGAACTGAAACGCGGCGCCCAGGTAATGTTTGTGAAGAACGACACCTCCGGTGAGCACCGTTACTACAATGGCATGATTGGAGAGGTGACAGCCGTGTCGGCAGATGGAATTGAAGTGCGCAGTAAGGGAAGCGACGCTACCTTCTTACTTCAGGAGGAAGAGTGGACGAATGCCAAATACGTGCTTGATGAGGAAACCAAGGAGATTACAGAAGATATTGAAGGAACATTCCGGCAATATCCGCTGAAGCTGGCGTGGGCGATTACCATTCACAAAAGCCAGGGACTGACGTTTGAACGTGCCGTGATTGATGCCAGTGCCTCCTTTGCGCATGGGCAGACCTATGTGGCTCTGAGCCGCTGCAAGACATTGGAGGGAGTGGTGCTCAGTGCCCCGCTTTCTGCAAAGGCCGTTATCAGTGACCATGCAGTAGATACCTTCACGATGGAGGCACGGAGAAACGAGCCGGACGAGAAACGCTTCCGTTCCTTGCAGCAGACCTATTTCCTGGAACTGCTGTCGGGCTTGTTCGATTTCCAGCCCATGGAGCAGGCTTTGCGGCGGTATGTGCGGCTGATAGACGAACACTTGTACAAGCTCTTTCCCAGGCAACTCGCAGCCTGTAAGGAGGAAATGGAACGTTTTCACGACAAAGTGACGAAAGTAGCCCAGAAGTTCAGTATCCAGTATACCCGCCTGATTGATACTGCGCAGGACTATGCAGCCGACCCGACTTTGCAGGGGCGCATACACTCTGCCGCCACTTATTTTCAAGAGCAGTTGCAACCGCTGGATGCGGTGATGGCGAGTACGGTAACTTCTGATAATAAAGAGTTGAAGAAGAAGCTCCGGGATGCCATGGAGGAGCTGGAGGAAGTGTTTGACTTGAAGACTGATTTGCTGGATTATGTGCTGGAGAATGGTTTCCATATGGCAGGATACTTGAAGCAGAAAGCACTGCTTTCCATTGATGATTCGGCTTCGCAGAAGGGTAAAGGCAAAGGGAGAAGTGCTTCTGCCAAAGAAGGGCAGGGAAGCAGTAAGCAGGCTGATAAAGAGAAACGTCCGCGTGAGCGGAAACGCGATGCTGCGGCTGTTGAAGTACCCACGGATGTGCTGCATCCGGAACTTTACAACCGCTTGGTAGCATGGCGCAATGCAGAAGCTTCCGCATTAGGGCTGCCCGTATACACCGTCATTCAGCAGAAGGCAATTCTAGGCATCAGCAATCTGCTTCCTTCGGATAAGGCCATGCTTGTACGCATTCCGTATTTCGGAAAAAAAGGGGTGGAGAAATATGGAGATGTGATTCTGGAGATGGTACGTGTGTATCGCAAAGAGAAAGGACTGGCAGAGCCGGAGTTGCTGTAGTCGAATCTGCTGCCATCCGCACCTGCATTATTTACCATCCGAACATCAGCTTTATTCCTTCCTCCAGCGTATACGGTCGATACCCCAGTTCCCGGTGTGCCTTTTCTATACTCAGCCCGCTGAAACGGGGACGTGGTGTCTTTTCGTTCATCTCCTTCGTGGTGACGGGACGGATGAGCGAGCGATTCAGCCCCAATACGTCCGCTACCCGATAAGCGATGTCTGCAATGGTCAGGCACTCGCTGCCACAGAGATGATAGATACCGTTTTGCGGATGACTTATCAGCTTCTCCACTCCTTGCGACACGTCTCCCACGAAGGTGGGCGTACGCCATTGGTCGGATACGACGAACACTTCCTCATTGTTCCTTAATCTGTTTGCCACCAGTTGGAGCACATTGCCATGCTGTCCGGGCAGGGCGGCACCATACACCACCACTACGCGCACGATGGCATAATCCCCGCAAACGGCAGCGATACGTTTCTCACCTTCCAGTTTGGTGTAGCCGTAATAATTAACGGGAGCGGGAATATCCTCCTCCGTATAGGGTCGGTCCGTATCACCACCGAAAACGAAGTCGGTGGAAAGATGGATAAAACGGCTGCCTCCCGCCTCACAGCATTCTGCCAGATGCTTCACGGCAGTAATGTTGACGGCATCCGCTTCTGCATGGTGCGTTTCGCAGTAATCGGGGACGGAGAGGGCGGAGGTATTGATTACAACATCCGGCTGTACTTCCTGGAAAAGCTTTTTCACCGCCTGGCGGTTGCATATATCCGTACGGATAAAGCGATAGTCGCCTGAATGGGGACAGATGTCGTCGTGCAGGGAACAGCCCGTTGTCTGATAAGACACGTTGTGGGACAAATCATCCAGGATGCGTCTGCCGGTAAAACCGTTGGCGCCTATCACCAGTATTTTCTTTCTTGTCATTGATTCTGTTGTTAAGTGATGGGCATCAATAGGGCACGTGTCTGCCCTGCTGTACCTCGATGCGTATGCCAAAGGCTCCGTTGGCTGATTTCAGCTCGAACGCCCCTTTGAAATTGTTCTTTTCCCAAGGCAGTGCGGAAGGGTTGGGCACTTTCCAGCCGTCCTTGTCATATTCGCCGTACGTATGGATGCGCATGCCGTTCTTCAAAGTGAAACTTCCCATTTGCAGGTTGTCGGTAGAGCCCCAGAAGCCCGTCAGTCCGAAGGGATTCGAACTGAAATACCGGGAGTTGCTGAGTGAGAATATGTTCGAAAGGCCTTGTGAATAAGTCACGTTCGGGTTCAACCGGAAGATGCGGCTGTAGTCTTTGCTGGCATCTGGTATCTCCAAGGTGAATTTGGGAAGAGTGGGGGCAGACAGATTCATCAGCCCCATATCCAGCAGGAAGCCGTCGTAATTCTTCACGTCCGGCAGAAGCTCCTTTTCAGACGGAGACATGCCTTCGGGAGACGCTTCGCCATGTACTGCAGTACGTACCGTATCGGCAGGCATCTCGCTCTGTGCGCTGACGGATGACATGCCTGCAAGTAAAATGATGATGCAGAAGAAGATTCGTTTCATAGTTCTTTGTTCACAATTTCAGTTGCTGTCTGCCGCATAGGGGCAGACTGAACAAAGATACTCGTTTCCCTCTATTTCCGGAAATATCTTTGTATTATTTCTATTTCTTTATACGAATGGTAGGGGTGAAAATGGGCGAATTTACCCATTTCATTTTGGTGGGGTCGTATCTTCGTTCCATCCCTCCGTTGAGGTCGAGCCAGTCCGTCACTTTCAGTTCCAGTACCATGCCATAACCGCTTTGCGGATACATCGGGTTCATATATCCATGAAAGGAGTTACTTCTCCCGTAGCCCGAATACTGGCCGAAGGCATGCAGGCGCATGTAGGGATTGATGCGGTAGGATACGGAGGCATTGTAGCCTATGTCCCATTGAGTACCTCGGGGGGCATCCCTTTTGGCATACTGGGCACCGGTAATGGATGAAGGTTGGGAGATGGAATAGTGGGCGGCATATACCCCTCCGCTCAATTCCCAATGCCCGTCGGGACTGTAATAAGTGACTCCTGCGCCAGCCTGCATGATGGAGCCCATTGCAGGATAGGTGTTATGGCTGCCGTACATCGTCAGTACGACTTCCGGCGAGAGCAGGAAATCGGCGAAACGCTGGAAGTCCCATTCAAAGATGTTTTTCTGAAAGTGTATCTTCTTCATGTCCGTCCAGGGCAGGGGCTCCACATAGTCGGAGGGAGGGAGATGGAGATTTATCTCTTCCTGCTGTTCGTCTTGCAGACTTTGTTGGGGCTGGCTTTCATCAAGGCCCGTACGCTTGTTCTCTTTTGGAGAAAAGGGAATCTGCTCTTTCTTTACGGGAGGCCGGTTCTTTATTGTGTCTTCCGGAATCTCGCTCTGTGCATAGGCGCAGAGTGAGGAACAGATAAAAGTAATGAATAATAACTTTTTCATAAATAGTAGTTTAGTTTTAGTTTAGTTCACTATTAGTTTATATCCTATTCCCCGCACATTGACGATACGGATGCGCTCGTCTCCGGCCAGTTTATGCCGCAGTTTGGTGATGAACACATGCAGGCTGCGGGAGTTGAAGAAGCTGTCGTCTCCCCAGAGGTCGAGCAATACGTTCTGGGTGTTGACCACCTGGTTGCGGTTCTCGCAAAGGCGTTTCAGTATCTCGGACTCGCGGTGGGAGAGTTCCACTTCCGTATCCGCGTTAGGTGAAGTCGGGGTGCTGCCTGCAAAAGCAAGTCGTTGAGTGACGGAATTGAAACGGTAGTCACCGATTTCAAAAACGGTAGTTTCTTTGGGCTTTTCTTCTGTAAAGGAGAAAGCTTTGCCTACCAGGGCCTTTATGCGGATAATGAGTTCCTGCATTCCGAAAGGCTTTTTCAGGTAATCGTTGGCACCCAGCTCAAACCCTTCCACCACATCGTTGATGGCGGAGCGGGCGGTAAGGAACAGTACCGGGGTCTGTTTGTCGGTCTGCCGGATGCGGCGCACCATTTCAAAGCCGTCCATGCGGGGCATCATCACGTCTGCCACCAGCACGTCGGGACGGAGGTCGAAGAACTTGCGCAATCCCTCTTCACCGTCTGCTGCGGTGTGGATGATGAAGTTCTGCCCTTCCAATGTGTCCTTGATAATCATGGCGAGGGTCTGTTCGTCCTCAACCAGAAGTACGGTTATCTTTTCCATAATTGTCGCTTTTGTTACAAGTAATGTAAAGCTCCTTAACAAGTAATGTAAAGTACCCTAACAAATAATGTTATCATATCCTTATCGTAAAGGTACTTCCTTTTCCCAACTCACTCTTTACCGATACGCTGCCACCATGCTTCTCTATCATGGTCTTCACATAGAACAATCCCAGCCCATAGCCTTTCACATCGTGCAGATTACCCGTGGGTACGCGGTAGAATTTGTCGAAGATGTGCTTCTGCTTCTCGGGAGCAATACCGATACCGTGGTCGCTGACAGAGATTTCGGTCTGTTCATTCTGCCCTTCGACGGCCATCTTGCGGCAATGGATGGTCACTTCGGCTTCTCCGTGCGAATATTTGATGGCGTTGTCTATCAGGTTGCTGATGATGTTGCTGAAATGCGTACGGTCGGCAAGTACGCTCAAATCTTCCGGTTCGATGTCCACCGATATGTGGACGGAGCTTTCCGCTTTCAGCTTGTGTTGTTCGATGAGCGTTTCCAGAATATCACGTATTGCAAATTCCTCCGGGTGCAGGCGGAAAGTCCTGCGGCGTTCCATACTCATGGAAAGTATCTGTTCAACCAGTCCACTGAGGCGCTGAAGCTGTTCCTGGCAGATACGCAGGTATTTGTCGCGTTGGGCCTTTTCCTCCGCTTGGTTGAAGTTGAGCAGAGCGTCGTTGGCGGCATATGCTACGGCGATGGGGGTTTTCAGTTCGTGGGTGATGTTGTTGGTGAAATCGCTCTTCATCTCTTCCAGTGTCTTCTGTTTCAGGATGGTGCGTATCAGGAACCAGAAGGAGAAAGCGAGTACGATCAGAATAACGAATGATGTGGTGAGAATGCCCGACATCTGTCGCAAGACCAACGTGCCGGCCGGTTCCATGATGAGACGGTAGCTTTGACTTGTATTGATGTCGAAAGAATAATTATATTCCACGGCTTTTGAGGTAGGCACATAGCCGGGGGTACCGATGTTTACCAATGTATCTATATAGAGAATGGTAGAGTCCCATTTGCTGCCTTTGTGAAGATGTAGCAGCCTATGGGGAAGATTGATGTTACGGTCATGCAGGAATGAAGTCAGCAGGCTGTCATAAAGCATTACGTCGGGGTCGGAAATGATGTCCAGTCCCGAATGCAGTCCGCGCTGGAAGTAGGTGGCGAGTTCCAGCATACTGTTTTGGTCGCGCAAAATCACATCCAGTCCCCCTTTGGCACTCAATGCGGATTGGGGAGAGCTGTCCGAGTCCCTGACACTGACTTCCACGCGGGTTGAATCGTTCGGGTGGGTCACGTAAACACTGTCTCCTTTGGGCATGAAGGTTTCGTGCAGGGTGGTGTTGTCCAAAGAATCTTCACGGGAGATGGTGGTACTGCTACGGACAAATGATTTTCCGTCATCGCTGTATCCGGCTGATACGCTGACTTCACCGTGGTTTATGTCGTCCTGCTTCATTTTATCCACGCGTATCATCATTTCGTTATAGTCGCTCATGCGCATGGCTTCGGTGATGTCCCTTTCCATTTCACTGTGCATGGTATGGTAGAACCCCGTCAGCCAGTAGGCTTGGTAGGCGAAGATGCCGGCCAGGGAGACGATGACAAGTATGGCAATATATTTGAATGGCAGTTTCATGTTTGTTTCCGGTTACTTTTATACATACAAAGGTAAGATTAATATTGTGAACCCTATCATCCGATAAGACTAAATAACACTCCCGATAACACTGGATAACACTTGGTAAGCCGCTGATAACACAAGTTTCTGCTGATTCTGCCGTACTTTGCAGACGAAGATTTGCAGAAGAAGAATATAAACATAAATAAAAAGAAGAACATGAAACGATTCTATTTACTCCCTATTGTATGCTGTGCTTTGAGCATCAGCCTTTCGGCACAAGAGAACAACGGCACTGCAACCACCTCCGGTGCGGACGACAACCGCATCCTCAGCGCCGACAGCCTTATTACGACCGATGCCCGTCTGGACAGCCTTTATCAGACCTTGCCGGAAGTGATGATTACCGGTGAACGCCCCATCGTAAAGGCAGCGCAAGGCAAGCTGGTGTACGACCTGCCCCGCCTTATCCGGAACCTCCCCGTAGACAATGCCTACGATGCCGTGAAAGAGCTTCCCGGCGTCATCGAGATGAATGGCGGGCTGCAGTTGGCAGGCCAGGGAGTCACCGTTATCCTGGACGGCAAAGTAACCACCCTCAGCACAGAGCAGCTCTATTCCTTGCTGCGCAGCATCCCTGCCAGCCGCATAGAGAAGGCGGAAGTGATGTACAACGCCCCTGCACGCTACCAGGTGCGTGGCGCACTGATCAATATCACCCTGAAACAATCGGCAGGCGGCCCCGGCTCCTGGCAAGGCGAACTCTATGCCAAGTATCGCCAGAAGCATAACGAAGGCTTTGAGGAACGCGCCAGCCTGCTCTTCAGCAAAAATAAATTCTCAGCAGATTTTCTTTACTCGCACAGCCATGGCCGGGGCTACTCTACTACCGACAAAGAGGCTGTGCACACCCTGGCAGACGGCTCGGTTCACCCCATGACAACATATGAGGTGGGCCGTGGCCGCAGCCATACCCATAATTTCAGGGTAGGGGCGGACTATAACATCGCCAAGGACCATCAGCTGAGTTTCGTCTATAACGGTGGCTATTCCACCTCCCACAACTGGACGGGCGTGACGGGCACGCAGGTGTCCACAACTCATGGCAATAGCACCGACTGGCTGCACAACGGCCGTCTGGACTATCGTACCCCTTTCGGCCTCAAAGCCGGTGCCGAACTGACCTACTACCGTTCCCCGTCCGACCAGTTGCTGCATAGCCGCATGCAGGACGAGGAACTTGACTTCTACACCGAAGATTGCCAACGCATCAACCGATGGAAATTCTTTCTGGCCCAGGAGCACAGTCTGGGAAAAGGTTGGGATTTGAATTACGGAGCCATCTATACTACCAGCATCGACAACAGCTACCAATATTATTATGACCCCGAAACCGGTGGACAACTGACCTCATCGGATGCCTTGAGCAATATGAAGTCCCGCCGCCGCGAGCAGACCTGGAATATCTATGCAGGTTTCAGCAAGAGTTTCGGCGACAAACTTGCTTTGGACGCTTCCCTGGCTGTGGAGCATTACAAGACTCCCGTCTGGAACCAGTGGGACTGGTATCCCATCGTCAACTTGAACTATATGCCGGCACCGGGACATATCCTTCAGCTCTCTCTGAGCAGCGACAAGGACTATCCCGACTACTGGGCGGTGCAGGATGCCGTCTCTTACATCGGTGGCGGATACTCTGAGCTGCATGGTAATCCGTTGCTGAAACCGGCGCAAGAGTATGAGCTTAAAATGACCTATATTTTGAAGAGCAAATACATCTTCAGCGCTTGGTTCAACCATACCAAGGACTACTCCGTACAGACGCTCTACCAATCTTCCGAACGTCTGGTTGAAATCTACAAGACACTCAATTTTGATTATCAGCAACAAGCAGGTATACAAGCCTCTATACCGTTTAAGGTGAAGAATTGGTTGAATTCTCGTCTTACCCTCATCGGCTTGTGGCATCGCGAAAAGGATGGTGATTTCTGGGATATTCCTTTCGATAGAAAGCAATGCTATGGCATTGCCCAGATGAACAATACTTTTACTCTCTCCACCAAACCCGACTTGAAGCTGACGGTGACCGGATTTGTGCATAGTAAAGCCATTCAGGGCATCTACGACCTGCCTACGTCGGGCAATGTGAATATTGCCCTGCGCTACGGCTTCGCCAAGAACAAAGCCATTCTCAACCTCTATTGCAACGATATTTTTGAGACGGGACAGATTTCTCCCCGCATCCGTTTCAAGACGCAGAATGTGACGAATCATTACTCATGCTTCCGCGAATTCGGCGTATCGTTCACCTATAAATTCGGTGGATATAAGGAGAAGCAACGGGAGGCAGTGGATACGTCGCGGTTCAAATAGATAGAAGATGCAGGTGGTCAGGTGAAAATACGGTATTCTTTTGTACTTTGCCACATCTTTCGTACTTTTGCAACTTTCAAAACATTAAAGTTGTTATTTAAAGAAAAGACTCTGTATGAAATCGGACATTGAAATAGCCCGCAGCATAGAGCTGAAGAAGATAAAGCAGGTGGCTGAAAGTGTGGATATCCCGCGTGACGAAGTAGAGAACTATGGCCGTTACATAGCCAAGATTCCTACGCATCTGATTGATGAAGAGAAAGTGAAGAAGAGCAATCTGATACTGGTGACGGCTATCACGGCTACGAAAGCGGGTATCGGTAAAACAACCGTGTCCATCGGGCTGGCATTGGGGCTGAACAAGATTGGCAAGAAAGCGATTGTGGCTTTACGCGAACCCTCGCTGGGTCCTTGCTTCGGCATGAAAGGCGGTGCTGCCGGCGGAGGATATGCCCAGGTGCTTCCCATGGAGAAGATAAACCTGCACTTTACGGGCGACTTTCACGCCATTACCTCCGCACACAACATGATTTCCGCTTTGCTCGACAATTACTTGTACCAGCATCAGGCAGACGGCTTCGGACTGAAAGAAATCATCTGGCGGCGCGTACTTGATGTGAATGACCGTTCCTTGCGGAGCATTGTCACCGGATTGGGACCGAGCACCAACGGCATTACCGAGGAGTCGGGCTTCGATATTACCCCGGCTTCCGAAATTATGGCTATTCTCTGTCTGGCAACGGACCTCGACGACCTCCGTCGCCGTATCGAAAATATTATTCTGGGATTCCGTTTCGATGGTACTCCTTTCACAGTGAAGGAGTTAGGAGTAGCCGGTGCCATTACCGTACTGTTGAAAGATGCTATCAACCCCAACTTGGTACAGACTACCGAAGGCTCTGCTGCTTTTGTTCATGGAGGACCGTTCGCAAATATTGCCCATGGTTGCAACTCCATTCTTGCCACAAAAATGGCCATGACATTCGGCGATTATGTAGTGACGGAAGCCGGTTTCGGGGCTGACCTGGGTGCGGAGAAGTTCTACAACATCAAGTGCCGCAAGAGCGGCCTACAGCCCAAGCTGACGATAATCGTTGCTACCGCACAAGGACTGAAGATGCATGGCGGTGTCAGTCTGGACCGCATCAAGGAACCCAATATGGAAGGACTGAAAGAGGGCTTCGGCAATCTGGACAAGCATGTACGCAATTTGCGTTCATTCGGCCAGCAGGTCATCGTGGCATTCAACCGTTTTGCCAGTGATACGGACGAGGAGGTGGAAGCTATCCGCCGCCATTGCGAAGAAAAGCTTGAGGTAGGTTTTGCCGTGAACAACGCCTTTGCCAAAGGAGGAGAGGGAGCCGTTGACCTTGCCAATCTGGTAGTAGATACTATCGAGAACAAACCATCCGAACCGCTGACCTTCACCTACGAAGAGAGCGATTGCGTGGAACGTAAAATAGAAAAGGTAGCCTGCAACCTCTACGGGGCAAGCGTAGTGACTTACAGTCTCCACTCCCGCAAGGTTATCAAACTGATAGAGCAGATGGGTATCAGCCATTACCCCGTCTGTATTGCCAAGACGCAGTACTCCTTCTCTGCCGACCCGAAGATATACGGTGCAGTCAACAACTTTGAGTTCCACATCAAGGATATTGTGGTCAATAACGGTGCGGAAATGATTGTAGCCATCGCCGGTGAAATTCTCCGTATGCCGGGATTACCCAAGAAACCACAAGCCGAACACATTGATATTGTGGACGGAAATATAGAAGGGCTGAGCTAAACGCGCGGAGCGCGTTTAGAATTAAAAATTAAAGGCTGCGCAATGTTCGCTTTGAACTGCGCAGCCTTTAATTTTTAATTCTTAATTTTTAATTCTGTTTGCTTATTAATAAGCAAACAGCGGGTATTCTTTCATCTTCGCATTGACGCGTGCACGTACCTCTGCGATGACTTGTTCGTTGTCTACGTTGGACAGAACGGTTTCAATCATCTCGGCAATTTCGAGCATCAGGTCTTCCTTGGCACCACGGGTTGTGATGGCAGGAGTACCCAGACGGATACCGGAAGTCTGGAAAGCCGAGCGGCTGTCAAACGGAACCATGTTCTTGTTTACGGTGATGTCGGCAGATACCAACGCCTTCTCGGCAACCTTACCGGTCAAATCGGGATATTTGCTGCGCAGGTCTACCAGCATGGAGTGGTTGTCCGTACCGCCGGAAACGATGGTGAAGCCACGGTCTATCAAGGCTTGTGCCAGGACAGCGGCGTTTTTCTTCACCTGCTTGGCATATTCTTTCCATTCCGGTTGCAGGATTTCGCCGAAGGCAACGGCTTTGGCTGCGATGACATGTTCCAGCGGACCACCTTGGATACCGGGGAATACGGCTGAATCCAGCAACTGGGACATCATCTTGATTTCTCCCTTCGGAGTTTTCTTGCCCCAGGGATTGGGGAAGTCCTTACCCATCATGATAACGCCACCGCGAGGACCACGCAGAGTCTTGTGGGTAGTGGAGGTCACGATGTGGGCATATTTCACGGGGTTATCCAGTTCACCGGCTGCAATCAGTCCGGCAGGATGAGCCATGTCAATCATTAGGATGGCACCTATCTTGTCCGCGATTTCGCGCATGCGCTTGTAGTCCCATTCGCGGGAATAAGCAGAACCGCCGCCGATAATCATTTTGGGTTTCTCGCGCAGGGCAACTTCTTCCATCTGGTCATAGTCCACACGTCCGGTTTCCTGGTTCAGATTGTATTCGCAGGGAGTATAGATAATACCGGAAGTGTTGACCAGTGAACCATGGGAGAGGTGACCGCCGTGTGCAAGGTTCAGTCCCATGAATTTGTCGCCCGGATTGAGCACGGCGAGGAATACGGCTGCATTGGCTTGTGCACCGGAGTGCGGCTGTACGTTGGCCCATTCTGCGCCGAAGATCTGTTTCAAGCGGTCGATGGCAATCTGCTCACTCTGGTCCACTACCTCACAACCACCATAGTAACGCTTGCCGGGGTATCCTTCAGCATACTTGTTGGTGAGGCAGGAGCCCATTGCCTGCATAACCTGGTCACTTACAAAGTTCTCTGATGCAATCAGTTCAATGCCTTTGAGCTGACGTTGGTGTTCTTTTTCGATAAGTTCGAAAATTAAATCATCTCTTTTCATTCTGCTTATTAGATAAGTTTGATAAATCTGTGTTCTCTTATTTAAGCGCACAAATTTACGGGAAATAAATGAATAAATTGAAAGAAAAGGAAGAAATTTACTGTCAAAAGAACACTCCGAAAGAAAAACTCAGCACATTGTCCCTGCGGTGAAAACGGATTTCGTTTTTCGTGTTTTCGTCTGCAGCGTTGTTGTCGGCCGGAATATCGTATGTCACGCTTTTGGAGATGTTATGCAGCCCCATGTCGTAACGGAAGTCGAAAAAGACGCGTGAGATGGTGACGGATACGCCGACGGTGAAACTGAGATTGAGCGGACGCAGCCTTTCACGGATATTCACCTGGTCGAAATTCTCGAAGTCGATGTCACTTTTCCTGTCCCATATATAGCGCACTTTGGGTCCTCCAAAGACGGCAAGGCTGTACGGCCCCTCCTTGATGAAGTTGTATCCGTAGATGACGGGGATGTCTATACTGTGGATGGACGATGTAATGGAGGCTTCCTCCAGCCGGGCTCCTGATGCGGCGTCTTCGGGCAGAGGTTTCTCGAAGGTGATGTTGCACCGGTTGATGTTGTAGGATATTTCCGGTTGCAGGAAGTGGCGATCGAAGTTTATCCGCATGAAAAGGGAGCCGAAATATCCTATCTTGTAATTGTTCTGCACTTCGTCGATGGGCACTCCGTTGACGCTGAACTGGGATACAAGGAACAAGGAAGAGGTGAAACCGCCTTTGAAACCGAAATTGACCGGAGTTTCCTTGCGGTGTCCGGAATGCTCTTCGTCGGCAGTACCGGGCACAACCGGAGTCTGTCCCCACATCATGGCGGGGAAGGCCAACAGATATAAGCCCATCAAGATTCGTCGCAACTCCATCTCTTAAAACCTTTATCGCATTATTACTTCTTTTTCTCTACTGACCATCCGAATTTGCCTATCTTTTCTCCCAGCTCATAATATCCACCGTGCACATAGACCAAGGGATTCGTTTCCGCCAGTTCCAGTTTGCCGGTTTCAGGGTTCAGATTACGGGTATCGGCACGTACATTTACCACATCCGCTATAAACATGTCGTGCGAACCGAGAGCCATAATCTCCTTTACCCGGCATTCTATGCAAAGCGGTGATTCCTCGATGAGAGGCGCGCTGACTACGGTGCTTTTCCCCGGTGTCAGATGCATTTCCTCGAATTTGTTGTAGTCCTTTCCGGAGCGTACGCCACACCAGTCCGTGGCCCGTGCCATATCTTTCGTGGTGAGGTTGATGACGAATTCCATATTCCGCTTGATGATGTCGTAGGAGTGGCGTTCGGGGCGTACGGAGATGTAGCACATGGGCGGGTTCGTACAAATCGTCCCCGTCCATGCGATAGTCAGAATGTTATATTCCTCCGGAGTGCTTCCGCAGCTCACCAGTACGGCGGGCAGCGGATAAATCATTGTTCCGGGTTTCCAGTCTTCTTTCATATAATCTCAATATCTTCTCTGGTCTGCTCCTTTTCGCAGTAGTGGCATTTGATGACGCAATTGTCCTTATCCACGACATGAAACAACGTAGGCATAGGCTCATTGTTCGTGATGCACTTCGGGTTGGCGCATTTCACGATTCCGCGCAGCTCTTCGGGCAGGCGGACTTCGCGTTTCTCCACCACTTCGTAGTCGCGGATAATGTTCAGTTTTACATTGGGAGCCACCACGGCGATACGGTTTATCTCTTCGTCGCAGAAGAACTTGTCGGCAATCTTGATGATACCTTTCGTGCCCAGCTTCTTGCTCTTGAGGTTGAAGCCGATAGTGATATTGTTGCTCATGTGTTCCAGTCCGAGCAGGGAGACTACGGTAAACAGTCTCTCGGAGGGTATATGGTCTATTACAGTGCCGTTTTCCAGAGCAGCAACCTGCAATTCTTGTTTCTTTTCGCTTAACATCTTGAAATATTTGTTATTAGACGATTCTACTGAATTACTCCTTTACTCTTTTTCACCTCATCCAGCGTGATGCCCAGTACATCGCACAGAATAGCTTCACGGGCATACAGTCCGTTTTGTGCCTGCTGGAAATAGTATGCCTTGGGATTGTCGTCCACATCATAGGCTATTTCGTTGACACGGGGCAACGGATGCAGGATGCGCAGGTTGGGACGGGTATGTTCCAGCATCTTGTTGCGCAGGATGTAGACATTCTTCACCCGCTCGTACTCCATAAGGTCGGTGAAGCGCTCGCGCTGCACACGGGTCATGTAGAGGATGTCGGCATCAGCAATGATTTCTTCCGTAAAGTCCGTATGTTCCACGTACTTGATGTTGTGCTCGCGGCAGTAAATTTTGTATTCTTCGGGCATCCGCAACTCGTCGGGAGCGATGAAGTGGAAAGTGGGGTTGAAGTGGCGCATGGCCATCAGCAGGGAGTGGACGGTACGGCCATACTTCAAGTCGCCGACCAGGAAGATATTCAGATTCTCCAGCGTGCCTTGCGTCTTGTAGATGGAGTAGAGGTCGAGCATGGTTTGTGAGGGATGCTGGTTGGCACCGTCTCCGGCATTCACAATAGGCACGGTGGTGACTTCACTGGCATAGCGTGCGGCCCCTTCGAGGTGGTGGCGCATCACGATGATGTCGGCATAGTTGCTCACCATCTTGATGGTGTCTTTCAGCGTCTCGCCCTTGGATGAGCTGGTGGCCTTTGGGTCGCTGAACCCGATGACACGTGCTCCAAGCCGGTTGGCGGCAGTCTCGAAACTGAGGCGTGTACGGGTGGAAGGCTCGAAAAATAAGGTGGCAACTACTTTCCCGTCCAATATATGCCGATTGGGATGGGCTTCAAACTCTTTCGCCATCTCGAGCATATAGAGGATTTTTTCCCGGCTATGCTCGGCAATGGTGACTAAACTTCTGTTTTCCATATCGTTGAATTCATTTATACTTTTCGAGAGTGTAAAGTTACGGAAAATATGCGGGCTACGGAAATATGCGGGGAAGTTTTTTGCGAAATATGGGCTGTTTTTTTAACCGTGTGGCTTGTTGTCCGGAATGCCACACTTCATCATCCGAAATGCCACACTTCGACAAAGTAAATGCCGCATTTCGCGAATGTTCAAGTGTGGCATTTGCCTTAGTCAAGTGCGGCGTTTGCCTTGTCGAAGTGTGGCATTCCGGACAGTGAAGTGTGGTATCTCTTTACGCCGTCGCCGTCGTTCTTTTTAACGACAACGTCGTTTTTTTCTCTTCTCTTCTTATCTTATCTCCTCTTACGCGCGCGAGGGCAAGTTTTCATTGTTTCAATCTGTATTATAGCTCATTACGATGTGTTTTTCCTTTCCGATTTTTTCTTCAAGTTTTCTAATTATTTTGCAATCGTTTTGCATTTCACTGACAGTTTCCATTAAAATAAACGGGCGTTTTTTTTGTGAATGCCGGAAATCTTATCCTGAAAAAGATATAAAAAGCATAGGCACATCCAATATATTTCCGTACCTTTGCCCTATTATTGAACTTTGATTTTAGCAACTGAAACATGATAAGGAAAGTCGTCAAAATCCTATGGATTTTCATCGCACTGATTTCGCTGGTGTGTGTCTTTATATTCTTTTCCATAGCCAAGGGCTGGATAGGCTATATGCCTCCGGTGGAAGACCTGGAAAATCCGAATTACAAATTTGCCACAGAAGTCTTTTCCGAGGACGGAAAAGTATTGGGTACTTATTCCTATAGTAAGGAAAACCGCGTGTTTGTGGGATACAATGATTTGTCGCCCAATATCATCAACGCCTTGATAGCTACGGAAGATGTACGTTTTGCCGAACATTCGGGCATTGACGCCTACGCCCTGACGCGTGCCGTAGTGAAGCGCGGTATCCTGATGCAGAAGAATGCCGGCGGTGGCAGTACCATCACCCAGCAGCTTTCCAAACAGCTTTATTCTCCCAGTGCCGACAATGTGATGGAACGTCTGTTCCAGAAGCCCATCGAATGGGTGATTGCCGTAAAGCTGGAGCGTTACTATACAAAAGAGGAAATCCTCACCATGTATCTCAACAAGTTCGATTTCCTGAACAATGCGGTAGGCATCAAGACTGCTGCCTTTACCTACTTCGGTTGCGAACCGAAAGATTTGAAGATTGAGGAAGCGGCTACGTTGGTGGGCATGTGCAAGAATCCGTCTCTCTATAATCCGGTGCGCTACAATGAACGTTCCCGCGGACGGCGCAATGTGGTGCTCGACCAGATGCGGAAAGCGGGATATATTACGGAAGCCGAGCGCGACTCCCTCCAGGCATTGCCTCTGAAACTGAAGTACAACCGTGTGGACCACAAGGAAGGGTTGGCCACTTATTTCCGCGAATACCTGCGCGGCGTGCTCACCGCCAAGAAGCCCGACAAGGCCAACTACCGCGGTTGGCAGATGCAGAAATACTACGAGGATTCACTCGACTGGGAGAACAACCCGCTCTTTGGATGGTGCGAAAAGAACACCAAGAAAGACGGTACCAAATACAACCTCTACACCGACGGGCTGAAAATCTATACCACGCTCGACTCGCGTATGCAGCAGTATGCCGAGGATGCCGTGACAGAGCATCTGAAGGAACTGCAAGGTTACTTCTTCAAGGAAAAGAAAGGGGCCAAGAAAGCTCCCTACACCTTCCGTCTGACCCAGGAGCAGGTAGACGAGATTCTGGGACGTGCCATGAGGTTGTCCGACCGCTACCGCATTATGAAGAAAGCCGGAGCCACCGAAGCTGAAATAAAGAAAGCCTTCGATACCCCGGAGGAGATGTCCGTATTCAGTTGGGAAGGGGAGAAAGACACCATTATGACCCCGATGGATTCCATCCGTTACTACAAGTTCTTCCTTCGTGCCGGTTTCATGTCCATGGACCCGCGCAGCGGACATGTCAAGGCATACGTAGGCGGACCGAACTACCATTACTTCCAGTACGATATGGCCATGGTGGGACGCCGCCAGGTAGGTTCTACCATCAAGCCTTTCCTTTATACATTGGCTATGGAGAACGGTTTTTCTCCCTGCGACGAAGTGCGCCACGTGGAATACACGCTGATTGATGAAAACGGAAAACCGTGGACGCCGCGTAATGCCAACAAAAAGCTGATTGGTGACATGGTGACTGTGAAGTGGGGGCTGGCAAACTCGGACAACTGGATTACGGCCTATCTCATGAGCAAGCTGAATCCCTATAATCTGAAACGTCTTATACATACTTTCGGTGTCCGCAACCGTGATATAGTACCTTCCGTTTCACTCTGTCTGGGCCCGTGCGAGATTTCCGTCGGCGAGATGGTAAGTGCCTATACCGCATTCCCCAACAAGGGTATCCGGGTAGCTCCGCTGTTCGTGACCCGCATCGAGGACAATGATGGAAACGTGCTGGCAACCTTTGCTCCCGAAATGCAGGAAGTCATCAGTGTATCCAGCGCTTACAAGATGCTGGTCATGCTGCGTGCCGTTGTCAACGAAGGTACCGGAGGCCGTGTGCGCCGTCTGGGTGTGAAAGCCGACATGGGCGGCAAGACCGGAACGACGAACTACAATGCCGACGGCTGGTTTATGGGCTTCACGCCTTCGCTTGTGTCCGGTTGCTGGGTGGGCGGTGAGGACCGCGACATCCACTTCGATACGATGCTTCACGGACAAGGTGCTTCCATGGCATTGCCTATCTGGACCAAATACATGGTGAAAGTGCTCGGTGACAAATCTTTGGGATATGATGAAAATGAAACATTCCAGTTGCCCGAAGGCTATGACCCGTGCAAGGATGATGTGAATCTGGAAGGAGACACCCATATAGAAGAACCGATAGAGGGACTCGACGAACTGTTTAATTAGTTGAAAGGTGAAAATTGAAAGTGGAAAGGTAAACTTTCAATTTTCACCTTTTCCCCTTTCACCTTAAAAAAATGGATTATACGATTAGTATTGGGAGCAACGAACAGCGGAGGGAGAACATGGAACTGGCTCGCAGACGCTTGACGGAACTTTTTTCGGGAATACGTTTCTCGGAAGAGGAGGAGACGGTACCTTTGTTCTTTCACCGTCCGAATCTGTTCTCCAATCAGGTGGCATGCTTTGCTTCCGATAATCCGGTAGAGGAAGTCACCGCCTGCCTGAAAGCCATCGAACGGGAAGCCGGAAGGAAGCCCGAGGAGAAGGAGCAGGAAATTGTACGGCTGGATATAGACTTGTTGTCTTGTGACGGGACTGTCTATAAGCCAAAAGATTTGAAACGTGATTATATCCTGCGAGGATTGAAACAACTGTTATAATTAATAAAGAATATAAGGAGATGGGTCGATAGTATATGAACACTTTCGGACACACTCTCATTTTAAAAAACGAAGATTGAAAATGAAATTTTTAGGAATCATACCTGCCCGTTACGCATCTACGCGTTTTCCAGCCAAACCATTGGCGGTGTTAGGTGGAAAAACCGTGATACAGCGAGTATACGAGCAAGTGGCAGGAATCTTGGACGATGCATACGTGGCTACGGACGATGAGCGTATTGAAGCCGCAGTAAAAGCATTCGGAGGAAAGGTGGTAATGACTTCCACCGAACATAAAAGCGGCACCGACCGCTGTCAGGAAGCTTGTACAAAAATAGGAGGACAGTTTGATGTCGTGGTGAATATCCAGGGGGATGAGCCTTTCATCCAGCCTTCGCAGTTACAAGCCGTCAAAGCATGTTTCGACGATCCGGCCACCCAGATAGCCACTCTGGTGAAACCCTTTACGGTAGATAATGGTTTCGAGGCACTGGAAAATGTGAACTCTCCGAAGGTTGTGCTCAACAAAAACAGGAATGCCCTCTATTTTGGCCGTTCCATCATTCCCTACCAGCGTAATGCGGCGAAGGAAGACTGGCTGAAGAACCATACGTATTATAAGCATATCGGCCTTTATGCCTATCGCGTAGAGGTACTGAAAGAGATAACCGCCCTTCCGCAGTCATCCCTCGAGATTGCCGAATCATTGGAACAGCTTCGTTGGTTGGAAAACGGATACACTATCAAAGCAGGTATCACGGATGTAGAAACTATCGGCATAGATACTCCTCAAGATTTGGAACGGGCAGAAGAATTTCTTAAAAGCCATGGGCTGTAAACTAGAAAGCCCATGCTGAACCGAAGTGACCAACCCCGGATTCTTGAACCGGAACAACTGGTGGTGCAAAGGCCGGAACGTATCAAGTTGCCTAATGGCGTGCCATTGAGCGTGCTCAATGCCGGTGACAATGAAGTGACACGTATCGATCTCCTCATGGCAGGCGGCCGATGGCAACAGAAACAGCCCTTGCAGGCGTTGTTTACGAACCGCATGCTTCGCGAGGGCACCCGACGCTACGATGCCGCCCGGATAGCGGAAAAGCTGGACTATTACGGAGCCTGGCTGGAATTGTCCAGTGCATCCGAGTATGCCTATGTCACCCTTTATTCTCTGAATAAATACCTTCCCCAAACGCTTGACATATTGGAGTCTATCGTCAAAGAGCCGGTATTTCCCGAGAAAGAGCTGGGAGTGATTGTAGACAACAATATCCAGCAGTTTCTTGTCAACTCTTCCAAGGTGGACTTTCTGGCGCACCGCGGATTGGTGAAGGCTCTGTACGGCGGGCAGCATCCCGGTGGACGTCTGGTGCAGGAAGAGGATTATCGGCGCATCACTCCTGCGGTGCTACGCGAGTTTTATGACCGTTACTATCATTCCAATAATTGCAGCATCTATCTCTCGGGTAAGGTAACCGGTGATTGCATCCACAGGATAGAGTCCTTGTTTGGCTGCGAGGCTTTCGGTACGGATTTCCGTAAACCGGAGAAGACAGAATTCCATCCGGTTACCACCTCCGGAAAACGTATCTTCATCGAACGTCCGGACGCCCTGCAAAGTGCCGTCCGTATGGGCATGCTTTCCCTGGACCGTAATCATCCGGACTACTTGAAGGCCCGCGTACTGGTCACACTGTTCGGGGGTTATTTTGGCAGTCGCCTGATGTCCAATATCCGGGAAGATAAAGGATACACATACGGTATCTCCGCAGCCATCATGCCCTATCCGGGGCAGGGAGTGTTGGCGGTCAGTGCCGAAGCCGCCAACGAATTTGTGGAGCCTCTTATCGGTGAGGTTTATCATGAAATAGACCGCCTTCAGAACGAGCTGGCTTCCGATGGAGAGCTTTCCATGGTGAAGAACTATATGTTGGGAGACATGTGCCGTAGTTATGAATCTGCATTCTCGCTGGCAGATGCCTGGATTTTTGTGCAGGTATCGGGCTTGCAGGATACCTACTTTGCCGAAGCACTGGATGCTGTCAAGGAGGTTACTCCACAAGAAATCCGTGAACTTGCAGGGCGGCATTTATGCAAAGAGAAATTAAAAGAAATAGTGTGCGGCAAAAAAATGTCATAAAAAGCGGGAGTTATCGCATCATTTTACCGGATAAATCCTACCTTTGTCAATTATCAACTATCAATTATCAATTAATGAAATATCTATATACTGCACTCATTCTGGCTTTCTTATGCCAAGGTGGAGCCACTGCCCAGGAAAAAAAAAGCGGCTTTTTCGATAAAGTGAAAAGTACATTCTCTTCGGAGATAAAGATAGGTACCTATACGTTCAAAGATAACGGGGCCGTCTATACCGGTGAAATAAAAGGGCGCAAGCCCAATGGAAAGGGGAAGACCGTTTTCAAGAACGGCGACGTCTACGAGGGTGAGTATGTGAAGGGCAAGCGTGAAGGCTACGGTACATATATGTTTCCCGACGGTGAAAAGTATGAGGGGCAATGGTTTCAAGACCAGCAGCATGGTAGGGGTATCTACTATTTTATGAATAACAACCGTTATGACGGCATGTGGTTTCAGGATTACCAGCACGGTAAAGGAACCATGTACTATTACAATGGTGATATTTATGAGGGCGACTGGGTGAATGATAAACGCGAAGGCCAAGGAACGTATACCTGGAAGAACGGTTCCAAGTATGTAGGCTCGTGGAAGAATGACAAGAAAGACGGCAAAGGAACACTGACCTGGAATGACGGTTCCAAATATGACGGGGAGTGGAAAAATGATGTCCGGGACGGTAAAGGAACTTTTGAATATGCCAACGGCGACAAATATGTAGGTGACTGGAAGGACGACATGCAGCATGGCAAAGGTATTTACTTTTTCCATACCGGCGACCGTTACGAAGGTTCTTATGTTCAAGGTGAACGTACCGGAGAGGGCATTTATTACCATGCCAGCGGCAACAAGTATGTGGGCAGCTTCAAGGATGGAAAGCAGGAAGGCCACGGCACATTTACGTGGGCAAGCGGCGCCGTTTACGAAGGTAATTGGAAAGATAACCAACGTGACGGATACGGTACTTACAAATGGAATGTAGGTGACTCTTACGAAGGTGAATGGAAAGACAATAAGTTCAACGGCCAAGGTACCCTGATTCAGACCGATGGAACCAAATATAAAGGCGGTTTTGTGAACGGTATGGAAGAAGGTAGCGGTATCCAGGAGGACAAGAACGGAAACCGTTATGAAGGCTTCTTCAAACAAGGCAAGAAACACGGTCCGTTTGTAGAAACAGACAAGAACGGAAAGGTGATACGAAAAGGAACCTACAAGATGGGAAGGCTGGAGAATTAGAATTAAAAATTAAAGGCTGCGCAATGTTCACTTCAGAACCGCGCAGCCTTTAATTTTTAATTTCTAATTTCTAACCGCTCCGCGGTTAGATAATGTATTGTGAACTGATTGATTCATTGTTCATCACCCGCTTGATGGTTTCGGCGAACATATCGGCAATGCTCAACTGTTTAACCTTGTCACATTTTTTAGAGTAGGGGATACTATCAGTAAATACCATTTCCGTTAGTGCGGATTCTTGTACACGGAAAGAAGCCGGGTCGGACATTACACAGTGGCTGGCAATGGCACGGACAGATTTGGCTCCTGCTTCCAGCATGATGTTGGCAGCCTTGGTAATGGTTCCTGCTGTATCTACAATATCGTCTACCAATACTACATTCTTGTCTTTTACATCACCGATGATTTGCATGGTGGCAACCACGTTTGCTTTTTCGCGTGTCTTGTTGCACAATACCAAGGGTACACCGAGGTATTTGGAGAATGTGCTGGCGCGTTTTGAACCGCCGACATCCGGGGTGGCGATTACCAAGTCTTCCAGTTTCAAGGATTCAATATAGGGGAGGAATACTGCTGATGCATACAAATGATCCACCGGAATATTGAAGAAACCTTGAATCTGGTCTGCATGAAGGTCCATCGTAATCAGACGGTCGATACCTGCAACAGAGAGCAGGTCGGCCACCAGTTTAGCGCCGATGGAAACACGGGGTTTGTCTTTTCTGTCCTGACGTGCCCAACCGAAGTAAGGGATAACGGCTACAACGCTTTTTGCCGATGCTCTTTTAGCAGCATCAACCATCAGCAGAAGTTCCATCAAGTTGTCAGAATTAGGGAAGGTTGATTGAACCAGGAATACATGCGAGCCACGGATAGATTCCTCATAAGAGACTGCAAACTCACCATCTGCAAAATGGGTGATGTTCATCTTTCCCAGAGGGCAATCAAGGCTAGCGCAGATTTTCTCTGCAAGGTATCTCGAATTTGTTCCGGAGAATACCATAAAGGGTGCTTTTTCGCTCATTTGTGTAATAGATGTTACCTATTTGTTAATTTGCATGCAAAGGTAGGAATTTCCCGTTACATAAAACAAGAGTTATTGTATAAAAATTATTTTTCTTTCCCGGATTTATTCGTAGCTTTGCTTTATGAAACGACTTTCTTTTATATGGTTTGCGGGGTTGTTGTGCCTTTGTACAACAATGGTTTCGTGTGTGGGAACGGCACCCATGAAGGAAGTACGCCTTATCGACTCTCTAAACCAGGTGGCTTATGCTTTTCGTTATAAAAACCTGGATTCATCCTGCCATGCGGCATCAAGGGCCTACCGTGAAGTCAGCCTCTATAAACAAGGAAAAGCGGAAGCATCCAATAATCTGGGCTTTTGTGCTTTTATGCGCATGGATTTTGAGCAGGCCGAAAAGTTTCATATGGATGTCTATAATCTGACCAAGAATGAACTGGAACTCCTTATTGCCGACATCGGTTTGATGAAGATTTATCAGCGGACGGCGTTGAACAAGGAGTTCTACGATTATCGCAATAGTGCCTTGCACCGTATGAAAAGAATAGCGGAGGATGACAATCTGTTTGTGGACCAACACGAGCAAATGCGTTTGAATTATGCCCGTTCGGAATTTTATATTGTATCTGCTGTGTATTATTATTATTTGCAACAGCGTCCGGAAGCTGTAGCCTCTATTAATGAAGTTACTAAAAAACAAGAGTTGCTGGCAGATACCAATCAGCTGTTGTATTATCACTACATCAAAGGTTCTGCTGCCTTATGCGAGGGTGAGACACCGGATGAGCGAAGACTGAGAGAATTTGATGAGCTCTATACCGCATGGCAGTTGGCTTCGCGCAAGGGCTATCTTTACTTTGAGGGCAATGGAGTGCAGGGACTTGCCAACTTGATGGCTTCACCGGATAATTACGCATTTTTTCAAGACCGCCGCTCCCATGCCTTGACACGTTTTGGAGTACCGGTAGATTCGCTGCTTCCCATGCGTCTGGGGCAGTTGGCATTGCAAAAATTCAGCCAATACAAGGATTTGTATCAGATAGCAGGTGCATATGTATCTATCGGCAAATACCTGAATGCCCACAGTCACTATACAGAAGCTCTTGACACGCTAAAACTTGCTCTGGAATGTGTAAATGACCATCACCGCCTTTTCTATGACTGCCACGATAGTTTGGACTGGCTGAAAGCATTTGACCGTCGAGATACGATTTGTGCGGAGAAGGCATGGATGGAGCAGAAACTGAAAACCGTGCCCGAGTGGATTTCACGTATTCGTGAACAGTTGAGCGTTTCGTATGCAGGACTCGGAATGAAAGAAAAATCAGACTATAACCGCAATATTTACCTGGATATCCTTGAAGATACACGCCAGGATAAAGAACTGGAAAGCCGCTATCAGGCATTAGAAAAGGAGGCGGGGCAGCTCAACGTCGTGTTGTCACTGGTCATTGTGGGCTTCGTGCTTGTATCCCTCTTTTTCTGGTTTTTCAACAAGCGTTCCAAAGACCGGAACAGAGTGCATCTCCGCCGTCTGCAGCTGATGCTGGATATCTGTCAGAAGATAACGGCATCCATTCCGGCAGATGCACAGACTGAGGAGGAAATCATCGACTCTATCCGGACGGCTGTCTGCCCGGAATTGGAAAAGCTGTTTGGAGTGAAGGACATCCGCATAGACAACGGGCAATTAGTGTTCCCGCGTCGGATGAGCAAGGATGAGCAGGCGATGGTACGGGTGATAACCCCCTATATCCAATGGGCAATCGACAACGGCATGACGTCCATCTCCCTTGGGGATGAGCGCCGCAGACTGGAAAAGCAACGCTACATTTACGAGCAGCACATCGCGGGGAACAAACGGCAAAATCTGATAAAGAAAGCATGTATGGCTATTGTAAACGGGATTCATCCGTACATAGACCGTATCATCAACGAAGTGCAGAAACTGACTCAAAAAGGATTCATCAAAGAGGAACGGATAAAGGAGGAGAAATACCAGTATATCGACGAGTTGGTTACTACCATCAACGAATACAATGATATTCTTGCCCTTTGGATAAAGATGAAGCAAGGAAGCCTTAGCCTGAACATAGAGACGTTCGAATTGAATGAACTTTTCGAGCTGCTCAGGAAAGGAAGCCGTACATTCGAGATGAAGAGACAGTCGTTGGAGGTGCAGCCTACGGATATCCGGGTGAAGGCAGACAAAGCCCTTACATTGTTTATGATAAATACACTGGCAGAGAATGCCCGTAAATATACCCCTCAGGGCGGTATGGTGAAAGTATATGCACGGCAGGAGGAGGATTACGTGGAAATCTCGGTAGAGGATAATGGTTGTGGATTGTCACCGGAAGATGTAGCCTGCATCGTGGGAGAAAAAGTATATGACTCGAAAGCCATCGGTATGAGTGACGCTCCCGACAAGGAGGAATTGAGGAAGAACAAAGGAAGTGGCTTTGGACTGATGAACTGTAAGGGCATCATTGAAAAATATCGCAAGACGAATGATTTGTTCAAGGTCTGTCTGTTCAATGTGGAGAGCGGGCTGGGAAAAGGCAGCCGTTTTTATTTCCGTCTGCCTGCCGGTATCCGTAAGTCCGTGTCGGTGTTGCTCGTCGTGTTGTCTTTGTGCATGTCATCCTGCCGGCATGCTGTGGAACAGCCTGCTTCCGGAGAGGTGTTACCGGATTCTTTGGCACTGCTTGCACAGAATGAATACGAAGCTTTGCTGGACGAAGCCTCCGATTATGCCAATGAAGCTTATTACTGCAATGTAGACGGAGAATACGAACTGGCTTTACAATACATAGATTCGGCAATGTATTGCCTGAACGAACATTACAAGCAATACGCCCATCCTATACATCGCTATATGACGCTGACGGGAGACGGGGCGCCTGCGGAACTGGATTGGTGGAACCAGATGTTCAATTCGGATTTCCATGTAATTCTGGATATCAGGAATGAAGCGGCAGTCTCATTTCTTGCATTGAAGCAATGGGATGACTATAGTTATAATAATGCTGCCTACACCACCTTGTACAAACTGTTGGGAGAAGACCAATCCTTGGAAGAATATTGCCGGCAGCTGGAGCGTTCCACCAACAACAAGATGGTGGGCATTTTGCTGGCGGTGGTTTTGCTGTTCGTATTACTGTCGGGATATTACATACTCTATTTCCGTAAGCGTCTGGTGAACCGCTGGAATCTGGAGCAAGTACTGGAAATTAATGGAAAGGTGTTCAATGCCTCCTTGTTGCCGGTTTCGGATACGGAGGAAATGTTGCAGCGTGAGGAGGATACATTGAAGGAAATCCCGCGGCAGATTGTAGGTTCCGCTTTTGATGCAGTGAACGAACTTTTGAGTATCGACCGGTTAAGCATAGCTGTATACAACGAGACTACACATAAGCTGGAATACACTTCCAATCCAGTGGAAGATACCGCCGTGGACGAGTTGCCTATCTGGAGGAAATATATGGAGAATTGCTTTGAGCAGCAAGAGTACATATCGGAAAAGGGTATACAAACATTGCCGCTTGTTGTGGATGCGGGAAATATGTGTCGTTGCATAGGTGTGCTGTGTCTGGAACGCAGGGAAGGTACGGAGCAGGAGACCGACCATTTGCTTTTGGAACTGATAGCCCGTTATGTCTCCATTGTAATCTTCAATGCAGTGGTTAAGTTGGCTACGAAATACCGGGACATCGAAGTGGCTCAAGATGAAGCCCGGCGAGCTTCCTGGGAAGACAGTTTGCTGCATGTACAGAACATGGTGCTGGATAATTGTCTTTCGACCATCAAGCATGAAACGATTTATTATCCGAACAAGATAAAGCAGCTGATAGGGAAACTGCGGTCCGGCAAACAGACAGAAGCGGAGGAGCGGGAAACGGTGGTTGCCATCAGCGAATTGATAGAGTATTACAAAGGTATCTTTACGACACTCAGTTCATGCGCTTCCCGCCAGTTGGAAGAGGTGACTTTCAGGCGTGCGACAATATCTGTGCCGGAACTTATGGCTACTGCCGGGAAATATTTCCGCAAAGTGTATAAGGGAAACAAGGCGCATATTGATTTTAAGATACAACCGTTGGAAGGACGGATTACCGGCGACTGGAACCAGTTGCGTTTCCTGCTTGAAAACCTGATAGACGAGGCTTGCTCCGTAACTCTGGATGGAGCTGTCTGTCTGTCGGCCCGGGAAGATGGGGAATTTATACGTTTTCTGTTTACAGATATGCGCAGGGAAAAGACCCGTGAAGAATTGAACCAATTGTTCTATCCCGACTTGTCCCGCATGACGGCCGGTGAGAAAGGAGAACTGTATGGTACGGAATATCTGGTGTGCAAGCAGATTATCCGCGACCATGACGAGTTTGCCGGACGCCGGGGATGCCGTATCAATGCCGAACCGGGAAAGGAAGGAGGTTTTACAATATATTTTACGCTACCGAAAAAATGAAATATGGAAGACAAAAAATTTAAAGTAATCATCGTTGAAGATGTCAAGTTGGAGCTGAAAGGGACGGAAGAGATTTTCCGCCATGAAATTCCCAATGCGGAGGTAATAGGTACTGCTATGACTGAGCAGGAGTTCTGGACATTGATTGAAGCCGGCGTACCGGATCTTGTTCTGCTGGACTTGGGATTGGGAGGTTCGACCACAATCGGGGTGGACATCTGCCGGAATATCTTCAAGCGTTATCCGGGAGTACATGTGCTGATATTCACGGGAGAAATATTGAATGAGAAGTTATGGGTGGACGTACTTGAAGCCGGTGCCGACGGCATTATCCTGAAAACCGGAGAGTTGCTGACCAAAACCGATGTGCAGGCAGTGATGGACGGCAAGAAGCTGGTCTTTAACTATCCGATACTGGAGAAGATAGTGGAACGCTTCAAGAAATCTGTCCTGAATGATGCAAAACGTCAGGAAGCAATCATAAGCTATGATATTGATGAGTATGACGAGCGTTTCCTCCGTCATTTGGCACTGGGCTATACCAAAGAAATGATTGCCAATCTTAGGGGAATGCCTTTTGGAGTCAAGTCGCTGGAGAAACGGCAGAATGACTTGGTCGGCCGTCTTTTCCCGCCTAGTGAACGGGTGGGGGTGAATGCCACTCGTCTGGTGGTGCGTGCATTGGAACTTCGAATCTTGAATATAGACAATCTGGAAGCCGACGATGAGTAAACTCCGAATGCCACATCCCGCTACGATGTTCTTCCTGCTGACGCTGGCAGTCATCCTCCTTTCATGGATATTCGATGTCTATGGTCTGAGCGTGCTGCAACCGCAGACTGGAGAAGAAATACGGGTGCAGAGCCTGCTGAGTCCGGAGGGCATACGCTGGCTGCTGCGCCATGTCATAACCAATTTTACGGGATTCGCTCCGTTAGGGCTGGTGATTGTGGCTATGTTCGGAATAGGGGTGGCACAGCATTCGGGTTTCATCGATGCATGTATTCGCAGGGGGGTACGACGTCCACGTGATCCTTGGCGCATTATTCTGCTGGTCATTGTCTTAGGACTGTTGTCCAATATAGTGGGAGATGCAGGATATATCATTCTGTTGCCGATAGCTGCAACTTTGTTCCAGTCTGTCGGTCTGCACCCCATTGGAGGTATAATTACAGCTTATGTTTCAGTCTCTTGTGGCTATAGCGCTAATGTGTTTTTGAGTACATTAGACCCCATGATTGCCTCTGTAACGCAAGAAGCGGCTGATAGGATGAATATTGCTCCGGGGCAGACTGGACCGCTGTGCAATTATTATTTTCTCTTTGTTTCCACGTTCCTGCTTGCATTCATCATTTATCATATTACCCGCAGGAGCTTGTTGCCACGTTTGGGAAAGTACGCAGGGGATATTCATTTTAATGGTTACAAGCAATTGTCACGCAAGGAACGGAGAGCTATGTTGGGAGCTGTATTTGCAGGCTTGCTGTATATTGCCATTATTCTGTGGGCTACATTCTCTTCATGGGGGATATTGCGGAGTGTCAATGGTGGGCTGATTCGTTCTCCGTTTATAGTTGGTATTCTGTTTTTGCTTTCGTTTGGAATAGGTTTGATGGGGATGGTCTATGGTTTTGCCTCCGGCCGATACCGTACGGACGGTGATGTGATAGAAGGACTTACGCAGCCGATGAAACTGCTGGGCGTTTATTTTGTGATAGCTTTCTTTGCCTCACAGATGTTTGCTTGTTTTGAATATTCCCACTTGGACAAGTGCATTGCCATTTTAGGCGCTAATCTGCTGTCCTCCGCCTCTTTGAGTAGTTTATGGATATTGATTCTCTTCATTCTTTTTACGGCGCTGGTCAATCTCTTTATGGTATCTGCCACAGCTAAATGGGCTTTTATGTCTTTCATTTTTGTTCCGGTATTGGCAAGTATGGGCATTTCGCCGGATATGACCCAATGTGCGTTCCGTATAGGTGACAGTGCAACAAATGCCATAACACCTTTTATGTTCTACATGCCACTTGTCTTGACCTATATGCAGCAATATGATAGGCAATCCACTTATGGTTCACTACTGAAGTATACTTGGAGATATTCTTTAGTCATTCTATTGGCATGGACTGCCTTATTTGTACTTTGGTACATCAGCGGTTTGCCATTAGGACTGTAATGTCATAACCAATGAACAGCCCGCTTTCGATAACCCCGGTAATGGCTTTCAGTTTCTGTTCCAAATCAGGAACAATGTTGCTGAGATGAATGTCAAGAATGAAATTACCGCTTTCGGTAAATACCGGACCGTCTTTTCCTTCTGCAAGACGTAGGCTGATTTTTGAAGCTCCCAATAAGCGTATCTCGTTTTCCACATGGGAGAGAGCATGTGGAAACACTTCCACCGGTATGGGGGATTTGCTCCCCAGTTTGCTGACAAGCTTGCTCTCATCGACAATGATGTAAGTCTTACCACTGCTTTTAATGAGAAGTTTCTCCTTAAACATGGCTCCACCACGTCCTTTGATGAGGTTATTATGCGGATCCACTTCGTCTGCACCGTCGAATGTCCAATCCGGACGCTTATTCCACAGAGTAGTTTGCGGCAGGCCAAGCTGTATACATGTCATCGAAATTTCGGCAGATGCCGGAATGATTTCTATATGCAAAGATTCTTGTTTAACTCGTTGAGCTAATGCAAACAAAGTGAGATAAACGGTAGAGCCGGAGCCTGCTCCTATGACATCACCGTCTTTGGCCAGTCCGGCAATCTCCTGGGCTACCAATTCCTTACTCGCCTTATTGCTGATTTTATTTGACCATTGCAATTCTTGTATCAACTGATTTTCCCATTCCATCTCTTTAAAATTTAGTTGTTATTACTCTTTCATTCATTTTCGGGTCAATGCTACTTTTCCTACTTGAATATTCCTCCATATTTTTACTTTTTATAATTAGTAACATTGATAATTTGCAAAATGTTTTAATACATCTGTATATAAATACCGTGTATCTTATTTGTAAAGGTAACTAATCATTACTTTTTATGTAGCAAATGAGCCTTTTATACATAGGTAACGAAAAAAGGTGATACAAAAATTTGCAATATTCGTAAAAAAGCGTACCTTTGCACCGCAATTAAGGCTGGTTCCGTAGCTCAGCTGGATAGAGCAACGCCCTTCTAAGGCGTGGGTCTTGCGTTCGAATCGCAACGGAATCACAAGGAAAAAACCGCAAATGGCTAATAAAAAGCTTTTGCGGTTTTCTTGTTTTAGAATTAGAAAATGTCCGCATTTTGTCAGCATAGGTTGTAATGGGAAACAAATTGGAGTATTTGTTTTACATTGCAGGCAAGATTTATTTGCGATACCTGGAGAAAAAATTATCAATCCAACGGACTAGATATACTATAATAACTCCGGCTATGACCATACTGATAATACGTACCAACATAATTTATAGAATTAAAGATTTGTTTTTATGGAATAATAATGTGCAAAGATAATTGATTGGTGGAGAAACAAAAACTCTGGAAAGGATATAAAGATAGGAATTAACGCATATTTTCACGGATATAATCTTCTATTGTAAAATCACTCTTATATCTAGATATTTCCGGATTCTTCTCTACAGTCGTAATGCAACGTTTTTCTTTACCAAGTACCAACCGGTTTAGGAAGCTCAGGATGTCATGACGATTATCCTTCATAGGAGAATAGGATAGGGAATGTCCTATACCTTCCGCTATATAGAAATAGTATGCTGTCTCTTTTTCTTTCAGTTGCATACAGATAAAGTTTGAGCCCCATAGCCCCATTTCCTCTACTACTGCCTTAGTAAAAGGAACCGTGCTGTCGGCATCACCATGGAACAACATAAGAGGACAAGGGGACATTATCCATTTTGGAATACCATTGGCACAGATTGCTCCAGAAAAGGAAATGACCCCTGCATAATTGAAATTGGCAGGTAATCTGTCCGCAAAAGCCGTTTGATTGCAAATCTCATACTCTGTTTGAAGGGCAGTTATCGCACCTGCACTCGAACCGCAAGCTATAATTTGTGCAGGATTTATTTGCCATTCTACACTATGCTCAATTATATAATTTGTAGCATCACCAAAATCTTCTACAGCACAAGTGATTGCTTGTTGCAGGGTAGAAGAGAATCCTTGCAAGTCCGAATACTCCGATTTATCTATATCCTTTAATTGGGTACGGTAATCTGTTGATACTGCCACATAGCCGGCTCGTGCCAAAAAATGAAAATAAGAAATGTAATCGGGATTATCTCTTCTCCCGCCTTTGAAACCTCCCCCAAATGCAAAAAGAATGACGGGCTTTGATTGTGTCCCTTGTATTTGATCAATCATTACATACTTGTCCAGTTTCAGAGTATCAGCCTTTTTGATGGCAAAAGTATATGTTTGCTTGTCAATATGCTGTGCATGCACAACAGTAGCTATACTCAATAATGAGCATGCCATCAAGATAAAAATAAAGCGTTTTCCCATATTCAGTTTATTCTATTAATGCTGCGTGGATTATCTGACCTACAAAGATAGAATAAAACTATAACTAAAAAGGGGAAAGATGACATTTAGACATAAAAAAAGGCTATCTATCCCAGACAGCCAATCTTTTTTATTAACCTTAAATCTAATACTATGAAAAACACAGTACAAAGATACGTACTTGCAGGAGATATCCAAATTTTAGCGGGTAATCAGCGGATATTATAACATGGTTTAGTAGAATATTATTTCCGTTAACTATTAACATAAATAATATTCAATTTAACAGAAGAAGGAATTAATATTCCTCATCAGTGATTGCAAACTTTAGTCATGTCCACTGTAAATCCACCATTGGCGGGTATAAATTTTCCTTTTCTTTTAAGAAATTCTATCAGGGTATCTACATCCATATTGTTGGCAGAGCAGGTGAAAAAACGCTGCTGCTCGCCGAATTTTTGGATAATGGCTTCTCTCAATGATAACTCAGTATAACTATTACCTTCCATCATGTGAAGGACTTCATGTGCATGTAATTGTTCCATAATCTTTTTTTGTGGCAAAGATAATATGATATTCTAAGTATAAGTGTAACATATGTGACAAAGCCCAACACACATATCCGGATATTTGCTTTTACGTAAAATAACACTTGTTACGACTATGCTAAAAACCTCAAAAAAAGTAAAAAGGTTTTGCTTCTATACCATTGTAAACTAACTTTGGGAATCAACTTTTAAATGAATTAAAGCATATGAAAAAATTAATCTTATCTATTGCACTATGTTGTGCAGCTACGAATTTCTTTGCGCAGAATGCTGACCCTGCCCAGTTGGTCAACGATGGTAAGGCTGCTCTTGAAGCTAAAAATTACCAGGAAGCTTACACAAAATTTAGTACTTATCTGACACAAACAAACAACCAAGATTCCGTAATTGCATATAACTGTGGCGTTTGTGCCGATAAGATAAAGAAACCTGCCGAAGCTTTGAAGTATTTTGATATTGCTGTACAGAAAAAGTATAACCTGGCAAATGCTTATATAGGTAAAGCCGGTGCTTTGAAAGATTTGAAGAAAAATGATGAGTATGTTGCCACTTTAAAGGAAGGGCTGGAAGCAAATCCCGGTAATAAGACATTGACTAAATTGTATGCCACTTATTACGTAAATCAAGGTATCATGGCGCAGAAAGCCAAAAAGATGGATGCAGCCGAAGAAGCATTTAAACAAGCCATAGCTATCCAAGCAGATAATGTAAATGCACTTAACAGTCTGGGTTCTTTGTATTATAGTAAGGGTGCCAATACCATGAAAACAGATGTAGAAAAAGCAAAAGTTGAATTCAAGGAAGCCAAAGAATATTTGGATAAACTTATTCCATTGCTCTCTGCGGACAAACCAGCTCAAAAGAAGATGATGGATAATGCAAAAACGATGTTGAACTTCATCGACAGTCAAGTGAAATAAAAGACTCATATATAAAAAAGAGGCAGATATCTGAATTGATATCTGCCTCTTTTTTTGTGTTATGAAATGACTATTTAGTTCTTCTCAGTACAACAGCTGTACGTGCCGGTATGTAAAGCTTCAGCCACTCCTTCTTGTCTTTTTTGTAAAGCGGGTCGTGGATGGTAAAATGTTTGATGGTATCATCCGTCAAACCATTACCGCCATAATCTGGATTATCAGTATTCAAAATAACTTCATAAGTTCCGGCAGGAACCAAGAAACCGTAATCAGTAAAAGACTGCTTAGGGTTGAAGTTGAATACAAAAATCAAGTCCTTGCGCATATAGGCCAATACCTGGTCACCGTCATTATGCCATATTTCTTGGACCGGAGTAGCCTGGAAGTTCTTTATGCTTTTTACAACTCCCAACATGGCAGCATCAAAGTCACCCATATAATGATATGCCAGATTCTTGTTGTCCACCAAATTCCATTGGCGGCGGGCATATTTACAAGACCAACCGTTACCTTCACGGGGGAAGTCAATCCATTCCGGATGTCCGAATTCATTGCCCATAAAGTTAAGATAACCGCCATTGATAGTAGTCGCAGTCAGTAAACGTATCATTTTATGGAGGGAAATGCCTCGATTTACGGTATAGTTCTCGTCTCCTTTCTGCATGTGCCAGTACATATCCGCATCAATCAAGCGGAAAATGATGGTTTTATCGCCCACCAAAGCTTGGTCATGGCTTTCCGCATAGGAGATGGTCTTTTCATCTTTGCGGCGGTTGGTCACTTCCCAGAACATGCTGGATGGCTTCCAGTCTTCATCTATTTTCTCCTTGATTGTCTTAATCCAATAATCGGGAATATTCATGGCCATACGGTAATCAAATCCGTAGCCGCCATCTTCATATTTTGCCGCCAGTCCGGGCATTCCCGATACTTCTTCGGCAATGGTGATGGCTTTGGCATTGACCTGATGGATAAGCCGGTTGGCAAGTGTCAGATAACAAATGGCATTGTCGTCTTGATGTCCGTTGAAGTAATCTCCATAATTACAGAATGCTTCTCCCAAACCATGACTATAATATAACATGGAGGTTACTCCGTCAAAACGGAAGCCGTCGAAATGATATTCTTCCAGCCAGAATTTACAGTTAGACAGCAGGAAGTGAATAACTTCGTTCTTGCCGTAATCAAAGCAAAGTGAATCCCAAGCTGGATGTTCCCGACGTCCACCGGGATAGAAATATTGATTAGGATCACCGGCAAAGTTACCCAAGCCTTCCACTTCATTCTTCACAGCGTGTGAATGGACAATATCCATGATAACGGCAATCCCCATACTATGGGCTGTATCAATCAACTCCTTCAGTTCTTCCGGAGTACCAAAACGGGAAGAAGCGGCAAAGAAACTGGAAACATGGTATCCGAAGCTACCATAATAGGGATGTTCCTGGATAGCCATAATCTGTATGCAGTTGTAGCCTTCTTTGGCGATACGTGGAAGAATCTTTTCCTGAAATTCCTTATAGCTACCGACCTTTTCCTCCTGCTGAGACATACCGATATGGCATTCATATATCAATAAAGGATCTGTAGATGGCTTGAAAACCCGCTTTTTCATTTTATAGGGTTTCTCCGGAGCCCAAACCTGGGCACTGAATATTTTAGTCTGTTCGTCTTGTACGACACGTGTAGCCCATGCAGGAATGCGTTCACCGCAACCACCGTCCCAATGTACCATCAGCTTGTACAAGTCACCGTGTTTCACGGCATCAGCAGGAAGCTTGATTTCCCAATTACCGTTTGCTTTACGCTTCAAGCTATATTTTTTTTCTTCTTTCCAATCGTTAAAAGTTCCGACCATAAAGATTTGGGTTGCGTTAGGCGCCCATTCACGGAAAACCCAACCATCGTCAGTACGATGCAGGCCGAAATAGAGGTATCCGGATGCAAAATCAGACAAGGTTAGTTTTCCTTTGTTGGTCAATTCCGATTCTTTGTCTATGGCATGTTGATGACGTCCGTTGATGGCATCGGCAAAAGGTTCCAGCCATGGGTCATTCTTGATTAAATTCAATGTTTCCATAAAGAGGATGAGTTTTGGATATTTGATAAATTTACGCTTTAACTTTCACAATTATTTTTTTTACACCGTCAGGGGTAATACCCGGAGCATGCCCGTCCTGAGGGAAAAAGATAGCAAACATTCCGGGCTTCACTGCAATATAGTCCTCCGCCAGTCCTTCAAAAAAAGTGATGTCTTTTTCCGCATTGTAAGGAGCATCAACCGGAAGGCAGTCTTGGGCGGCGGTATAACCCATTATCTCCGTACCGGACAAGGGTATTTGAATGTCAATATAGTCTTTATGGGTTTCCAGTTTGGCATTTTCTTTTTCTTTTGGGTTTGTCTGCGCCACGTTGACCAGCAAGTCCTTTCCTTTCAGTTCGGTCTTGCCGATTTCCAAAGAGTGCAAGTCATGTGATTTTAAAAAATCAATGGCCTGCTCAAACAGAGGATGCAGCAAAGTATATTTTTCTATGTTTTCAAGTCTGTCTATAACCATAATTCAAATGTTTTAAGTTAGTTATATAGGTAAATTATTCAAAGTCGTCTATGGTGTAATTCACAAAATCAGAAAAACGCTTCATCTGCTTGAAGATGTCGTCTGTACGATCCAAAAAGTCTGGAGCAAGAAAGAAGCTGTCCGGCTGGCAGCAGGCAACCGTATACTCTTTACACTGAAGGTATTTCAGATAGGGATAGTCCTTTGGAAATCCTTTTGGAGCTGTTTTTAGAAAATTCTCTCCGATGACGGGAAAGTATTGCTTGAAAGCAGGATCTTCCACTATACTGCGAAATTCATCTATATTGTCGTATACCGCTTGTCGCAGAGCTCTTAACAAGGGCGGGGGAGGACAATAACTTCCACCGGCCAACAAGCAGTTTCCCGGTTCCAGATGCACGTAATAGCCACAATGGTCGGATTTCTTTCCTTTCGCATTGATATATCCTCCCAGATGTGTCTTGTAGGGAGTTTTATCTTCGGAAAAGCGTGTATCACGATAAATACGGTATGTACAGTCCTTTGCTTCTATACCACGGATGCTTTCATCAAATAAAGAGATACGGGAGATAATTACTGTAAGCAAGTTTTCAAACTCGCTGCGGGCGACTTCATACTGTTCCCGGTGAGAATTGAACCATTCACGATTGTTGTTTGCAGACAGTTCTTTCAAAAATTGAAATATAACAGGGATATTCATATCATATTCTTTCCTTATTATCTGCCAAATTTACGGATAATATTTCTAACATGCTACAAAGAAGGGTAAAAAAAAGCATCGGCTCTGGTAAACCGATGCTCCTTACACATTTATCAATCAAACAGACGCTTCTGTTTTTGATGTACTTACTTATCACAAGCGGGTACGTCTCTTTTAATTAATCTTATATCTAATACTATGAAAAACACATTTAGATAACACAACAAATTGGAATTTTGTTCATGCAGATGAGGATAACTTTAGCATAAAAAAATGGGTGGGTCATTTTATTCTGCATCCGGTTTGCACTATCTTTGCAAGAAAATATGTAGAATATGGCCGAATATAAATTTGATGAAGATAGCGTTAAAGCGCTGATAGCTTGGGCAAAGAGCACATCTTTCCCTCAAAGTGTAACATTGTCTGATGCTGAGAACATAGTGGATGTGAAACGTTTTGTGCAAGCTAACCTGAGTGACATAGATGCACATTATCCTGATGATTTTTATAATCCTGCCATCACGCGGCTATATCGGCTGAAGGAATATATGGAAGAGAACAAATAAAGACTTGGCACTGATTATGCGGAAAACCACGAAGCGATTAAGAAATCCGTGTTGTTCTGCATAATCAGTGCCAAATCTAATAAATCACCAGAGTTGTGATTCCGTTATAGCTTTATCTTAAGTATCTTTCCTCCATATCCTTCGACGGCCACATTAGTAGCCTTATAGGGAAGCAGACTTATGTTTTCTTCTTTTCCGCTGAGCAGCTCCGTAGCTTTGTACTGGTCCATCTGCGGTATTTGCAGGAAGTCAAAAGCATGAGAAGGAATATTTATGGCAAGGTCTGCCGAGATATGGTCGAAGTTCACGACGAACAGCAACAGGTCTCTCTCAAATTTGCGCAGGAATGTATATTGCTTATGTTCATTAAAGCGCCATCCGTTGACATTGGCATACATCAAATCGAAGAAAGCCCCCTGAGAGATGGCCTTTTCTTCATTGCAAAGAGTCAGTAGCCGTTTATAAATGCTGTATAGGTGTTTCTGGTCCTCCGTCAGCATCTTGCCGTCGAACTTGCCGCCATTGCGCCAACGGCGGATGGTATCTACACTCCAATAGTCAAAGATGGTTGTACGTCCGTCTCGGCCGCTGAAACCTTCACTATCCATGCCCAGCTCACCAAACTCCTGACCGAAATAAATCATCATCGGATTGGTGTTCATGCAGGCTGACACAATGAGTGCCGGAATCGCCTTGCGTGGGTTACTGGCAAAAAAGTCGGAAGCGATACGTTGCTCGTCATGGTTTTCCAGAAAGTTCAGCATGCGTTTTTCTATACCTCCCAGACTTTGCCAAGAGCGGGTGATGGCAGTTGCCGATTCATACCCGCAAGTAACAGCCCGCAAGGTATCATAAAGTCCTACTTTGTCGTATAAATAATCAAACTTGCCACGGAACAAGTAATTCTTGTATTCTCCCGGGTTATAGACTTCGGCTATAAACAGCAGGGAGGGATATTGCTCCTTTACCTGCGGGATTGCCCATTCCCAGAACTCTACGGGAACCATTTCGGCCATATCGCAACGGAAACCGTCTATATTCTTTCCCGCCCAGAACAGCATGATATCCAGCATCTTGGTCCATGTGTCGGGAATGGGGTCGAAATGGCAAGTCCCGCCGTTCTGATAATCCACTCCATAATTCAACTTTATAGTTTCGTACCAATCGGTGATGTTTGGATAAGCGTCAAAACGGTTGTTTCCGGTAGCTTTTGCCGGAAACTCCCTATAAGGTTCGGCGGCTGTACCTTTCATGTCAAATTGGCCATGCAGTTCCGATTTCGGGATATAATAGAAGTTATTATATGGGCTGAACGCATAATTGGTATCATCGTTTGAACCCAGTTGTGAAGTGCCATCCGGCTGGGCATCCGAGTGATATTGACGGGCTACGTGGTTGGGAACAAAATCTATGATAACCTTCAGACCGCTACGGTGAGTGCGCTGCACCAGATTCTCAAACTCTCTCATACGCTCCGGTACGTCCTTGGCGAGATCCGGATCGACATCATAGTAGTCCTTGATGGCATAGGGAGATCCGGCTTTACCTTTCACAATGGCCGGATGGTCGGGTTGGATATTGTGACGGCGGTAGTCAGTTTGCGTAGCATGCTCGATGATGCCCGTGTACCATATATGTGTAGCGCCAAGCTTCTTGATTTCTCCCAACGCCTTGGCTGTAAAGTCAGCCATCTTGCCGCATCCATTTTCGGTGATGCTGCCATTATTGATGCAGTGGTTATTGTTGTTTCCGAATAGTCGGGTGAACACTTGATAAATAATCAATTTGTTTTCGTCGTTCATTTCTTTGTTTTCTATGTTATAGAATGGTTATTTTATTCTTTCCAAATGCTGCCTTTGTCAATGAGCAGGCGTTCCAATATATCATTGGTCGTATTATATCCCTGCATGAATATCTCCTCCGCCTTTTCCAGCTCTGTATTGCTGTATCCTTCCAAGTTATAAGGTTCTATCAGCAAATCAGCCTTCTCGCGTTCAGGAAAAGAGTTGGAGCGGAACATAAAATTATAGGAACGTAAGGCAATGCTCACAATGTTCATTTTATACTTGGTTGCCATCAGAGGGCTGACATTCACGGCAATCACTTTTTCGCATATACGGCGGAGGGTAGAGACAGGCAGGTTCATCAGCAGGCCTCCGTCCACGTAATGGGTGCCGTCTATATTGACCGGGGCAAACAATACCGGCATGCAACACGAAGCTGCTACGCGTTCGGCGATGTCACCCTTATGGAAATGTACCAAACGTCCATGGTCCAGATCAGTAGCTGTAATAATCAGAGGAATTTGCAGTTCTTCCAGTTTTTTGGATTTCAAATTGCTTTTCAGGAAATCGATGAATTCTCCCAATTCAAACAATCCGACTTTGGGAATCACCAGTTTGGTCAGGTCCTGAAACTTGTGCCCGGCAAAGTAGTCAAGAACTTTATGCGGTTCATTGCCGTCGGCGTAGAATACCCCGGCCAAGGCTCCGGCGCTGACTCCGGAAAGTATATTGGGCTTTATGTCATGTTCCAATAAGGATTGCATGGCACCCAAATGGGCAAAGCCTTTGATGAAACCGCCGCTTAAGGCAAAACCTATTGGATATTTTTTAGTGAACCAGTTGTTCGTTACTACTTCCATGTTGAAAATATGATATATTGTTCGGCACGAAATTAATGATTTTATTGTAGGGAGAAAGGAAAATAGCGGAAAAAAGTTCAAAGTATTAAGAGAAAAGTCTTCTCTATTAAGGAGAAAGTTTTTCTTAGTTAGGGAAAAAGTTTTTATCAGTTAAGAAAAAACTTTGTTTATGGTTTGCGGATGTCTATCCCAAGGCTTGGGATAGACATCCGCAAACTGGGGATATGTATCCGCAGTGTGCGAACAAAGTTTTAGGATTAAGGGATACTGTTTGAGAATATACGTTTATTTCTTTGCGATTGCTTTCAGCAGTGCATATCCTCCAAACCACTGAATCAGCATGCCCGGAATCCCCATACGGAAATCTTGCACAGCCAGAAAGAAATTACCGCACAACGCCCATTCAAAGACCGTACCGATAATTTGATAGGAGAGGACTACACCCAGCAATGCCAATAAAGAGATATTCTTGGCATAGCGTGCAGCAAGAGCGGCGGTTCCGGCCAGCAGACCGGACTTTATAAGTATGGCCGGCAACACGGCTGCTGCAGGCATGGCAAAAAGCAGATGATTGATGACCGGAGACAAGAGAGCCGTCAGCAGACCTACCTTGAAACCATATTTATAAGCAGCTATCAGTGTAAAGAAATAGATGGGAAGCAACGTCGGACCGCCTGCTGGGACCAGATGGCAGAGTTGCGGCAAGGCGATGTTTCCTGCCACGAACAGCAGGGCGAATAGATAGGTCTTTACGTTGCCGAAAGGCAAAGAATAAAGTTTTGCAGATGTTTCCATTTGTATAATATTATGCATTAGTTGATAAATCTATTTTTATTATGACTGTTTAAAACTGAAAAGGTTTAATCAAATCTTCACCAATTCATATTCCATGGTTCCCAATCCTATTTTCTCGGCATGGCGCAATCCGGCAAGCCAGTCCGTGTCGGGGTGCATCAAGTGGAACTTGTCGCATCCACACAAGTCGTCGTGCTCGTGTGCCGTGGCAAGGCAATTGTTACCGTGCAGTATCGGGGCTTGGATGACCATATCTGCACATGCCTTGTCCAGTGCAACCGGGTCTGCCGAAGCCAGAATGCCGAGGTCGGGCACGATGGCGGCATCGTTGTGGTTCCAGCAGTCGCATTCGGGAGATACGTTCATGATGAAGCTGATGTGGAAATGGGGCTTGCCCATAACGACAGCGAGGGCATATTCCGCAATCTTGTAGTTCAGGCGCTCGGAGGTATCTTCGGCTCCCATCACGGCACCGTCGTGCTGGCAGAGGGCTACGCACTGTCCGCAACCTACGCATTTGGTGTAGTCTATTTCTGCCTTGCGGCTGGTATTGAGGTGCACAGCGTCGTGTGCGCAGTGCTTCACGCAGATGTTGCAGCCTATGCAGCTTTCTACGTCAATCTTGGGTTGCGAGGCGCAGTGCAGTTCCAGCTTTCCGCCTACGCTGGCACATCCCATGCCCAGATTCTTCAAAGCACCGCCGAAGCCGGCTTGTTCGTGTCCCTTGAAGTGGTTCATACTGATTACAATATCGGCGTCGGCTATCGCTGTACCGATTTTGGGTGCCGGACAATATTCTCCGTTCAGAGGGATTTCGCGGTAGTCCGTTCCCTTCAGTCCGTCGCCGATGATGACCTGGCACTGGGCCGAAATGGGGTTGAACCCATTCTCCATCGCGCTTTGCAAGTGGTCTACGGCATTGGCGCGACGACCGGAATACAGTGTGTTGCAGTCCGTCAGGAAAGGTTTGGCTCCCAGGCTGCGGAGCAGGGTTGCCATTCGAGCTGCATAATTGGGACGCAAGTATGCCAGATTGCCGGGTTCGCCGAAATGGATTTTGATGGCAGCAAAGCTATCCTTCAAAGGGAGTTGCTCGATGCCTGCCCGTTTCAGCAAGCGTTCCATTTTATCCAAAAGATTGGATGTAGGGGAAGTACGCAAGTCAGAGTAGTATACTTTTGCTTTTTCCATGTGTTTTACCTGTTTATAGTGATAGTATCTGCAAAAATAACGGATTATTTCCATATTAATAGGTATATGGCTAAAAAAAGTAGGGAAATCCCTTTTGACAAATAGGGGGATAATAAGAGGTCTATCCATGTTTCTGCCTACCTTTGTGGCAACTAAAAACTCGATAAGATGAAAACAATCAGACTAATTATTGCGGGACTGGTAATGACGATGGGATTCAGCAGTTGTTCCAGTTTGTTTTATGATGCTAAGGTAGATGTGTTGAACAGTATCCAGAAGGGGATGAGCAGGCAGGAGGTCACCAAGATATTGGGAACTCCAGAGTATCGCCGCTTCGACCGGGATATAGAAGAATGGGAATATTCCAGAGTGCTGTCCGGTAAAAGTAATATCAGCCGAACTCAGATTGTCGTGACTTTTGAAGGTGGGAGAGTCGTTGCGATGGATTCATTCTCCGGAGAGCCACGTACGTTGCCGGTTGTTCCCAGTGAAGTAGTGATTGATTCTCCAGTCCCGGTTTACGTCAGAGGGATGCACCCCGAAGACTTCCGGCATTTTTATGAAAAAGTGAAGTCCCGCCCTTTCAAGGATGATCAAATCGAAATGATGAGAACTGTTGCCCGAAACAACAGTCTGAACTGTGTGCAATGTGCCAGTTTGATGGCACTATATACTTTTGATGACGACAAGATGAAAGTCCTCAACATATTCGCTCCCAATATCGTAGATCCGGAAAATTACGAAGCGATTTTAGACGTCATTGATTCACTGTTCAAGAAAGACGATGCCAAGAAAATTCTGGGCATACGCTATTAAGAAGCAGGCATGTCGAAACGCATTGTCCGTTGGTGCCAAACACATGATGTATCGGAGGCTGACAGATAATGCGTTTAAGGTAAACAGATAATGCGTTTCGACGAGCTCTTATTCCGATAAAGGAAAGTGCCATAACGGACCGTTCCCGTGCCCTATATTCATGTCTTTCCCCCGGTTTATCGCAGTACCGATATACTCTTTAGCCTTGCAGACCGCTTCATCGAGTTTGTTGCCACCGGCAAGAAATGTAGCTATGGCAGAGGAAAGGGTACACCCTGTGCCGTGCAGGTTACGGCTCTCTATTTTGGGGTTGGAATAGAGGATGCATCCGGATGGCAGGACGTCAGCCCCGGCAGAAGGTTGCCGGCAATAAAGCACGTCGCACATGTCATTACCCTCCAGATGTCCGCCTTTGACGAGAATAGCGGTGTTGTATCTGCAGGATAATTCCTGTGCCGCTTGTCGCATCTCCACAGTACCGGTAATGGTTTGCCCCCAAAGCAGGCTTGCTTCATTCAGGTTGGGAGTAATGAGGGTGCATAGCGGAAACAGTTCCGTCTTAATGACTTGTATGGTTTCTTCGGTCATCAGTCGCCGTCCGCTGGTCGATATCATGACGGGGTCATAGACTATACACTCCGGAGTATAAGTCTGAAGACAATCGACAATGGTGGTCACAATACTGGCATCATGTACCATACCTATCTTGACGGCATCCGGCCTTAAATCATCCATAACAGAGGTGATTTGTGCCTTAACCATATCCGCAGGTATCGGATAAACCGATTGTACTCCCAGTGTGTTTTGTGCAGTAACAGCCGTGATGACGGAAGCGGCATAACCTCCCAAAGCGGAAATGGTCTTTATGTCTGCTTGTATGCCTGCACCGCCCGAACAGTCGGAACCGGCAATGGAAAGGATAATAGGGGGAAGCATGAGATAATTAGAAATTAAAAATTAAAAATTAAAGAGGGGGGGGAGGAGAGCTGTTTCAGGTGGAGGAAGTGGGGGATGAAATCTTCCTTCGCTTGCTGCCAGATGTCTCCTAGCAGGACGGCACCTCCGAAACCTAAAGCGGCTATTTCCGGAAGATGCTCCAGGCTGATGCCACCCAATGCCATGACGTTGGAATCGATGATACCTGCTTGCTGTGCTTTCTTCAAGGTATCGCAGGAGTAAGCGGAAGAGTAGCCTTCTTTGGATATACTGTCATAAATGGAACTGAGGAACACATAGCTACAATCTGATTTATGTTTCAACACTTCTTCAAGAGAGTGGCAGGAACAACTGATGTGTCCCTTATATCCGAACGGTATCTGCGGATTGCGCCCGTTCAGATGAATTCCTTTCAGACCGAAAACGGATGCCAGCTGGAATTGCTCATGCGTGACAATGCGCGGCATATATTCCATCGGCAACTGCCGCAGGAAATACTCCATCTCTTCTGCCGAAGCTCCCGGCTTGCGCAGATGGAGTATTTCCAAACCGTTTTGGAATAAGGAGGTAACTGCCACTGCTTCTCCTTCAAAGAATTGCGGCGTGGTAATGACTATCAGCTTCATATCTTTATGGATGCTATAATGAGAGAATATACGACTGCATGGTCCTTAAATCAATCGTCCATAGCTTTCCAGCCAAGGGTTCGCCGTAGCCACAAATCAGTTTCAACACTTCATTGGCTTCTACGCTACCCACAATGGCAGGGGTTACGCCGATAACCGATTTGTCCGGAGACGGCATGAGCAGTGTCCCTTCTTCATCCGGATAGAGGTCACGGTAAGTCTTCGCACCTTCACCGTAGCAGAAAACGGATACTTGGCCTTCAAAGCCTTGAATGGCACCATAAACGTAGGGCTTGCCCCAAGCGTTGCATACGTCATTCAGCAAGTAGCGGGTAGCGAAGTTGTCGCACCCGTCTACCACTATATCGTAGTTCCTTATCAGTTCTCCGGCATTCTTCTTGTCCAGACGGAAGGGGTATACTTCCACGTTTACATCGCTGTTCAAACCCTGCACTCTACGGGCGCCACATAGAGGTTTAGGCTGCCCAAGGTCAGCTTCAGCATACAGAACCTGACGTTGAAGATTACTGATGCTGACTTGGTCATCGTCCACCAATCCCAGCGTTCCGACTCCTGCTCCCGCCAGATAGAGGGCAATGGGAGAACCTAATCCTCCCACACCGACTATCAACACCTTGGCATTACGCAGTTTCTCTTGTCCGGCTTCGCCTATTTCGGGAAGGGACGTTTGTCTGGCATATCGGTTCATTTGTTCATTGTTATTAAGGTTCTGTATTCGGTCACTCATCTCTTGAAAGCCTTCAAATCAAAACTCGCATCCCAATCTTTCCACACTGGTTCGCGCCCCAGGCGTTTCAATGCTTTGTCCACTTCCACAGCCTTGCGCTCGTCGCTGACATGAAACTGTTCCAGTGTTTGCGGATAGCTGTAATATCCTCCCGGTTCGGTCTTGCTTTCGGCGCTCATGGTTGTCACACCGAGTGTTGCCATATGGTCGCGTATATCGGCAGGCTCGCGGGTGGAGTAGGAGATGTCTACATCATGGTCGAAGATGCGCATGGCGAAAGTGACTTGTGCCAGTTCGCGGTCGCTCATGATGACATTGGGCTGGAAGCCGCCGTTCTCCGAAGGACGCATACGGGGGAAGTTGACGCTGTATTTCGTTTGCCAATAATGTTTCTGGAGATAGCGCAGGTGATAAGCCATCATGGTGATGTCTGTCCGCCATTCTTTCTCCAGACCGATGAGCACTCCCATGCCGATGGAATGGACGCCTGCCTGCCCCATGCGGTCGAAACCATTGACACGCCATTCGAATTTGGACTTCATGCCACGGGGGTGGTAGATGTTGTAATTCGACTTGTGGTAGGTTTCTTGAAAACAAATCACGCCATTCATGCCGTGTTCTTTCAGCGTTGCATACTCTTCCGTTTTTAAGGGCATCACTTCTATTTTCAGATTGCTGAAGTAGGGTTTTGCCAGGTCCAGTGCACGGGCTATGTAGGGCACGCCTGCTTTGGCCGGATTTTCTCCCGTCACCAACAGCAAATTCTCGAAAGGTGCCAGCTTCTTGATGGCCTTGTATTCGTTCACGATTTCTTCTTCCGTCAGTATGGTACGCGGCATGGGGTTGCTGATATGGAAACCGCAATACACGCAAGAGTTGGTGCAGGAATTCGTGATGTAAAGAGGCACGAACATGGAGATGGTTTTCCCGAATCGTGCCTCGGTGTATTTCTTGCTCAATCGTGCCATCGTCTCCAGATAGGGGGCAGCGGCGGGTGAGATGAGGGCCATGAAGTCCTCTACATTACAATGTTCTTTGGAGAGGGCACGGCGTACATCCGCATCTGTCTTGGCATGGATGCGTGCCGTGGTTTCCTCCCAGGATATATGTTCTAATTCGTCTGAAAACATAGTGCTCTATCAATTCCCATTTATTTCTTTTTTAATTCTCTCGACAACCGCATTGCACAGAAGTTTGGTCCGCACATCGTGCAATACTCCCCATCCACATGCTTCCCTGCATGGAAATAGCTGAACGCACGTTCCGGGTCGAGCGACAAGTCAAACTGGTCTTTCCAGCGGAATTCATAACGTGCTTTGCTCAGTGCATTGTCACGCACTTGTGCTCCGGGATGCCCTTTTGCCAGGTCGGCGGCATGGGCGGCTATCTTATAGGTGATGACACCTACACGCACATCCTCCTTATCGGGCAGCGCCAGATGCTCTTTGGGGGTGACATAACAGAGCATGGCCGTACCCAGCCAGCCTATCTGTGCCGCGCCGATGGCAGACGTAATATGGTCGTAACCCGGTGCGATGTCCGTCACGATGGGGCCGAGCGTATAGAAAGGCGCATCGTGGCATTTTTCTATCTGGCGCTCCATATTCTCCTTAATCTTGTGCATGGGCACGTGGCCGGGACCTTCGATGAAAGCCTGCACATTCTTGTCCCAAGCACGCAGCACAAGCTCGCCCATCGTGTCGAGTTCTGCAAACTGCGCTTCATCGTTGGCATCGTGCGTAGACCCCGGACGCAGCCCGTCTCCCAAAGAGATGGCAACGTCATACTGTGCCAGAATGTCGCAAATGTCATCAAAGTGTTCGTAAAGGAAACTCTCGCGGTCGTGCACCAGGCACCATTTGCTCATGATGCTGCCGCCACGGCTCACGATGCCGCACAACCTTTTCTCGGCCAGATGCACATTGTGGCGGCGTATGCCGGCATGGATGGTGAAGTAGTCCACTCCCTGCTCGCATTGTTCAATCAAGGTGTCGCGGTAGATTTCCCAGGTGAGGTCTTCCACCTTGCCGTTCACTTTCTCCAATGCCTGGTAGATGGGGACAGTGCCCACGGGAACGGGACAGTTGCGGATAATCCATTCGCGCGTTTCGTGTATGTTCTCGCCCGTGGAGAGGTCCATCAGCGTGTCGCCGCCCCATTTGCAGCTCCACAATGCTTTCTCTACCTCTTCTTCGATGCCCGAGGTGGTGGCGGAGTTTCCGATATTGGTATTTATCTTCACCAGGAAGTTACGGCCTATAATCATCGGCTCTGCTTCGGGATGGTTGATGTTGGCAGGAAGCAGGGCGCGTCCGGCAGCAATCTCCTGGCGTACAAATTCCGGTGTGATGTGCGTCTCTATTCCCAGCTCCGCGCAGTTCATGTTCTCGCGAATCGCCACATACTCCATTTCAGGCGTGATGATACCTTGTTTGGCATAGTACATCTGCGTGCAGCATTTTCCTTGAAGGGCGCGGTAGGGCAGGGTGATATGCTCAAAGCGCAGAGAGTCGAGCGACCGGTCGTCGCGGCGCATGCGCCCGTACTCCGACGTTATTTCGGGAAGCTGCTCCACATCGCCGCGTTTCAGTATCCATGGTTCGCGCAGGCGGGGCAGCCCTTTCTTCAAATCCACTTCAATGGCAGGGTCGCTGAACGGTCCGCTGGTATCATACACATACACTTCCGGATTCGGAGTAATCACCTTTTCTCCATCTACGAAGTTCGTACTGGGCACTTGCTCCACCTTGCGCATAGCTACGCGCAATTCGGGAAACAAGGTGCCCGGCAAATATACTTTCTCGGAACGGGGGAATTTTATCTTCTGGTTCATTTTTCTTTAGGTTTTGTTATGTAGAGATTTACGATTAGACAATTTACGATTTACGATTGGAGTTTGTATTGTTAAACAACCTCTCTCAACCGGTAGGTTTATGATTGCATGAGTAACTTCAATCGTAAATCGTCTAATCGTAAATCTCCCTGTTTTGTCATTTTTCATTCAAGAAAGCCGTCAGCGGTGAGCTGGCTTCCGCAACAAAATTATCTGCCTGTATGCCCAGACCTGCTTCGTATGCCATGCGTCCTGCCTCTACAGCCTGCTTGAACGCTACCGCCATGGTCACGGGGTCGCCCGCCACTGCAATGGCTGTATTCACCAGGCAAGCCGAAGCGCCCATTTCCATAGCCTCTGCCGCATGGCTCGGGGCACCGATACCGGCATCCACCACTACGGGGATATTGGCTTGCTCGATGATTATTCTCAGGAAATCCCTTGTCTGCAGTCCTTTGTTTGTACCGATAGGAGCACCCAGCGGCATGACGGTGGCGGCACCGGCTTCTTCCAGCCTCTTGCACAGTGTGGGGTCGGCCTGGCAATAGGGCAGTACCACAAATCCTAACTTGACCAGTTCTTCTGTGGCTTTCAGCGTCTCTACAGAATCGGGCAACAGATAGCGGGGGTCGGGGTGTATCTCCAGTTTCAGCCAGTTCGTGCCGAAAGCTTCACGCGCCATCTGTGCAGCAAAAACAGCTTCTTCGGCATTGCGCACGCCGGAGGTGTTGGGCAGAAGCTGGATACCGGGATGCTGTATGTGTACCAGCATATTGTCTTCCTTGTTGTCCAGTTCAATGCGTTTCATGGCTACCGTCACCATTTCTGTGCCGGATGCCAGGATAGACTGCTCCATCACTTCATCGGAATTGAACTTTCCGGTTCCTAAAAACAGACGGGAGTTGAACTCACGTTCCGCAATCACTAATTTTTCCATATCAGTCGTCATATATTAATTCTTTATTTTTCATTCTCCATTAAAGAAATGATTCTTTTCATTTCATCTGCCGGACTATCGGCATGCAGTACCGTGCCCGAAAGGGCAATCCCGCTTACCCCCGTCTGCATAACGGCTGGAATATCCGCTATGGTTATTCCACCGATGGCTACTATCGGAAGGTGTATATCCTTCTCCTGCATCCGGTGGATGATAGCTGTATATCCTTCCAGTCCCAATATCGGACTCAGATTCTTCTTGGTAGTGGTGTAGCGGAAGGGGCCGCAGCCTATGTAGTCGGCACCGGCTTTGTAGTGTTGCAGTACATCCTCAAAGGTATTTGCCGTGCCGCCTATAATGTACTCCGCGCCCAGAATCCGGCGTGCGTCGGCTATGGGCATGTCTTTCTTTCCAAGATGTACGCCGTCGGCATGCAGCTTCTTTGCCAGTTCCACATGGTCGTCAATGATGAAGGTGGCACCGTATTGCCGGCAAAGGGCCTGCACTTCCAAAGCTACGGGTTCTATCGTTTCCACCGGGGTGTCTTTCATGCGCAGTTGCACCCAGCGGCAACCGCCCTCAAGAGCCATGCGTGCAGCATCCAGATACGAATATCGTTCCGTATAGTGCGTGATGAACTGCATTCCTCCGTTTTTCAGTCTCTCGTCCTTCATCTTCCTCACCCTCCGCAAGCTGCTTTGATAATGATGATGGGCATGTATTCCCTCAGGATGCATTTTGTCCATTCCGTGCGAAGTACAATACGGTTGTCTACGGCCACGGCAATGCCTTGCATCGGTAGGGCAAGTTCCTCGATAAGTTGTGAAAGGGTAGTGGCGCCGGTTTTCACTTCCTTGTTGTTGACCAATACTTTCATTTTTCTGTTCATTAAGAAATAAAACAAATGGAAGTAAATACAAAGAAGCGTCTTTACGGCAAGTTCAGTGAAGAAAGAAATATCCAATTCCTACGGCAGTACTAACTGCATCAGGTTCGAGGGTATAATCTCAGCCCGTCGGGGCACCCCTTTGTCTTTACGGCAACAAAGGTAAGGGAAAATCGGAAATAAAAAACAAAAGAACGTACTTTTTATTTCAGTGATTACTTTTTGTTTACTCGCGCCCCTTTGTGGCACGTATCTTTTTCAGCGTATTCCGAACAGTGGTTCTGACTCCAGTTGAATAAAAATCAAGCTCTGTATTTTCCAGTATCAGTTGCAATTCCTGCAGCAGTTCCGGCTCCTTCCTGCAAAGCAGATAGGCTATTCTGATGGAAAGGGCTTGCACTCCTATGCTTTCTTGCGGAGATAGCATGTGGTCCAGGCAGTAATTCAGCAAATCGACGGAGATTGGAGTAGGGATGGGAATATTATACAGTATAGATAATAAGAGACGTTTGGAACCGTCGTGCGTGCAGTCTATCAGCCGTTGAATGATTTCATCGTACAGTAGGATGAACCAGTCGGGATGGATTTCGCTCAATTTCTCGCATACCCATATTGCCCGCCATGACACCGTCTGTTTTTCATCGTATGTCAATCGGTATATATCTTCAAAATACTCGGGGCAGAGGCATACCTCTTGTACCAGAGAGTCTATCGATAACTTATGAATAGGTACTGCCAAGGTATTTCTGAACTCCGTAATCTTTTCCATATATCCCATTTTGTTGTGAGTGGCAAATATAAAGGAAATGGCCTACTAAAACAAGAAAGGCTGTCTATTTGAAGAAAGACAGCCTTGAAAATATTCTATTTAAGGAATTATGCAATCCCGTGAGCCGTAGCTTCCGGTGCAATCTTCTTGATAAGACCTTGCAGCACTGCACCAGGACCGCACTCTGTGAAGTCCGTAGCACCATCGGCAACCATGTTCTTCACTGTTTGCGTCCAACGTACCGATGCTGTCAGCTGAGCCACCAGGTTCTTCTTGATTTCTACCGGGTCAGTATGAGGCATAGCGTCTACATTCTGATATACGGGGCACTTCGGAGCATGGATTTCTGTTGCATTGATGGCTGCTTCCAGTTCAACTTTGGCAGGGTTCATCAGCGGAGAGTGGAACGCACCGCCTACCTTCAACGGCAGAGCACGCTTTGCACCTGCAGCCTTCATCAGTTCGCAAGCCTTGTTGATACCTTCTATGGAACCGGAAATTACAATCTGTCCCGGGCAGTTATAGTTGGCTGCCACGCAAACTTCACCTTCAGCACTTACTTGAGCGCAGATTTCCTCAACCTTTTCATCCGGCAGGGCAATAATGGCTGCCATAGTGGAGGGCTGTGCCTCGCAAGCCTTTTGCATAGCCATGGCACGGGCATACACCAGTTTCAGACCATCTTCAAAGCTCAGTGCACCGGCAGCAACCAAGGCAGAGAACTCGCCCAATGAGTGACCGGCGGTCATCTCCGGCTTAAAGTCATCGCCCATGCAGAGGGCGGAAATAACGGAATGAAGGAACACGGCAGGTTGGGTAACTTTAGTCTGGCGCAGGTCTTCATCTGTTCCGTTGAACATAATATCAGTAATACGATACCCGAGGATATCATTTGCTTTCTCAAAAAGTTCCTTGGCTAATGCCGAATTTTCGTACAGGTCCTTTCCCATGCCAACGAATTGGGCACCTTGACCCGGAAATACAAATGCTTTCATATTTACTCGTTTTTTAGTGTTTAAATAAAAAGTGCTGCAAAGGTAGAGGTTTTTCTGATATTCACCGCACAAACGGATGTTTTTTGTGCAATGCCCTTACTTTAAGGAGGGAAGCTAAAATACAATATGTATGCTTGGGCCTTCTGTGGTATCCGGAGGCTGAAATACTTATAAATGAAACACTTTCTCCTTATTGTACTTCCTACAATTAGACCTCTTGTATATTCTTGTAAATTACATATTGTATTCCATACGATAACAACTGAAAATGATATTGTATAAAGTAAGATATGTATTCAGTTGAAAAATAATGCTTTATAACATTATAAAAATATTCTTTTCCTTTATTGCAAATTAGAAAAACCTATTTATATTTGCAGCGCTTAACGAGATATATTATGCAAAACATAGAACAAAAAACGCCGTTGGCAAACAATCATATCTCTGTGGACTGTGTAGTGATTGGTTTTGACGGAGAACAGCTAAAGGTTCTGCTGATTAAGCGTGCAGGAGAGGAAGAAGGAGAAATCTTTCATGATATGAAGCTTCCCGGAAGTTTGATTTACATGGATGAGGATTTGGATGAAGCTGCCAAACGGGTGTTGAATGAATTGACGGGGCTGAAGAACGTCAATCTGATGCAATTCAAGGCATTCGGCTCAAAAAACCGTACGAAGGACCCCAGAGATGTACATTGGCTGGAACGTGCCATGCAGTCCAGGGTGGAGCGTATTGTCACCATAGCCTATCTTTCCCTGGTGAAGATAGACCGCGCATTGAACCGTGATTTGGACAATTATCAAGCCAGTTGGGTAGCCATGCCGGATATAAAGGCTCTGGCATTCGACCACAACCTGATTATCAAGGAAGCCATTACCTATGTCCGTCAGTACGTCGAGTTCAACCCGTCTTCACTGTTCGACTTGTTGCCGCGTAAGTTCACCGCATCCCAGCTTCGCACTTTGTACGAACTGGTGTATGACAAGCAGTACGACGTACGCAATTTCCATAAAAAAATTGCCTTGATGGAGTATGTCGTCCCCCTGGAAGAAAAACAGCAGGGCGTGGCCCACCGGGCGGCACGCTACTACCGTTTCGACAAAAAGATATACAATAAAATCCGACGGTAGCCGGATTGTAAATTCTTCATATCACTTTCATTTTAATATTGATAGAAATGTATTTATTAGGTTATGACATCGGCAGCTCGTCTGTAAAAGCGAGTCTGGTAAATGCGGAAAGCGGCAAGTGTGTATCGTCTGCCTTCTTCCCCAAGACTGAAGCGGAAATTATCGCAGTGAAGCCCGGCTGGGCAGAGCAAGACCCCGGAAACTGGTGGGAAAACTTGAAACTGGCCACACAAGCGGTATTGGCAGAATCCGGAGTAAACGCAGAAGACATCAAGGCGATCGGTATCTCTTATCAGATGCATGGCTTGGTATGTGTAGATAAAAACCAGCAGGTGTTGCGTCCTGCCATTATCTGGTGCGACTCCAGAGCCGTGCCCTACGGACAAAAGGCTTTCGAAACATTGGGAGAGGAGACTTGCCTTTCACATCTGCTGAATTCTCCGGGCAACTTCACGGCCTCCAAACTGGCTTGGATTAAGGAGAATGAGCCTTCCGTTTACGAAAAGATTCATAAGATAATGCTGCCGGGCGACTATATCGCCATGAAGTTGAGCGGTACCATCTGTACCACGGTGTCCGGTTTGTCCGAAGGGATGTTCTGGGATTTCAAGAACAACCGGGTTGCCGACTTTCTGATGGACTATTATGGATTCGACTCCTCTCTGATTGCCGACATCAAACCGACTTTCTCCGAGCAGGGACGTGTCAATGCTGCTGCAGCCGCAGAGCTGGGTCTGAAAGAAGGTACGCCTATCACTTACCGTGCCGGCGACCAGCCCAACAATGCCCTTTCCCTGAATGTATTCAATCCGGGTGAAATTGCTTCTACCGCCGGAACGTCCGGCGTGGTATACGGCGTGAACGGTGAGGTGAACTACGACCCCAAGTCACGTGTCAACACCTTTGCACACGTCAACCATGCTGCCGGGCAAACCCGTCTGGGTGTTCTGCTGTGCATCAATGGTACGGGCATTCTCAATTCATGGGTAAAACGCACCGTTGCTCCCGAAGGCATCTCCTACAGCGATATGAATCTGCTGGCGGCGCAAGCTCCCATCGGCAGTGCCGGTATCAGTATCCTGCCCTTTGGAAACGGTGCGGAGCGTATGCTGGAGAACAAGGAAATAGGCTGCTCCATTCATGGCATCAACTTCAACCAGCACGGCAAACAGCATATCATCCGTGCAGCACAGGAAGGCATCGTTTTTTCCTTTAAATATGGAATCGACATCATGGAACAAATGGGCATTCCCGTGCAGAAAATTCATGCAGGCAAGGCTAATATGTTCCTCAGCCCGCTGTTCCGCGAGACATTGGCCGGTGTGACGGGAGCTGTCATCGAACTGTATGATACCGACGGCTCTGTAGGTGCCGCCAAAGGCGCCGGAATCGGTGTGGGCATATACAAGGACAACAACGAAGCATTTGCCACGCTTGAGAAGCTCGAGGTGATAGAGCCGAAAGTGGCAGACCGCCAGGCTTATGCCGACGCATATGCGCGCTGGAAACACTGGGTAATGTGCTAATGTGCACATTAAAACGTTAGCACGTTAAAACAATAAATTAATAATTAACCCCGTGATGAATGTGTCTGTCATTGGCACATTCTCACATTAAAACATTAAATTCTTATGGCAACAAAAGAGTATTTTCCCGGAATAGGAAAGATTAAATTCGAAGGTAAAGAGAGCAAGAACCCGATGGCATTCCGTTATTACGATGCCGATAAAGTAATCATGGGTAAGAAAATGAGCGAATGGCTGAAGTTCGCCATGGCATGGTGGCACACTCTTTGCGCAGAAGGTGGTGACCAATTCGGTGGCGGAACAAAGAAATTCCCCTGGAACGGTGAGGCTGACAAGGTTCAGGCTGCCAAGAACAAAATGGACGCCGGCTTTGAATTCATGCAGAAAATGGGTATCGAATACTACTGCTTCCACGATGTAGACCTCTGCGAAGAAGCCGAGACCATTGAAGAATACGAAGCCAACTTGAAGGAAATCGTAGCGTATGCCAAGCAGAAACAAGCAGAAACCGGCATCAAACTGTTGTGGGGTACTGCCAACGTATTCGGCCATGCCCGCTACATGAATGGTGCAGCCACCAATCCCGATTTCGATGTTGTGGCACGTGCCGCCATCCAAATCAAAAACGCCATCGACGCTACTATCGAACTGGGAGGCTCAAACTATGTATTCTGGGGCGGTCGCGAAGGCTACATGTCATTGCTGAATACAGACCAGAAGCGTGAGAAAGAGCACCTCGCACAGATGTTGACCATCGCCCGCGACTATGCACGTGCCCGCGGCTTCAAAGGTACCTTCTTGATTGAACCGAAACCGATGGAACCTACAAAACACCAGTATGATGTAGACACCGAAACCGTTATCGGCTTCTTGAAGGCTCACAATCTGGACAAAGATTTCAAGGTGAACATCGAAGTGAACCACGCTACTTTGGCGGGCCACACCTTCGAGCACGAACTCGCAGTAGCCGTAGACAACGGTATGCTCGGCTCCATCGACGCCAACCGTGGTGACTACCAGAACGGCTGGGATACAGACCAGTTCCCCATTGACAACTTCGAACTGACCCAGGCAATGATGCAAATCATCCGTAACGGAGGCTTTGGCAATGGTGGTACAAACTTCGATGCCAAGACCCGTCGCAACTCCACCGACCTGGAAGACATTTTCATTGCCCACATCGCCGGTATGGACGTGATGGCACGTGCACTGGAAAGTGCAGCCAAATTGCTTGAAGAGTCTCCTTACAAGAAGATGCTGGCCGACCGCTATGCTTCCTTCGACAGTGGTAAAGGCAAGGAATTTGAAGATGGCAAACTGACGCTGGAGGATTTGGTAGCTTACGCAAAAGCCAACGGTGAGCCGAAACAGACCAGCGGCAAGCAGGAATTGTATGAGGCAATCGTGAATATGTACTGCTAATAATGATCAATGTTTAGTGATTAGTGGTTAATAAGTTGCGCATGAGGTGTTTCAATATTAATCATTAATCGCTAATCATTAATCGCTAATCATTAACCATTAATCATTAATATCATGAATTATACAGAAAAAGGCAGTAAACTCTACCTCTTCTCTATTGTGCTGGTAGCCGTCATCGGGGGCTTGCTTTTCGGCTACGATACAGCAGTCATATCCGGTGCCGATAAAGGGCTTCAGGCATTTTTTATGGGTGCCTCCGATTTTGTCTACACAGATACGATTCACGGCATTACCTCTTCCAGTGCACTTATCGGATGTATCATCGGTAGTGCTCTTTCGGGATTCTTCGCATCCAATCTGGGACGTAAGAATTCTCTTTTCATAGCCGGCGTCTTGTTCTTTCTGTCGGCATTGGGCTCCTACTACCCGGAATTCCTTTTCTTCGACTATGGTGTTCCTTCCTATTCCTTGCTCGTGGCATTCAATTTCTACCGTGTATTGGGAGGAATCGGCGTAGGTTTGGCATCGGCCATCTGCCCGATGTATATTGCGGAAATTGCGCCGAGCAACATTCGCGGGACTCTGGTATCATGGAATCAGTTTGCCATTATCTTCGGCCAGTTGGTGGTTTACTTCGTGAATTTCCTTATTCTGGGCGAGAATTCAAATCCGGTGATAAAGGCCATTGAAGGAGTCAACCAGATTCTGAATCCCGAAGCGGCAGCATGGACCACAGAGATAGGATGGCGTCTGATGTTTGTCAGTGAGGCTGTTCCTGCAGGAGTCTTTGCGTTGCTCGTACTGTTTGTTCCCGAAACGCCACGCTATCTTGCCATGAGTGGCAAGGATGATAAGGCACTCCAGGTGTTAAGCCGTATCAACGGCTTGGCTCAGGCAAAGGTTATTCTGTCTCAAATCAAAGCCACGGCAGAGGAAAAGACGGAAAAGCTTTTCACTTATGGCTGGATGGTTATCTTTATCGGTATCATGCTGAGTGTATTCCAGCAAGCGGTAGGTATCAACGCCGTACTCTATTTCGCACCGCGTATCTTCGAAACGATGGGAATGGGCAACCCGATGGTTCAAACCGTCATCATGGGTATCATCAATATTCTGTTCACGTTGCTGGCTGTCTTTACAGTCGAGAAATGGGGACGTAAACCGCTGCTCATCTCGGGGTCTATCGGCATGGCGATAGGTGCTTTCGGAGTAGCTCTTTGCAACGTTGTGGCAGGGCTTCCTCCCATGTTGGCTGTTGTCAGCATCATGGTCTACAGTGCTTCGTTCATGTTCAGCTGGGGCCCCATCTGCTGGGTACTGATTGCTGAAATCTTCCCGAATACCATCCGTGGCGCTGCAGTAGCCATTGCCGTAGCCTTCCAATGGATATTCAATTTCATTGTATCTTCCACCTTCGTACCTATGTACAATATGAGTTTGGGAGATATGGGAGACAAGTTCGGGCACATGTTTGCTTATGGCTTATACGGAATCATCTGTGTGGTGGCTGCTCTGTTTGTCTGGAAGCTTGTTCCCGAAACGAAAGGCAAGACACTGGAAGACATGACCAAGCTGTGGAAGAATAGAAGAAACAATAGATAAGACCGTCATTGAAACTGTCCATATAAGACGGGAAAGAGGAGGCCTGATGAATGCCTCCTCTTTTTGTTATCAATTCCGTATCTTTTCCCTTATCCGTTCAAGATGGGAAAGAAAAATCTTCGGAGGGGAAGATAACATGTAAGGATAAACCGTACCTTTGCACTGTTTTTAATCAGGAATAGCAAGAAAGTTATGGATTCAATGAAAATCAATAAGGTGCAGATACGCAATCTGCAGATTGAAGATTATGACCAGTTGGCACAATCGTTTACGCGCGTTTATTCAGACGGAAGCGATGTGTTCTGGACGCACAAACAAATAGAAAAACTGATACGCATCTTCCCCGAGGGGCAGATTGTGACGGTGGTTGACGAGAAAATCGTGGGCTGTGCGCTTTCCATCATAGTGAACTACGATGATGTGAAGAACGACCACACTTACGCCCAGGTTACGGGCAAGGAGACTTTCAACACCCACAATCCGAAAGGCAACATACTTTATGGCATCGAAGTCTTTATCCATCCCCAATACCGTGGCCTGCGTCTGGCACGCCGTATGTATGAATACCGCAAGGAACTTTGCGAGACATTGAACCTGAAGGCAATCATGTTTGGCGGACGTATCCCCAACTACTACAAATATGCCGATCAAATCCGCCCCAAGGAGTACATAGATAAGGTGAAGCAAAAGGAGATCTTCGACCCGGTGCTGACCTTTCAGCTCTCTAACGACTTCCACGTGCGAAAGGTGATGCGCAACTACCTTCCCAATGATGAGGAGTCCAAGCACTACGCCTGCCTGCTGCAATGGGACAATATCTACTATCAGGCTCCCACACAAGACTATGTAAACCCCAAAACCACTGTCCGCGTAGGCTTGGTACAATGGCAGATGCGTACCTACAAGACACTGGATGACCTTTTTGAGCAAGTGGAATTTTTTGTGGATGCCGTGAGCGACTACAAGAGTGACTTTGTCCTTTTTCCCGAATACTTCAACGCACCGTTGATGGCAAAATTCAACAACGAGGGCGAGTCGCAGGCTATCCGCGGGCTGGCGGCCTATACCGAGGAAATCAAGGAGCGTTTCGTCAAGCTCGCCATCAGCTATAACATCAACATTATTACGGGCAGTATGCCGCTTATCAAGGAAGACGGGCTGCTATACAACGTAGGATTCCTCTGCCGACGTGACGGAAGTTATGAAATGTACGAAAAGATACATGTCACTCCCGACGAGATAAAGTCCTGGGGACTGAGCGGAGGCAAGTCCATCCAAACTTTCGATACGGACTGTGCTAAGATAGGCGTGCTGATATGCTACGATGTAGAGTTCCCCGAACTGAGCCGCATCATGGCAGACCAAGGCATGCAGATACTCTTTGTTCCTTTCCTTACCGATACGCAGAATGCTTACAGCCGCGTAAAGGTGTGCGCCCATGCTCGTGCCATCGAAAACGAGTGCTTTGTAGTGATAGCCGGCAGTGTAGGCAATCTTCCCCGCGTGCACAACATGGACATCCAGTATGCCCAGTCCGGCGTGTTCACTCCCTGCGACTTCGCTTTCCCCACAGACGGCAAGCGTGCGGAAGCCACTCCGAATACCGAAATGATTCTTGTGTCGGATGTGGATCTGGACTTGCTGAATGAACTGCATACCTACGGCAGTGTACGCAACTTGAAAGACCGGAGAGGCGATTTGTACGAGGTGAAGATGAAAAGATGACTTTCCCGAATGCCACACTCGGTTGCCTCCAATGCCACACCTTATTCTCCGAAATGCCACACTTCATCGTCCGGAATGCCATAGGTTTCGGACAACGGAGTGTGGCATTTCAGCTGCTGAAGTGTGGCATCCGGGACGATGAAGTATGGCATTTCGGATGGTAATTCCATAGTTTATCCGTATCTTTACAAAACTTTTATTCTAAAAAACAGAAACAATGGCCAAGAAAGCTCTCTCTGCTCCCGAAATACCTCTCTGCATCAATGTGTTGCGATTACTTAACTACCGTCTGGCTCCCGACGAGCTGATTCTGTTCGACTGGCTTACAGTAAAACAGATTTCTTTTAAATACAAGCCTTTCCATTACTCCCAGGCGCGTGTAGAGGAAGAAACCCGTATCCGCCGTACCCGGCAGGAAGTCATCATTAAGCAATTCTCGGCCTTGGGCTTCTTGAAAACCGACATAAAGGTCAATTCCGTCACCCGTGGACGTGTCCGCTATTACTCCGTGGACTTCAGTGTACTTGCCGACGTGGATGTCCTGGTAGAAATCATCATGCCCCAAACCACGCTCTTCCGTGACTTCATCCTCTACTTTGCCTACCACGCCACTATGCAGAAGAAGAGCAAGGAAGAACAACTGAAGCCTGCCTCCGCCATAAATCACGAGGCTGCCGCCCGAATCTATCAACTGCTGAGCCAAGTCTATGACGAGCGCCGCCAATACTATAATGATGGGGGACTGACCGGAGATGTGAAGCCTGAACGCTCGAAATCTGCCATGCAATTGCAGCATAACAAACCCATAGAACGTAAACTGGCAAAGTTGGCAGACTACTACAACGATAACAGCATCAAAAACGCCTTTCTTGCCTATGTGGACGAAATCCTGACCCAAAAGAAAGAACCCGAAAACCTGATGTATTACTTTCTCTCTTTCGATGAGACATCGGATTGTTTCGGAGTGGTGAATCATTACCTTAATTATTTCACCTTGCATTATAGTTACAGCAGCAACAGTTGAAGTCTATCCGCTGATGATGCTGTTATTATTTCTTTTAATATAATACTTTATTATTCTTTCCCATGCTGTTCTCTGCACGCTTATTGCTGATTGCAGCAATAGCATTCGCAGAATTCTACATACCATTTGTTGAACTCAGCAAAATAGCCCTCTCATTTGTTGTTTTCAACGTAGTTTTCAGGGGGTAGGTTTTGGCAAATTCTGCGTTTTTTGTCGTTTTTTGCTTAGGGAACCCTGCATTGCCCCAAACGACATCTACAAATGCACTTCTATGTACTAATTCGGGAAAAGAGAAAAGAGGGACAGTGTTGAGTGAGCGAATATTTTTTAAAATCGTACCTGCATATTTTTTTGTTCTTAAAAAGTCTCTTGTATTTAAGTTTTTTGTAAATTTGCACCCTTAAAATGGAGAAGGTAGCTTTTGACGTACCAAATGCCTATCAAGAGTATCTTCAATCGTAAATTGTAAATTGTCAAATAGTAAATATCAAGATGGGTAAGAAGTTTGCCGAATATTCGAAGCTCGACCTTTCCGAAGTGAACGGAAAAGTGTTGAAGAAATGGGACGAAAACCAGGTTTTCGCCAAGAGTATGACAGAACGTGAAGGTTGTCCTTCTTTCGTATTTTTCGAAGGACCTCCCTCGGCCAATGGTATGCCGGGCATTCACCACGTAATGGCTCGCTCCATTAAGGACATTTTCTGCCGTTACAAAACGATGAAGGGGTTCCAAGTAAAGCGTAAGGCCGGATGGGATACTCATGGACTGCCCGTGGAACTGGGTGTGGAAAAAGCACTCGGCATTACGAAAGAGGATATTGGCAAGACTATTTCCGTAGCAGAATACAATGCTGCCTGCCGCAAGGACGTCATGAAGTTCACCAAGGAATGGGAAGACTTGACGCACAAGATGGGCTACTGGGTGGACATGACGGACCCGTATATCACCTACGACAACCGCTACATCGAAACCTTGTGGTGGCTGCTGAAACAGCTCTATAAGAAAGGACTCCTTTATAAAGGGTATACCATACAACCTTATTCTCCTGCTGCCGGAACCGGACTCAGCTCGCACGAGTTGAACCAGCCCGGATGTTACCGTGACGTAAAAGACACGACCATGGTGGCACAGTTCAAGATGAAGCATCCGAAACCGGAAATGGCAGAGTGGGGAACTCCTTACTTCCTGGCATGGACCACTACTCCGTGGACGTTGCCCAGCAACACTGCGCTCTGCGTCGGTCCCAAGATAGACTACGTGGCCGTACAGACTTACAACGGATATAGCGGTGAGAAGATGACTGTTGTCTTGGCAAAAGCACTGCTCTACACTCACTTCAACAAAAAAGCGGAAGACATTGCATTAGAGGATTATAAGCCGGGTGATAAGCTGATACCTTTCAAGATAGTAGGTGAGTACAAAGGCCCCGATTTGGTAGGTATGGAGTACGAACAGCTCATCCCTTGGGTGAAACCGATAGACGTTGCCGAAGACGGTAGCTGGACTCCCAGCGACAAAGGTTTCCGTGTAATTTCTGGTGACTATGTGACGACTGAAGACGGTACGGGTATCGTACACATTGCCCCGACCTTTGGTGCGGACGATGCTTTTGTGGCACGCGCTGCAGGTATACCGTCCTTGTTCATGATAAACAAGAAGGGTGAGACCCGCCCGATGGTAGACCTCACCGGTAAGTTCTTCTTGATTGACGAACTGGACGAGGAGTTTGTAAAGGCATGTGTCAATGCAGACCTTTACAAAGACTATCAGGGCAAGTGGGTAAAGAATGCCTATGACCCTCAATTCACCGTAGACGGCAAGTATGATGAGCAGGCTGCACAAGCTGCCGAATCATTGGATATCGAACTCTGCATGATGATGAAAGCCGCCCGCCAGGCATTCAAGATAGAAAAGCATGTACACAATTATCCGCACTGCTGGCGTACGGACAAACCCGTATTGTACTATCCGCTGGATAGCTGGTTTATCCGCAGCACCGCTTGCAAGGAACGTATGATAGAGTTGAACAAGACCATCAACTGGAAGCCGGAAAGCACCGGTACGGGACGTTTCGGCAAGTGGCTGGAAAACCTGAATGACTGGAACCTCAGCCGTTCACGCTACTGGGGTACTCCGCTGCCCATCTGGCGTACAGAGGACAATAGCGAGGAAAAGTGTATCGAGTCTGTAGAAGAACTTTACAACGAAATAGAGAAATCCGTAGCTGCCGGCTTGATGCAGTCCAATCCTTACAAGGAGAAGGGCTTCCAGCCGGGTGTATATACCAAAGAGAATTATGACAAGATAGACTTGCACCGTCCTTACGTGGACGATGTCATCCTTGTTTCCAAAGACGGCAAGCCGATGAAACGCGAAACGGACTTGATTGACGTTTGGTTCGATTCCGGTGCCATGCCTTATGCACAGATACACTATCCGTTCGAGAATAAGGAACTGCTGGATAGCCACCAGGTATATCCTGCCGATTTCATCGCCGAAGGGGTGGACCAGACACGCGGTTGGTTCTTCACGTTGCACGCCATCGCTACAATGGTGTTCGACAGTATTTCTTATAAGGCTGTCATTTCCAACGGCTTGGTGCTCGACAAAAATGGTAACAAGATGTCCAAGCGTCTGGGCAATGCCGTAGACCCCTTCTCGACCATCGAGAAATACGGGTCCGACCCGTTGCGCTGGTACATGATTACCAACTCCTCTCCGTGGGACAATCTCAAGTTCGACGTGGATGGCGTGGAAGAGGTGCGCCGCAAGTTCTTCGGAACACTCTATAACACCTATTCATTCTTCGCCCTCTATGCCAATGTTGACGAATTTGAATACAAGGAAGCCGACGTGCCCATGACGGAACGTCCCGAGATAGACCGCTGGATTCTCTCCGTGCTGAATACGCTGGTGAAGAACGTGGATACCTGCTACAATGAATACGAGCCTACAAAGGCAGGACGTCTCATTTCCGAATTCGTGAACGACAACCTCTCCAACTGGTATGTCCGCCTGAACCGCAAACGTTTCTGGGGCGGTGGTATGACGCAGGACAAGCTCTCTGCATTCCAGACACTCTATACATGCCTCGAAACCGTGGCTAAGCTGATGGCACCCATCGCTCCGTTCTATGCTGATATGCTCTATTCCGACCTGATTGCAGCTACGGGACGCGACAATGTGGTTTCCGTACACCTTGCCAAGTTCCCCGAATATAAGGAGGAAATGATAGACAAGGGATTGGAAGTCCGCATGCAGATGGCACAAGACGTCACTTCCATGGTATTGGCACTGCGCCGCAAGGTGAACATCAAAGTCCGCCAACCGCTTCAGTGTATCATGATACCGGTAGTGGATGAAGAACAGCGTGCACACATCGAGGCTGTGAAAGCACTTATCATGAACGAGGTGAATGTGAAAGAAATCCAGTTTGTGGACGGTGCTGCCGGTGTACTGGTAAAGAAAGTGAAATGCGACTTCAAGAAGCTGGGACCGAAATTCGGTAAGCAGATGAAAGCCGTGGCTGCTGCTGTGGCAGAAATGTCCCAGGAAGCCATTGCCGAGCTGGAGAAGAAAGGCTCTTATACGTTCAATCTGGACGGTGCAGAAGCCGTGATTGAAACGGCAGATGTGGAAATCTTCAGTGAGGATATTCCGGGATGGCTGGTTGCCAACGAGGGCAAACTGACCGTGGCTCTGGAAGTTACCGTTACCGAAGAGCTGCGCCGTGAGGGTATTGCACGCGAGCTGGTAAACCGCATTCAGAATATCCGCAAGTCGAGCGGTTTTGAGATAACAGATAAAATAAAGATTACATTATCAAAAAATCCTCAAACAGATGATGCGGTAAATGAATATAATGACTATATTCGCAACCAAGTTTTAGGAACTTCACTGACGCTGGCAGACAACGTAGAAAATGGTACAGAACTGAACTTCGACGATTTCTCGCTGTACGTGAGCGTTGTGAAAGAATAATTAAATACTAACCCTGATTAACACGTAAAAGTTATGGCAGAAAAGACTAGATACTCAGATGCTGAATTGGAAGAATTCCGCGCTATCATTATGGAGAAGTTAGAGTTGGCACAACGTGACTATGAACTGTTAAAGGCCAGCCTGACGGGTGCAGACGGTAATGACACCGACGATACATCTCCTACGTACAAAGTACTGGAAGAAGGTGCCAACACCTTATCCAAGGAAGAAACCACACGTCTGGCCCAACGCCAGTTGAAGTTCATCCAAGGATTGCAGGCTGCTTTGGTGCGCATTGAGAACAAAACATATGGCATTTGCCGCGAAACCGGCAAACTGATACCGGCAGAGCGCCTTCGTGCAGTGCCCCATGCCACTTTGAGCATCGAAGCTAAAAACAACGGCAAGAAATAAAAATGGGTAAATTCTTTACGAAGGGCCGGATAGCCTGCCTTATCATATTTTCGGTATTGGTTATAGACCAAATTATCAAGATTTGGATAAAGACCCACATGTACTGGCATGAGAGTATCCGGATTACGGATTGGTTCTATATATACTTTACCGAGAATAGTGGTATGGCTTTCGGTATGGAAATATTCGCCAAACTGTTCCTGACCTTGTTCCGCATTGCTGCAGTCACGGTCATTGGCTGGTTTCTGTACAAGTTCGTGAAGCAAGGCATGAAGACCGGATTTATCATCTGTGTGTCTTTGGTCTTGACGGGAGCCTTGGGAAACATTGTCGACAGTGTGTTCTATGGCGTGCTGTTCAACGAAAGCACCCATTCGCAGATAGCCTCCTTCATGCCTGAAGGAGGGGGATATGCCCCGTGGTTCCATGGCAAGGTGGTGGATATGTTCTATTTCCCCATCATTGATACAAACTGGCCCGCATGGATGCCGTTTGTCGGTGGAGAACATTTCATTTTCTTCAGCCCGATATTCAATTTTGCGGATGCAGCAATCAGTTGCGGTATCATTGCTTTGCTGTTGTTCTACGGCAAGGACTTCAATGATGCCTATCATGCTGCCATAAAGAAATCATGAAAGGAATAAATCGAATTCAATGGTGTAGCGTAGTCCTTCTGGTGTTCAGTCTGACGGCTTGTAAGGTGAAAAGACCTGAAACCGTCCTTCCGGATGCCAAGATGGAAAACGTGCTTTATGATTATCACATAGCCAAAGCTATGGGTGAAGAAGTGCCGTATAACGAAAGTTATAAGCGGGTGCTATACATTGAATCGGTTTTCAAGAAATATGGCATTACTCAGGCCGATTTTGACTCTTCTATGGTCTGGTTTGCCCGTAACCCGGAAGTACTTACCAAAATCTACGAGAAAGTGAATGTACGGTTGAAAGCCGAGAGAGACGGTATCAACCACTTGATTGCCCTGCGTGACAACAAGCCGAAAGAATCACTTCCCGGAGACAGTATCGACGTGTGGATATGGCAGCATATCTATCAGTTGACGGGTATGCCCCTGGACAACAAGATAACGTTTACGTTGCCATCAGACACCAATTTCCACGACCGTGACACGCTGCGCTGGAGCGTGCGCTTCCGTTTCCACAACGGTGCACCGGACAGCATACATGCTCCGTTGATGGCGATGCAGATTCTTTACGAAAAGAATGACAGTGTCATCAGTGCCATTCGGAAAGTACAAGACACAGGTGTGGAAACGCTCACCTTGTTTGCCGATACTTTAGGAGAAATCAAGGAAATACGCGGGTTCATCTATTATCCGCAGCAGGAGACTCCACAGCCTTTGCTGGCAGACCGTATCTCACTGATGCGCTATCACGCCACGGACAGCTTGGTCATTGCCCCAAAGGACAGCCTTCAGCAGGCGACAGACTCCCTTCGCAAAGACAGTATCGGAAAACCTGAGAAATTGAAACCTCTGGAAATTCAGGAGCAGGAAAATACCACGACTCCCAGAACCATACGTCCCCGTCCGAAAGCATGAAACGCTACGCTTCCCATTTTCTGTTTCTTCCCGGGCATGGCTATCTGAAACAATATGTGGTGGAGATAGGTGAAGGACAATGTGTATCACGTATCTTCCCATTGACAGAAGAGGTGGAGAATACGGAATGGCTACCGGGAGTCATAGCTTTGCTTACGGAGGTGGAAACAGACTATCCTCATTTTGATACGTGCTGCAATATACTGACGGCAATCCCTCCGGTTATCGAGGAAGAATTGCCTTATTTGATTCCCTGGTTGTTTTTTCCTTTTGATTTTACTACAATGCAGCCTGGCGCCGGAACTCAGCGCAAACTACTGCTGTGGCAATAGCCACGTTCAATGACTCCGAGGTCTCACGGCTGGCGGGATAATTCGGTATGTATAGTTTGCGGTTGATGAGTGCCTCCACTTCTTTTCCGATGCCATTTCCTTCATTACCCATCACAATCAGCCCATTTTTCGAAAGCGGTTGTCCGTACATATTCTCTCCGTCCAGGAAAGTGCCGTAAACGGGAATATCCTTCAGTGAGCGGATGAACTCGGGTAGGGGAGTATAATGCAGTCTGACGCGTGCGATACCTCCCATCGTGGCCTGCACAGTTTTGGGATTATAGATATCCACCGTGTTGGGCGAACAGAAAATATGCTCTATCCCAAACCAATCAGCAAGGCGGACAATCGTTCCCAGGTTACCGGGGTCTTGCACATCATCCAAAGCCAGACAGAGGGAGTGGCTGATGACGGAAATATCCGTCTCCTCATCCGGCTGCCGGAACACAGCCAGCACTTGTTGGGGAGTTTTCAGCAGGCTGGCACGCGAAAGTTCCTCCTCCGATACTTCCGTGACATCCGTTACGGTGGAGAGAGGGCGGTTCCGGGAAAGCCATTCTGAAGTTGCCAGCAAGAACTGACAAGGAAAATGTCCCAACAAATCCCCTACGAGTTTAGGTCCTTCTGCCAGAAATACCTTGTCGGCCTTCCGGTTCTTTTTCTGCTCCAACGAGTGGATATATTTAATGCGATTTTTACTTAATGCCATAGGACACACATGTTATCATTTGACAAAAATACGTGATTATTTCAATATAATCAAAAACTCTGCACTCTTCCGGCGTTTTTTATTTCGGGAACAAAAAAATACAAGTATATTTGTAGCTGTTTATGCGCAATTAATGACTCGGTATGAATAAAGGTTTCCGCTACGCGATACTTACTACTATCGTACTTTTGTTGGCTTCCTGTTCTTCTACCAAATATGTGCCGGACGGCTCGTATTTGCTGGATGAAGTGCGCATACATACTGATAATAAGGAAGTAAAACCATCCAATCTCTCCATGTACATCCGCCAGAATCCCAATGCGAAGTGGTTCAGCCTGATAAAGACCCAGTTGTATGTCTACAACTGGTCCGGACGGGACTCTACACGCTGGATAAACCGTACATTGAGGAAATTAGGTGATGCCCCGGTCATATACAGTGAGGAGGAAACCAACCGGACCAGGGAAGAAATCACTAAGGCTGTGCAGAATATGGGCTATATGGGCGCCCTGGTGGAACCGGTACGCCAAGTCAAGAAGAAAAAGATGAAGTTGGTCTATAAAGTGACAACCGGCAAGCCCTATAAAGTTCGTACCTTGAAATATGATATCCAGGACAGTAAAATAAAGGAATACATGCGGCAGGATTCCGCAGTAACCTTATTATCCGAAGGCATGTATTTTGATGTCAATGTACTGGATGCAGAACGCCAGCGCATCACAAACAAACTGCTTCAGAATGGATATTACAAGTTCAATAAAGAGTACATATCCTATACTGCGGATACTGTCCGTAATTCTTATCTGGTAGATTTGACACTGCATTTGGCTCCATACAGACAGCATAACGAGGATACGCCGCAGAATCACCGGCAATACACTATCAATAAAGTGAGTTTCATTACCGATTATAATGTGTTGCAGGCATCCACCCAGAACAGCATCGAGGTGAATGATTCATTGCATTACAAAGGCTTTCCCATCTACTACAAAGACAAGCTTTATCTGCGCCCCAAAGTGCTGACCAACAATCTGCGCATCACTCCGGGAACTCTCTATAACGAGCAGAACGTGCAGCGTACCTACTCCAACTACGGACGCCTGCAAGCCCTGAAATATACCAATATCCGTTTTTTTGAAGTGCAACAGAGTGACAGTGCAAAGCTCAACGCCTATGTGATGCTGACCAGAGGCAAGCATCAGTCCGTATCCTTTGAAGTGGAAGGCACAAACTCTGCCGGCGACCTGGGAGCTGCCGCTTCGGTGGCTTTTCAGCACCGCAACATGTTCAAAGGTTCCGAAACATTCATGTTCAAACTACGTGGGGCATACGAGGCTGTGTCCGGTTTGCAGAGCTCCTTGAATCAAGACTACATAGAATTAGGTGCGGAAGCAACCATCAACTTCCCACGGTTTATGTTTCCCTTTGTATCCAGCGATTTCAAGCGGAGGATAAGGGCTACTACAGAATTCGGATTGCAATATAACTACCAGATGAGACCCGAATTCACGCGCATTGTAGCATCTGCCGGATGGAGCTACAAATGGGGGGTACAACAACAGCGTTCGCAGCATCGCATTGATTTGCTGGACATCAACTATCTGTATATGCCCAGCATAGACCAGACATTCAAAGAGGATTATCTGGAGAAAGACGAGAACTACATCCTCAAATACAATTATGAAGACCGCTTTATTGTCCGCACCGGCTATAGCTATATCTACAACAGTGCCGGAAGAGCATTGATGAATAACTCCGGTATCGGAAATTCCTATACCATCCGCCTCAATTTTGAATCGGCGGGTAACTTGTTGTATGCTGTGGCAAAGCTCGGAGGAATGAAAAAGAATGCATCGGGGGAATACACTTTGTTGAACATTCCTTTTGCCCAATACCTGAAAGGCGATTTTGACTTTGCCAAGAATCTGGTCATTGACAACCGCAATTCATTGGCATTTCATTTTGGTGCCGGTATTGCCATTCCATACGGCAATGCAACAATGCTTCCATTTGAGAAGCGCTACTTCTCCGGCGGCGCCAACAGTGTGCGCGGATGGTCTGTACGTGATTTGGGGCCCGGTTCTTTCCCCGGCGATAATAACTTCATGAACCAGTCGGGAGACATCAAGCTGGATGCCAGCATTGAATACCGCACACGGTTGTTCTGGAAATTCAGAGGAGCCCTCTTTGTAGATGCCGGGAATATCTGGACAATACGGGATTATAAAGACCAGCCGGGAGGTCAGTTTGAATTTGACAAGTTCTATAAACAGATTGCTGTGGCATATGGTTTAGGATTGCGTCTTGACTTGGATTTCTTTGTATTGCGTTTCGACGGGGGTATGAAGGCCGTCAATCCGGCGTATGAGAAGAAAAAAGACCGTTATCCCATTATCCATCCTAAATTCAGCCGCGATTTTGCCTTCCACTTTGCTGTGGGATATCCGTTCTAATGGGAAGTGGAAAGGTGAAAATGGTTATTGGGCATCTATGCACCCAGCCATTTTCAACTTTCACCTTTCCATTTTCAACTTTTAATTAAAAGCGTAATAGCTGTCAATCATCGTCGCCTGACGTGCTGCTGCCACACCTTGGGCATCCAGCGTCACTGTCATTTCCTCACCGTTCGGAAGGGTCATTTGTGCAGTGCCGTCATTGTTCATTTGCAGCAATTCTGTGCTGACACCATCGGCAACAACATTCCAAGTATTCAACTCTTTGTTGTAAATGAGTTCCATAGAAGCAGTCTCACCTTCTTTGGTGATAGAATAGCCGTTTTCAAGTGTCTCTACCAGGTAGTCACCGTTTTCGCCTTTCACTTTCTTTACATCACCAATGCTGGCCATAGGGTTTGAACCACTCCAGAATTCGATGGAGTTGATGACCAATGCATCGGCCAGATAGCAAACGCCATATACCGGGATAATATTGAATGCCAGATAAACCAGTTCGTTTACAAACTTGGTACCAATACCTTGATTCCAGCTGACCAGTTTACTATGCAGTCCAAAAGAACCGATACAAGAACTGAAAAGAAACGAGCCGCAAATCATTACGGTCGCAGCCATCTTCAAATTGAACTTTTTCATAATCACTCTTTTTTATTTTACTGTGTTTAATTAGCTTTATAGCTCATCGAGTTATTTTAAGCATCCGCAAATATAGGATTTTTAAAGAAAATCCTATTCAAGAATAGTATTTAATTAAGAATAAGCCACTTATGATATGTTTTACAAATATGAGGTAATGACTTGGCAATGGTCATAACTTCTGCGATATGCAGTGCTTTTCTGTCAAATAACTCTGTATGTGTGCAAAGATACTATTTTCTGTTGAACATATGGTCTGTTATCAAGTAAAATTTGGAGGTTTTGCACTCGTTAAGTGATGTGCGTGATTCTGATGAAAGAAAAACAGAATGTCCGAGTAATAAAAACATCGGCAGACCTACAAAGAGGTTGCCGATGTTGCTAATGGAGCGTGTGATTGGTAGATTGAGTAGAACAAGAAAATGTATGCTGAGGTAACTTCTTCTTTATTGGTCATCAGCAATGACCCTTAATGTGAAGATAAAAATCATAGAATTTCATCTTGATATTATCTCGTACTCTACGGAACTCGTTTTTAATAAAATCGGGTGTTCCTGTTACATCGGAAGGGTCGTCAAAGCCGATGTGCAAGCGATGTTTGACATGTCCTGCAAATACCGGGCAGGTTTCATTGGCATTTCCGCATACCGTTATTACATAATCCCATTCTTGGGTAAGGTATTGCCTTACATCTGTGGGAGTATGTTCGGATATGTCTATGCCTATTTCACGCATTACCGCTATGGCATTAGGGTTTACTTGTTCAACAGGATGTGTGCCTGCCGAACAGACCTCAATCGTATCATCCAATGATTGCAAAATGCCATGAGCCATCTGACTGCGGCAACTATTTCCTGTACAAAGTATCAATACTCTCATAATTTCTAAAATAGATTTCCATATATAAAGCCTGAAACCGTTGCCATTACGATTACAAGAGTAACATATACAATGGTCTTCTTTGTACCCATTACACCACGGATGACCAACATATTCGGAAGAGACAATGACGGACCAGCCAACAGCAATGCCAGTGCCGGACCTTTACCCATGCCGGAAGCTAACAGACCTTGAATGATTGGAACTTCGGTCAATGTGGCGAAATACATAAATGCACCTGTAAACGATGCAAAGAAGTTAGACAAAAGCGAATTACCCCCGACTGCCCATTCTATCCAACTGTTCGGAATGACACCTGCAATGGCTGTATTGTCGTGCGTTGAGCCAAGCAGGAAACCTGCTGTCACTACACCTATAGCCAGCAACGGCAATATCTGTTTGGCGAAACCCCACGAGGATATTGCCCATTCCCTGTTTTCTTCATCCTGTTTGTCAAAGAGCAGGATGACGGCGAGAGCGGTAATCGCAACAATCATCGGCACAAGTGGAATCAGTTTTGTATCATCAATAAACAGATTGGCAAGGATGACGGAAACGGCAGTAGCCATCGCGCCAAGTACCACCCCAAGCACTCGCAGTTTCAGTATTCGGACAAGCGACCAGCAAAGCAACAGCGACAATGCACCGACAATATACCACTTGTAAGTGAATATATAATACCAGAGTCCAGTATCTGACGAAGCAGGTGCGCCCCAGTTTGCAAATACAAGGATAAGAACCAGCGTAAAGAAATGGAACGAAGTCTGCCACATCGGACGTTTTTCTGGGGGCGGAACGATATTCATCTGTTCCTCTTTCTTGGCTTTCTCTTCCTTGCGGAAAATGAATGACATTGCCAATCCGATGATAACGGAGAATAGTACAGCACCGATTATTCGTGCCACCCCCATTTCAAAGCCCAAAATACGAGCCGTCAGTATAATCGACAGAATGCTTATTGCCGGACCGGAATACAGGAATGCCACTGCCGGACCCAATCCTGCACCACGTTTGTAGATGCTTGTGAACAATGGCAGTATAGTACACGAACATACTGCAAGGATTCCACCAGAAATGGCTGCTACCGTATAGGAGAGCCATTTCTTGGCATTAGCCCCGAAGTATTTGAGTACCGAACCCTGACTTACGAATACGGCAATTACTCCGGCAATGAAGAAGGCTGGCAGCAAGCACAAAACCACGTGCTCCCTTGCATACCACTTCGCAAGGTCAAGCGTTGCAGTGACGGCTGTCATGAACCGTTCGCTGTCAAGTGGCAGAAAGAATACTGCCACAAAAACAGCGACAATCCATAACAGAATTTTCAACTCCTTTTTTAACTCCATACAAGACAGATTAAATTCCCAACAGTTGTTTTACTTCACTTTCAGACGGAACATGTCCCTTTATTTTGACAGTACCGTCCACTACAACCGCAGGAGTTGCCATAATGTTGTAGCTCATTATTTCGGCAATGTCCTCTATTTTCGTAAGCTTCACATCAAGTTTGTTTTCGCTGACCACTCTCTCAATAACTTGATAGGTTGATTTGCATTTGGCGCACCCCGGTCCCAATATCTTGATTTCCGTTACCCCTGAATTATTTGCAGATGACTTATCTCCGCAGCAACAAGACGTTTCTGGTTTTTCGGGCTCTTCTATTATCAGATTACTGCCACATGAACACGAGCAAGGCTTCGGAGAGAATAATGAAGCCCAGAATCCTTTTTTGTTTTCTTTTTTTGTTTCCATATTCTTTTGATATTTAATTGTCTTACAATAATATGTTAAATAAATAACCTGTAATTACAGCCGTAAGGAATATTACAACGACAATCGTTGCGACCAATTTCTTACGGACAATGCTTGCAAGCATTGTCATTTCCGGAATTGCCATACCTGCACCGCCAATAACCAACGCTATCACAGTGCCGATGCTCATACCCTTAGCCATCAGTGCGACCCCGATAGGGATTGCCGTTTCAGCACGGATATACAACGGTATGCCCAATACGGCTGCGATAGGAATGGCAAACAGATTGTCTGGTCCGGCTATCTTCAGCACAAAATCTTGTGGCATATAGCCGTATATCCCTGCTCCGAGTGCGACTCCAATTAACAAGTAACCTAAAATAGGGCGCAGACTGTCCCAAGCCGAAACGAATGCTTCTCTCAGTTTACGCTTTATAGTCCATTGTCTTTTGTCCTCACTGCCTACGTTATGTTCGTTACGGAGACGTACGTTTTTCACATACTTCTGCATCCCCATTTTTTCCAATACCACACCGAACAGGACCGAGGCGGCGAAAGCAATAATGAAATATGCAAGCATCGCCTTTACACCGACCATTGCCCCCAACATTCCTATTATTATAGGATTGAGCAGCGGAGAAGCTATAAGGAATGACATGGTACTTCCAAAAGGAACTCCGGCATTGAGGAAACCGACTGTCATCGGAATGGTGGAACAGGCGCAAAATGGGGTGAGTGCCCCGAATCCTGCTGCCATGACATTGCCTAAGATTCCACGTCCAGAAAGCCATTGCTTGATTTTGTCTTGCGGAATATACATCAGTATTATTTCGACAACCGCACTGATCAGCAGGAACAGTGCTATCAATTCTGCCGTGATAAACACGAAGTATTTTAATGTTTCTATCAAAGTGTTCATTGCATCCTTGGTTAATTAAAACATTACGATACAATAATATACTCCTATTCCTACGAACAGGCAACCAACAATTCCATTCAGCCATTTCTGTACGGTCTGCATCTTGCCGTAGAAACTGCCGATGTGCTGGACACTGAACGCCAATATCCAAGCGACCACCAAAACAGGCAATGCCGTAGCAATGGCAAACAATATCGGCAACAGATAACCCATCGTTGCTGTGGCAGACATCGGTATCAGCATACCGAAATAGAACACACCGCTTGTAGGGCAGAATGCCATAGCGAACAGCATTCCAAGAGCCAATGCTCCCCAACCACCCTTTCGTGCCAGGCTTTCACCATTACCTTTGAATCCGAAAGAGGGCAATTTGAGTTTGTTACCGAATAGAATGAACATCCCGGTCAGAAGTAATGCCGGACCGAGAATCAATTCTCCATATTTGCCTATGAATTTCTGGATACCGAACAGACTTGCCCCTTCTTTCAGTATAAGAATCAAGATGACACCTAATACGGTATAGGCGATGACACGACCCAAGGTGTATAAAAGACCGTTACGAAAGATGCGTTGCCTGTTCTTGATGTCTTTGCTTATAAAACCGATTGCCGCTATATTTGTAGCCAACGGACAAGGCGATACCGCTGTAAGTAATCCTAACAGGAATGCCGTCAGTGTCGGTGTTGTGCTGCTATCCAATAAAGTCTGTAGCCAGTCCATATATGATTATTTCAAGGCGGTTCGGATTTTACTATTTATCTCGCTTTTGAATGCATCTGGGTTCTTACGAGCATTGGCAAAGGCATATTCGGTAAGGTTCTCATAGGTTTCTTTCCCGTCTATCCACTTGCTGATGAACAAGGAAGACCATGTAACCTCGTATTTCTCGGCAATCTTTTCATTCTCCGGTTTGGAAATGTCAATTGCCTTGAAAACCACAGTACCGTTCTTAATTTCTTCTGCGAATTGTGCTTCAATGACTTCTTTGGCGTTTTTCTCTATCGCCATACAGGTGGCACATCTCTGTTTACCGTGAAAATACAGAATTTCCACACGGTTGTTCACTTCTTGTGATTGTGTCTGTTCCACTTTCACAGTGTCGTTCTTTTTTGCATCGTTGTTTCCGCAAGCGGTCAGTCCGAAGCAAACGACAAAAGCCAAAATCAGTTTGTTCATACTTCTTCTTTTATTTGATTAAACTTATGTTTGTATTTCGTAAAACAACGAACATTTGGGATAAAAAAGAATTGCGATTACTTGCAACATCTTTCTTTTTCGCACAGGCATTGCCCAAAAAATTCGGTGAAGAGCATAGAGGCAATCTTCCAATTTTCACGGTTGATGCAGTATTTTACTTTGGGAGTTTCTATTTCTCCCTGTATCAATCCTGCATCTTTCAGCTCTTTCAGATGCTGAGAAACAGTTGCTTTAGAAATCGGCAGTACCTCATGTATATCTCCGAAAAAACACGTATTTTGCTTTATCAGAAATTCAAGAATTGCCATTCTCGCTGGATGTCCCATTGCTTTGGCGAACCGGGCAAGTTGCTCTTGAGTTGTAGTATATTCTTTATTATCCATTTTCACGGTGTTGTTTGTTGTTCGCAAAATTACGAACATATTTCGGAATGCGCAAGTGTTTCCGATTATTTTTATTTGTGCAGTATCATTTTAACTTATCTTTAGTCGAAAAGAGATAAGAGCGAATACAATCCAATAATTCACCCTTATCTCTTTGTTTTGTTTTTATCCCGTTCGGATGGATTTCATCTTTCGCACATAATCCCGAACGTCCGATTATAATATAGTCGCCGATGAAATTTTCCACCGGACTATGTTCTATGGTTGTTACAATCTCATTCCTCGTTTGCGTTTCTTCTTTCTACGAAGTATCTCTGCCATTTCCTGATTGGCTTCTACATCAGCAGCGTTGCAAGAAGAATCACTACCGTTCAGCAATCCCAATGAACCGTTGAAGAACTCACTTTGTGCTATGCTGGATGGTGTACTTGGTGTAGCAACTTCATATTCGTTGGTCATCATTCCTTTCCGTTCCCTGCATCTGTTACTCTGCAAAGCTGCGTCAATCTTGGAATAGCTGAAACGCCTATCCACCTTGGACCCGTTGAAGTGGTAGCCGTTCTTGGTGAACACTACGCCTTGTATCTCGTCCGTCTGTCCTCTGTGGCTGAAATGCACTTCCACTCCTTGCCGTTTTAGATTTGCGACAAGCACGCCCCAGTTTCCACATATGCCGACTTCCGTTTTAAGGATGTCGTAAAGCTCGTACTTTGTCTTATCCGGCTCTTTCAATCGGTTGCGTTTGACATTCTCCTTCCCGTTTGCCATGTGCAAGCCATATATCAAGGTTAGTTCCTTGCAGATACGGGTACTGCGCAGACGCTCGTGCCTGTCGGATATGGTATTGCCGTTGTTGTCTATGCGGTTGAAGGCGATATGCACGTGCGGATGCTCCTTGTCGAAATGACGGGCGATGAAGAACTGCGTGTCCTTGATTCCCATCCGTTCCATATATTCAAGTGCGATACCTCCCATGACACAGTTCGTCAGACGTGGCTCATCCTCTTTGGAAAAACTCAATGCGATATGCCCGACAGGTTTCGCCACATTGCCGTTCATCAGCGACTGGGCATTGAAACTCATGGCAATGGTTTCCTTGTTCTCCATAAACAAGCCATCATATGCGACAACTTGGGCATTCTTTCCTTTATCAAGGATATAATCCACCACACCCTTGAAGTCGCTTCCCTTTACGATTTTCGCCATCATATCCCTATCTTGGTTAAGAGTTCGTGAATCCTTGCCACTGCCACCTTGCAGTCCCACCGTTCATCGTGGAAGCCTCCGGCGTTAGCCTTGTGCGCAAGCTGGTTGAGATTGTTCGCCATGCCACAGAGTTGGCGGATGTATCCGGCGTGTTCCTCAGACAGTCGTTCTTTCACATGACCGTTCCGGAAACACCCCCTCATATATTCACTCGGTGATACACCAGCCTCATGCGCCCGTGTCAGCAGACGGTAGTAGTCGGCTGTCGCCATCTTCACCGCGACACGGTATTTCAGTTTCTCGGTCGCTTCCTTCTTGGGGCGACCACCCTTGTTACGTTCCTTGTTCTGTTCCATATTTCGTTTCTTCTAATTCTGTTACTGATTATACTGTATAGACCAACGGGATGCCATCTTCCGAAACTTGGGAAGTGGGTAGCAAGCGGTTTCGGTACGCCCGAAACACAAACTTGCTACCTCCCAATCCTTATGGAATGAGTTTTGAGCATCTCACGTTTTTCTTGTTCAAGGTGCTATAATCCAAGTCCTTTCTTTTTGGGTTTTACGATGGTTCGTGGAGGTGGATTAACGGTTACATTCTGCCACTTACCGCATAGGTAATCGTTCAGGTCTTTATGTCCGTTGTAGTTGTCGGAGAAGTCCCTGATACGACCGCTGAACTCTCTTGCCAATTCCAAGTAGGCATTTCTTCCAGCCTCGTCATTGTCAAGCAGGCAGTGGATGCGCTCGTACCCATGCAGCACATCCATTGCTTTGGAAACATTGGCAACCGAATTGAGAACGACATAATCCTGCCCATCAAGATTGGGCATGGTCGGGCAGTTCTTCATCCGCAACGTGAGGAAGGACAGATAGTCCATCATACCCTCGAACACGAGACACTTCTCTTGCTGTTCTCCTTGCTGGCGTATATAACTGATGTCTTTGGGTGCGATGCAACCCTTGAAAAAACGGTTACGCACTTCATATCCTCCGGCAACATTGGGAAAGCCGATGGCGAAATAGGGCTTGCCGTTATGGATGAAGTGCAGCTCCTTACATTCCAGCCTTGCCAAGTTGATGTTTATTCCCCTTTCCTGCAAATAACGGAGCAATGCAGGATGGGTAAGTTCTCCCACCTCCAAATGCTGGAAACTCGGTTCGGATGCTTGCTGGCGAAAAGAGAAAGATACGGAACGGATGTGCGGTACTCGCTCCGCTATCTTGTTGAGCAAGTAGGGCACATAGTCGGATGCGTATAGTTCCTCTGCCAAAGCGATGATGTTACCGCCTTTGCCAAGCCCGTAATCGAACCACAGGTTACGGTCGGTGTTCACTTTGAACGAGGCTTCCGTTTCCTCCCGGAATGGTGATTTGTACCAAAGGCTGTTGCCTTGCTGTTTGACGGGCGTGTAGCCCAAACTTTGCAGATAGTCTGCAATTCTGATTTGTTTTGCTTCTTGGATGTTCATGGTTTATTCTTTCTACGGATTTGATGATGAGTGTAATAATGTTGATTTGATGAATGACACATATATTATGCTGTATGTTAAGGCTTTATTTCCTCAACATCTTCTCAACAAACCACTCACAAAAAGAGAATCCAACAAAGGATGCTGTTGTTTTCTCAACATTTCTTTTCGATTGTTGAGCATTTGTTGAGAGTGTATGTTGTTTGTTTTCAGCATGGTTATATACTTATTCAACAATTCAACAAAAAAAGAATGATGTTACAGGGAGTCAAGTTGCTTCCTTGTGACTGTATAGAACCGTCCAACTCTCTTAATCGGCTCATAACGGCACTCCCGATTGTAATTAAATTGGTAGGTCGTATAGGTAAGTCCGTTGGATGCCGGAGTAAGTTTCCAACACTCTTGCAGCACTTTCCGTACTTGGTACTTCTCCACCTTTACCTGTGAGTGTACCAGCAAAAGAAGAAGGTCGTTGTAACAGAACGAGAATGTGTCCGTACCGACACTGTCCATGATGTCAAGGATAAGTTCGTGTATCTCTATCTCCAATCGGTTGCGGTTGCTGCGGATAATCTTCCGCAAGGCTTCGGTATGCAACAACGAGGGTGCAAACCACATACGGCTTTCTTTTTCGGTGGATAGCTGTCTGTGTTGCAGGAAATGGAGAAAGGCAGGTATCTCCGCTTTCAGCTTTTGCAGGAAGTCGGTATCATCGGACTGCAAGCGGTCTATCTTGCGTACCCAATAGCGTGTTTCTCCTGCATCTATGATTACGGGCAGATACTCGTTGTTGGAGCACAGCACAAACTTGGCAAAGAACGCTATCTCGTCACGGTCTTTGCCTTTGGCTTCCACTTTATAGGATAGAGTTGTACTGAGGTTCTTCAACCGCTCGCTGTCCTCCCTGCGGTTGAGCAGCACTTCATCCACCACGATAAGGAGTTTTCCTGCCCAATCGGAATTGAACTGGCTGCGGAAGTCCTCGTTGGTGTTGAACGTGACATTGTTCTGAAAGAGGGCTTTCAGAAAGTTCAGGAACGTGCTCTTGCCCGTATTGCGTTCTTCCGATACCAACAGCAGGATGGGCAGTTTTTGTACGGGTTGCAGGTAGAGCAGTTGCAGATAGTCCATTCCTAACTCGTATTGCTCCCCGAAAATGTGGCGAACCAATGATTGGATGCAGGGAAACTCGCCTTGCTGTGGACAATGCTCTATCGGCTCATAGAGGTTGAGAAACTTGTCCACCACGGGACGATAATCCACATGGTTTGGGACTGTACAGAAACCGTCATACTTCGGCACGGTGGCGAGATAGTCCTTGCCATAGTCCTGCCGTAGTGTCTCGTTGTTCCACACAATGCGTTTCCTCACATAGCCACCGTTCAGACGGGTCTGGTTCACTAACTTGTAGAGGGTTGTACCCACTCGGATAAACTCCTCCTTTTCGTTCTTTGTTTTTGTCATTTACATTTCGCTTAAATCGTTAATAGTTAATCAAGTGCAAAGCTACGGCAAGTCACGCGAAAGCCTGATAAGCAAATCACAGCAGAACGGCGCAAAATTTACACGGAATGAAAAACTTGCTGCGAATTGCACAGGAAGCAGGTAAAGAGCATATAAAGCAAACCCGAAAAAGCATCCGTTACAGGTCTGCTTCTTCGGGCTTTTGTTGGTAATACGTATTATTGGTAAAACAGCAATACGTTAGTTCAACTGAATACTAATACGTTTTACCAACTGAGTGTTTTATCAGCAATCAATTGACAGATAAAGATTTGTCGGTTTCATGATTTCATGTCGTCACATTATTGGATTTTATGCCTGATAATTAGAAGCCTTTGTCCCGTTACTGCCCAGCGAAAAGAAGAAGGTTGTTTTCTCTTTTCGCAAGTACATCCTTTTAAGAATGGCATTGCGCATTTGTTCCGCACCGAAACTATTGATACGGAAAGCAAGCGCAACTATCATCGTGAGACTGAATACATTTGCATGATAGCCGTTTTCCAATCTGATATACTTCTGAACCTCGTATTCTTTCAATGCTCCACTTTTATATATGGCTCTGATGGAAGCTCGGAATGTGGGGGCAATTACTCCGAATAAATCGCCAAGTTCCTGTTCGCTCATCCAAATGTCTGTGACATTGTCCGGCATTATGATATTGCCGGATTCACTCATTGTTATAATACTTCTTTTCATAAGCCATTCTTTATATGGTGAAATGTCCGCTAACCTTATCTTCAAAAGCAGAAATGTCGTTTTCAAGTTTCGTGTTGGTCACTTTTGCATAAATCTGCGTAGTAGTGATATTTGTATGTCCGAGTATTTTGCTGACACTTTCTATTGGCATACCATAATTAAGGGCTAAAACAGCGAAGGAATGCCGGCTCAGGTGAAATGAAATGTTCTTTTCTATTCCACACATTTTTGCCACAGTCTTGATGCGCCTATTTACCATATCGTAAGAATTTATGTTGAACAAATTCTTACCATTTCTGAATGGCTTATTTCGCTCAATTATTTGAGCGGGAATGTCCATCAGCTTGATTTGAAACGGCACACCTGTTTTCTGCCTTTTGGATACAATCCAACGTGAGCCATTCAGTTCCACGATATTGTCTGTGGTGAGATTTTTGATGTCCACGAATGATATACCCGTCCAGCATCCGAAAATAAAAATGTCCCTTGCAATAGCGAAATTGGCATTTTCCAATTCGATTGTACTCATGGCTTTGATTTCGTTCTCTGTCAAGAAGCCACGTTCCTTATGGTCAGGATTCACATGATATTGTGCAAATGGATTTCTCGGTATCTTCCCGTGGTAATGAGCGGAAGTTACGATATGCTTCAATGGTATGGAATATATCCATACGGAAGATTGGGCAAGTCCGACCTCGTTACGTAGATACAGACAATAATCATGGATAAACTCTTCCGTCAGTTCATTCATCCCCATATCCGAACGCTTATAATGGTTTTTCATAAATTCGGCGACATATTTCCTTACGGTAAGATATTTACGGTATGTACGCTCCGAACGGTCTTTCCCAACACGTTTGGCAAAATCCGCATTCATCTTATCAAAGGCACGTAACACCGTTTCATACTCTGTGCCGATACCTTGATAGGCATTGCGTACCATTTCGGCAGTTACAAATGCCTCCCGGTCAGAAAGCCGCTGGTAATGCTTTGCTATCTGCGCCTTGATATTATCAAGCGCATGATTAACATCCATAGACTTACGGCTCTTACCTTTAGCCCGATTAGCTTTGGCATCCCATAACTCCTTGGATATACTCTGTTTACAACTGAACTGAGCAATCGTCCCATTGATGGTAACCCGTCCCATGATAGGGACAATTCCACTCTTCTCTTTGCTTCCATTTACATAGAAGACAGTCTTAAATGTACTTCTCATAATCCTTGCTTTTTGTTTGGTGCAAAATTAAATCATGAGAGTCATAAGGGCAGAACGCAAACCTACGCAGAACGCAGAAAAATAGGAAGTTAGTGTTAAAAGTGCATTTGATACGAGGTAATGGTTTGGAAGCATAACAACTTCTATATTCTGCTCAGACCATGTCTTCACTACTTATGCCACTTGAAGCCACTTTATGCCAAACACCACTGATGGTCAGTACATTCTCTATGTTTTGCTCATATTTTCATTTTTAAGTGACATTTTTTACGAAAATACATCCTATTTGAGCTTAAAATCTGTTTTCAGTAAAACGGAAGTGTCTATTTACGAGCCTTTTGGAAAAGAGCTTTTCTTATCCAGCGGTCAACGGCAAACTTGCCCGGACCTATTATATACATCAATATGAACACTACCAGATATACAAAAGCCAACTCTTTCGTGGCAAACGGGTCATTACCATGAATTACAAAAAAGGCAACAGCCATTGTAAACACCATTGGTATCATAGCCAAACGATAGAGAAAACCTATAATGAATGCCATGGAACATGCCAATTCACCAAAGATAGCCAGTCCTAAAGACAGCGGACTGCCTACACCCAGCGGGTCAGGGAAAACGGCCGACAGCTCTTGAAAGTTAGTCCACTTCTGGATACCGTGGTTCATTAATAATATACCGAATACAATTCTTGCAATCAATAGCATAGCAGATGTTGCCGTTCCGTCCGGTTTGACGGGAAATAAAAGTTGTTTTAACATATTCATTCGTTTTTAAGTTCGTATATGAACTATAACAAATATTACTCAATAAAAGTTTACTCCCGCTTCAAGGGTTTGATGATAATCCGTAAAGACGGGTCATAGGTAAAGTAACTCCACATCCAGTCTACGAAGATGAAAAGACGGTTCTTTACACCCACAATACTCATCAAATGGATGAATAGCCACACAGCCCATGCCGGAAAACCGCCAAAACGCAGTTTCTTAAGCTCGACTACGGCATGATTGCGGCCAATGGTCGCCATGGAGCCTTTGTTTTGATATATAAACGGCTGCAACGGCAGGCCTGTTTCTGCACGCTGCAAGTTCCTTATCAAGTTGCGGGCCTGCTGGATGGCTGGTTGCACCACTTGCGGGTGTCCTTTGGGATACTCCTCAGAAATCATAAGGGCCGTATCCCCGATAGCGAAAATATTGGGATATTGAGAAAGACGGTTATAAGTGTCCACCTTCAAGCGGTTTCCCGGTCCATAGGCATCGGCAGGCAATCCTTGAAGGCTGTTTGCCTTGACACCGGCCACCCAGAATACATTTTTGGTATCGATGGCAGTCCCGTCATTCAATGCCAATTGATAATTCTCGTATCCCATCACCCGTTGGTTCAATTTGATTTCCACATCACGCTTCTTCAGATAATCGGCCACTTCTTTGGAAGACTCTTCTGAAAAAGCAGACAAGAGCCGGGAAGAGCCATCCAACAAGATGATACGCATCTCATTGATATTCAAGTCCGGATAGTCTTGAGGAAGGACAAACTTCCTCATCTCGGCCAAAGCACCAGCCAACTCTATTCCCGTAGCTCCACCGCCTACAATGGCAAAGGTCATCAGACGCCTGCGCTCTTCTTTATTACCGGTGTTCTGGGCTTGTTCAAAACTATCCAATATCTGGTTTCGGTTGAACAAGGCTTCCGAAGTATTCTTTAGTGCCATGGTCTGTTTCTCCAGCCCGTCGTTTCCAAAATAATTTGTGTTGCAGCCGGTGGCAATGACCAAATAGTCGTATGCCAGCGTGCCGATGGAAGTCTCCAGCAGATTGTGTTCCGGGAAGACTTGCTGTGCTTCACAAATACGTATATGGAAATGCTCTCTTTTTTTGAAGATTTTTCGGTATGGGAATGATATGGCACTCGGTTCAATACCTGCTGTGGCCACTTGATAGAGTAACGGTTGGAAGATGTGATGGTTATTCTTATCCAGTAAAACTATCTGAAACTTGTTGCTTTTCAATTTTCGTGCCAGCTTTAATCCGCCAAAGCCGCCGCCTACGATTACCAGTCGTTTCTGTCCCTCTTTATCGGGAATGTCCATTGCTGTTTTCATAATTCAATATCATGTTGTTCTTTGTAATATTAAAATAACAGTATAAATCGAGGAAAGTTCTATAAATGATGTAGTTAAAAAGAGTAAACCCCACATGCAATGTAGAAATGAACATTAAAAGAGAAAAATTGGAAACAAAAAGAACAGTAACATTGTTGTAATGAAGAACATAAAAACTAACTTTGCCACGGAAGTTTTCTACAAGTAAATGGACACTAAATTGACAAAATGGATATTACCAATATTGATGCTGATTACAGAAACGGCTGTTCATGCACAAACACACCTTGCAGAAGCAAAAAACTCTGTGGACTCAATTTCTACGTATCCGATAGACTCGCTTCCCAAGAAACGCAGTTTTTTCGGAAAAATTTTGAATTACTTCAACGATGCCAACAAAGAAAAGAAAAACAAGAAATTTGATTTCAGCATTATAGGCGGGCCTCATTATTCCAGTGACACCAAATTTGGAATCGGACTGGTGGCGGCAGGACTCTACCGTACCGACCGGAACGATAGTATTCTCCCTCCGTCCAATGTCTCTCTGTATGGGGATGTCTCCACAGTGGGATTCTATTTGCTGGGAGTACGTGGAAACCATCTGTTTCCCCAAGACAAATACCGGTTGAACTACAATCTGTATTTCTATTCTTTCCCAAGCCTTTACTGGGGACAAGGATATGACAATGGAGCCAATGATGACAATGAGAGTGAATACGATCGCTTTCAGGCGCAGGTTAAGGTGGACTTCATGTTCCGGATGGCACGTAACTTTTATATCGGTCCGATGACAGCATTTGATTACGTGTATGGACATGACTTTGAAAAACCGGAATTATGGAAAGGAATGAAAGCGCGTAGCATCAACGTGAGCTTGGGGTTTTCCTTGTTGTATGATTCACGCGATTTTCTAACAAATGCCTATAAAGGATATTACCTACGGATAGACCAGCGCTTCAGTCCGGCCTTTTTGGGAAATAAATATGCATTCAGCAATACGGAACTGACGACCAGCTATTACCAGTCCGTGTGGAAGGGTGGGGTGTTGGCAGGCCAGTTCCATACTCTGCTGAACTACGGAAATCCGCCCTGGGGACTGATGGCAACATTGGGAAGTTCCTATTCTATGCGTGGCTATTATGAGGGGCGCTACCGTGACAAGTGTGCAATGGATGCCCAGCTGGAACTACGCCAACATGTATGGAAGCGAAATGGAGTTGCCGTATGGGTAGGGGCGGGAACCATATTCCCGAATTTCTCGGAATTGGAGGCCAGGCATATTCTTCCTAATTATGGTTTCGGCTACCGCTGGGAGTTCAAAAAGAGAGTAAACGTACGTTTGGATTTAGGTTTTGGCAAACACCAGACCGGATTTATATTCAATATCAATGAAGCTTTTTAGAGACATAAAAAAATGGTTCGACAATCAGGAACATTTGTTCTATCTGTTTCTGGTCATTCTGATAGTACCCAATGTAGTGCTATGCTTTACAGAACCCATATCATGGACGGCAAAGATATGTAATATCCTGCTACCCCTTTCTATATATTATGCTGTAATGGCTTGGTCGAGAAACTGTGGCAGGACATTCTGGCTGCTATTTCCGTTCATCTTCTTCGGAGCCTTCCAGCTTGTATTGCTGTATCTTTTCGGTCAGTCCATTATCGCAGTGGATATGTTTCTGAATCTGGTGACAACCAATTCGAGCGAGGCGCTGGAACTGCTGGACAATCTGATACCTGCCATCGTTATTGTGGTAGTGCTCTATATACCTGCATTAATTCTGGCAACCATATCCATTGTACACAAACGCAGACTGTCCGAAGCATTCATCCGGCAAGCTCGCCGTCGCACTCTGTATGTGTTGTCTGCCGGAATATTATCCTTAGGCACTGCTTATTTGACAGATAACCGGTATGAGCCGAAATCCGAACTGTATCCTGCCAACGTATGCTACAACATAGCACTTGCTTTTCAACGGACGGCCCAGACGCGGAATTATCACAAGACCTCTAAAGATTTTACCTTTCATGCTAGAAGTACTCATCAGGCTGATGAAAGGGAAGTATATGTAATGGTGGTGGGAGAAACCTCACGGGCATGCAACTGGGCTTTGTACGGCTACGAACGGGAGACTAACCCGGGACTGTCGGGCATTGGCGGACTGACAGCTTTCAGCCATGTGCTGACAGAATCAAACACCACCCACAAGAGTGTTCCGATGTTGCTGTCGCCGGTCAGTGCTTCCAGTTTTGATTCCATCTATTATCAGAAAGGGATTATCACAGCATTCAAGGAAGCCGGTTACCAGACCGCCTTTTTCTCGAACCAGCGCTATAATCACTCATTTATAGACTTCTTCGGCAAAGAAGCCGACACGTATGATTTCATTAAAGAAGATGTAGGGGATTCCAATTACAACCCCTCTGATAACGAACTGTTGAAACTGGTAGCAAAAGAACTGGGCAAAGGAGTTTCCAGGCAATTTATAGTTCTCCACACTTACGGTTCTCATTTTAATTATAAAGAGCGCTATCCGGCAGAGCAGGCTTTCTTCCTGCCGGACATGCCCGTTGATGCGGAAGTGAAATACAAAGACAACCTGATTAATGCCTATGACAATTCTATCCGCTACACGGATAATTTTCTGGTTCGTCTGATAGATATGCTTCAAGAACAACATGTCAATTCTGCCCTGATATACACTTCAGACCATGGAGAAGATATTTTCGATGACAACCGGCATCTCTTTCTGCATGCTTCACCGGTACCTTCCTATTATCAGATACATGTGCCATTCTTTATTTGGATGTCCGACAACTACCGGCAGAGATACCCATCGTTATTGGAGGCCGCACAAGCCAATAGGCAGAAGAATGTATCTTCCAGTGCCTCATTCTTCCAGACAATGCTGGAAATAGGTGGAGTGGAGACCCCATACCGGAATGACTCTTTATCTGTCACCAGCGCTCTGTTTATCGAAAGACCCAGAGTCTATCTGAACGACCACAATGAAGCCCGCACACTGGATGATGTCGGTATGCTCAAGGAAGACTTCAAGATGCTGGAAGAGAAAGGCATCAGGTAATCAGGGAAAGAGAGCAGGCTGTTGCTATTTTGCCCTGATTCTTGATATAAAATTCTGAATCACCGGATACATCTCCTCTACCGTATTCAGCTCCATGCAAGCCGTCTCCAACGGGCACCAGCCGGTCTTGTCACGGTTAATGATATGGGGAACCTCTTGGGCAAAAGTCGTTTCAATTCCTGCTTCGCACAGCAATGCCAGCGCAGGAGTGCTGATTATATCGGCATAGACCGTTTTAAAGCCTCCCAGTACCATCAAAGCAGCGGCACCTTTCCCTATAACCTTATCGGCAATGGCAGCCCCCTTCATAAATGCAGAATCTGCCTGGTACAAATCATACAAATCCGCTACTCCCCGTTGGGTGAAAGTACGGACTTCCTCCCGGTTCTTCATAACACAAGAGTATCCTCCCTTGTGCAGTATGTCAATGATACTCTCCATTTTATAAAGTCTCTTGTTTCAACTGTTCTACAAATTTGTCAATACGATGCAGTTCTTTGGGAATATCAATCGTTTGCGGGCAATGCGGAGAACACTGGTTGCACCCGGTACAATGGTCGGCCTGCCTCAGTTTGGGTACACTTCGGTCATATCCTACGAGAAAAGCACGGCGTGCTTTCCGATAATTCTCATCCTGGCTGCTTTCCGGCACATTTCCTTCATTGACACATTTATTGTAATGTATCAAGATGGCAGGAATGTCAATTCCATACGGGCAAGGCATGCAGTACTTGCAGTCGTTGCAAGGTATGGTGGGGTACTCCATCATCAAATCTGCCGTATCATACAGATACTGAGTTTCCTCTTCTGTGAGTGGTACCAATGGAGAGTAAGTACGGATGTTATCCTGCAAATGTTCCATATAAGTCATGCCGCTCAGCACTGTCAGTACATCCTGGGGAGAACCGGCATAACGGAATGCCCAAGACGCCACACTGCGTTCGGGTTCGCGCTGCTTCAGCCGTGCCACAATATGGTCGGGGACATTGGAGAGCCGCCCACCCAGCAGAGGCTCCATAATGACAGCAGGGATCTTACGCTTGGCCAGCTCGTCATACAGATACTCTGCCTTGAAGTTGCTGCCCGAAGCATGTTTCCAGTCCACATAATTTAACTGTATTTGTACAAAGTCCCAATGAACTTCACCACGGTCATGCATCTGCAAGGCATAGTCATAGACTTCGATATCTCCGTGGAACGACCATCCCAAACGGCGGATGCGTCCTGCTTCACGCTCCTTGACAAGAAAATCAATCATACCGTTGTCTATGTAGCGTTTGCGGAATTGCTCCATGCCACCGCCACCAATCATGTGTAGCAAATAGTAGTCTATATAGTCCACCTGCATATCCTCGAACGACTTACGGTACATGGCGATGGAACCCTCGCGAGTCCAGGTATCAGGATGAAAATTGGATAGTTTGGTGGCAAGATAGAACGATTCGCGTGGATGGCGTTTCAGAGCTATTCCCGTAGACTTCTCACTCCATCCTTGTACATACATCGGAGACGTATCGAAATAATTCACGCCATGGGCAATGGCATAATCCACCAGTTCGTTTACAGCATCCTGGTCTATCATTTCCCCTTTTCCATCCGGAGCAGGAACGGTAGGCCAGCGCATACAGCCATATCCTAAAATAGAAACTTTGTCACTCCCCAAACCAGGAAAACTACGATAGGTCATTTTATCCGTCGGAATGGGGCCCAATACTTTACTGCCTTCACTGCTTCCTTCCTTAGAACCACATCCATAGAGGGCAGCAGTAGATGTGGCGGTTGTAATTCCCACTATCTTCAAGAAATCACGACGGTTCATATTGTTTTTATGATGTTCTTCCATACTTATAGAAATTCTACTTTGTTATATAATTCGATGTCTTTCATGTCCTTCCACATAGATGGCACTGAACGGACGGGCCGGACAAAGATTCTCACATGCCCCGCAGCCGATACAACGCTCCACATTGATTACCGGAATCTTTGGAGAATCCTTGTCTTCAGGTATACTCGGCACCATTTGTATGGCTCCCGTCGGACAATGGCGTGCACAGTTGCCACACTGCACACCATCCGTCAGTGGTATGCAATTTTTCTTTACCCACACGGCATGCCCTATCTGAACGGATGATTTATCAGCTTTGGTTATCGGACGGATAGCCCCTGCAGGACATACCTCCGAACATTTTGTACATTCCGGTCTGCAATAGCCGCGTTCGTATGACATTTCCGGTTGCATCAATTTCCTTAAGTCTGCAGAAGGACGAAGAACCTGATTGGGACATGCCGACACACAGAGCTGGCAGGCCGTGCAGTGTTGCGCCATATTGCGGGCACTCAATGAGCCGGAAGGAGTGAGGGGAGTGCTTCGCTCAGGAATCTTCTTATCTTCAATGGCTGCCAGTCCTCCGTCTACTTTCTTTTCCTGCGCTTTTAAAACAGAAGTGGCTGCAACCAGAGCCGTTGCTGTGAAAAAACTGCGGCGGGTTTCGTTTATCTGTTCCGAATCTGCCTTGCCCGCAGCAGGTTTACCGAAAGGATGATACTTGTAGGAAATGGCTCCATGCTTGCACTTCTCAATGCAGTTCATGCAAACCACACACCGGCTTGCATCAATCTGATGCTCCTTAAAGTTGATGCAGGCTGCCTTGCAGTTGCGTGAACAAAGACTGCATTGGTTGCACTTTTCCGAATCTATTGTGATGCGGAAAAGCGAATAACGTGAAAGGAAGCCCAAGACCGTTCCTACCGGGCAAATCGTATTACAATAGGTTCGTCCGTTGCGTCCGGCCAGAACAACAAGCACAGCCAAAGTAGCGGCAGCAATAATAAAAGTCGGCAGGCTCTTCAACCATACATCCGTTTCATAAAAGGCATAACTGTCTGCCCGTTCAGCCAGATAAGCAAGCAGATTGTTGCCCCATTGCCATATAGGTTGAAAAAGATTATTGGCAATACGTCCGTATGCACTATAGGGTGCAAGTAGAGCAGCCAATGAACCAATTCCGGCAATCAAGGCAATGATAAACACACCCAATACGCCATAGCGCAGCCAAGATAAGGCCGGAGAATAAGAGTAAGGAAGCTTCCTGCGTTTTTTGGGTTGCCGGCCCAGCCATGCCAGTATATCCTGAAATACCCCTAAGGGGCAAATCACAGAACAATAGATACGCCCGCATACCAAAGTGAGAATTACAAGAAACAATATCACTCCCACATTTAGCGCCAATACAGCCGGCAAAAACTGGATTTTGGTCAACCAGCCGAACCACCCATGCAACGTTCCCGTAAAATCAAGGAACAACAAGGTGATGAGTACAAAGCAAATCATTGCAAAAGTCAGTCTAATCTTCCGTAACATGATAATCCTTTATTTTGAGTTCCTAAACTATATCAGCGATATGAGTACAAAACAACTGCTGAAATAGTGAAATTTTATTTATGCAAAAATACATAAAAAAAGAAAGGTATCATCATTCAATGGAATTAAAAACGAAAGAAAGAAGGACAAATACAAAATGCTCCCATTTGCAGTATTAATTAAGTTCCCCTCCTCGTTACGGCCGGATAAAAGCCAATCTCTTATTTTCTTCTGCAAACAGAATAGCCGTATTGACTAATGCCAAATGCGAATAAGCTTGTGGAAAATTCCCCAGTTGTTCCTTCGTATTAAAATCAATATCCTCACTGAATAACCCCAAATGATTGGAATATGTCAGAACATCATCAAACAAACAACGGGCTTCTTCCTTTTCTCCGATAACAAAAAGCGCACGTATCAGCCAAAAAGTGCAAATGGTAAAAGCCGAAGAAGGAAGCCCGAAATCATCTTCGCTGTTATACCGGTACATCAATCCCTTATGCAAAAGAGCTTTTTTCACAGCCTTCACTGTCTTATGGTATCGGATATCGTCTGCTGCAATAAAACCGTAAGGTTCCATCAACAGCAAAGAGGAATCCATTGCCATATTATCATAAGTCTGCGAGAAACTTTGAAGTTCTTCCTTCCATCCATATGTCATTACATCCTGCCATACCTTGTCAGCTTCCTTTTGCCAACGTTCACTATAACCGTATTTATTGAGCATGGAAGCTATCTTTGCACCACGGTCCAAAGCCACCCAACACATCACTTTGGATGAAACAAAATGGCGGCTTTCTCCTCTGATTTCCCATATCCCCTTATCTGGTTTCTTCCAATCTTCCATTACCGTGGAAAGAATGCTCTTTACCATTTCCCACATATCCTCTATTTCGTCTAATGTACCGGGCATCAGCCGATAGTACTGGTAAATCAAATCCATCAGATAACCGAACGAGTCATTCTGCTTTTGATGGTAAGCATCATTACCTATCCGTACTGGTTTGGAATTCTTATATCCGGACAAATGCTCCAGAATAATCTCGGTCAGCTGCCTTTCTCCCCGAATGCCGTACATTATCTGATAGGATTCGTGCTTGGATACGAAAGTGGACTGTATGAACTTCATAAAACGTCTTGCTGCTCCTATATGGCCTATCTGGAACAAAGTTTCGATAGACATGGAGGCATCCCTCAACCAACAGAACCGATAATCCCAATTACGTACTTCGCCGACGGATTCGGGCAAACTGGTAGTAAGGGCGGCCAGTACGGCTCCGTTATAGTAAGACATCAGTTTCAAAACCAGCATGCTTCTTTCTATCACATCATTATAGAGAGAATATTTCTTAGTACGGTTGGTCCAATTAAGCCAATAAACCAAAGTACGGCAATATTCAATTTTTTCCCGTTCAATGTCCACCGGAATGACCTTTTCATTGTATGACAAAAGAAAGAACTCATCTTTTTCCAATATAATTTCTTTTTTCTGTTCGATGTTCTGCAAAGGAAGGGAAGAATACAAATATTGTCTATCTTTATTATCAGAAGAACAATAGCTTTCTATAAATTCAGAAGTGACATTATGAATCACTTTACCTTGCGCATAATTGGGAGCAGGGACATAGTTTACTTTGAAACGGGGCTTACCTTTTATCCACCTCACATATCGATACAATTCTGCCGGAAGATAATGGGCATTTTCGTAGGAACGGTAATAAGGCATGTAATCAAGTACGACAAATTCTCCCTCTTTCGAAGAAAAAGAAGTAGACAATATGTTAGTGTGAGGAACGTAAGATTGTGAGATATGATAGTCTTCTGTAACGTCAAATCCAAAACTTCCTCCTCTTTCCCGATCAAGTAGTGATGCAAAGATAGACGGAGAATCAAAATCGGGAAAACACAACCAGTCTATGCTGCCTTTTTCGGATATAAGTGCGGCAGTCCGACAATTGCCTACTACCCCATAATTTAAATTACTCATTTTTACTATTTTGTTTTTAACAAGTCTCTGAAAAAATCGAATATCCCTTTCAAGCTCGTTTTGACATTCTCGCCAATGGGTTGTTTCATGTCTTTCTTGTTCGCCAGAATTTGAAGAAAAGGCAGGACTTCCGTTTGTGATGGCATATTATAGCTTGCTGCCTCCGACACATATCCCACCTTGATTGTCACTGCATTCACCGGCAAAGCTTTGAACATATCTTCATCCGTAGTATCATCTCCCATAGCTATGATAAAGTCATAATGTTTCTTTTCCAACTGGCGTCTCACTTCGGAACCTTTATTATAATCGGGAGACTTAATCTCCACTACTTTATCTCCTTGTATGATTTGCAGCTTTTGCTGTATACAGATGTTAACCAGCACATTGATAAGTTGCTGTGCCCGCAAAGCTCCTAACCATGCATCACTTTCCCGGTAATGCCATGCCAAAGCCGTTTCCTTGACTTCAAGGTGGGAACGAGGCGTCTTTTCGACAAAAAGCTTCAAGATGGACACCAATCCGGAACTCCATTCCGCTTTGTTTATGTTTTTGTGCCAGATGCCATTTTCCTTATAGAAAGCGCCATGTTCCGCAGCCATTGCAATAGGTAAATTTCCCAACCATTTTTCTAAAGTAAAATGGTCGCGACCACTATTCACAACAACATGGTTGGCCGGGTCGGAAACCAGCTTCTGCAATGTGGCAATGAGTTCAGGGGTGGGTTTAGCATTTTCCGGTCGTGTCTTGAGCGACGCCAACGTTCCGTCATAATCCAGCAAGATAAGCCGTTGCTTAGCCTGGTTATATTTCATTTTGATGGCACCAATAATACCGGCGGATATCCTTTTCTTACGAAGCTGTTCATTCTTACGGCACGTATCGCTCCATTCACTTACAAAATCTGCCGCCCACTTATTAACCGTTTGTACGGAAATAATTTTCTGCATGTGTTGCAAGCGTTTCAGTTGTTCCTGTTCGGGCATCTCCAAAGCCCGACAAATGGCCTGCTTTATCTCCTCAGTGTCATTGGGGTTAATCAACAATGCATCCGTCATCTCAATAGCTGCACCTGCCATTTCACTCAAAATCAAAACACCCGGATTATTATTTTTCGAGGCTACATATTCCTTGGCAACCAAATTCATGCCATCACGAAGTGGAGTTACCAAAGCTACATCAGCTATATAGTACATTGCCACCAGTTCTTCAAATGAAAAACCGTGATAGAAATAGCAAACCGGAGTCCAGTCCATCGTAGAATACTGTCCGTTTATAGAACCTATTTCTTCGTCAATCTTGGTTTTTAGCTCAGCATAACTATCTACATGGTCACGTGATGGAACAATGACCATTGCCAATGTAACTTTTCCACAATATTCAGGATGACATTCTAAAAAGGCAGCAAATCCCCATAAACGGTGCAGAATGCCTTTGCTATAATCCAAGCGGTCTACAGAAAGAATCAACTTATGATTCCCGAAAAATTTCCGTGTACGGTCTATCGCCCGCCGTACTTCCGGTCTGGAAGAAGCATTGTGATACAGTCCGTAGTTGATTCCCATAGGAAGAGCATCGATCCTAACTACTCTATTCCCGAGTTGTGCTTCGTCCAGTTTAAAGTCAATACGCAATACCCGTTCGACAGCACTGATAAAATGCCGCATATAGTCATGAGTATGGAAAGCTATAAAGTCAGCACCCAATAATCCTTTCAGGATTTCTGCACGCTCCGGTAATATCCGGAAAAGTTCATAGGAAGGGAAAGGGATATGATGGAAATATCCGATATTCAAATCCGGGTAAACCTTCCGAAGCATTCCGGGAAGCAGCATTAGCTGATAGTCTTGAATCCACACCTTGTCACCTGGACGTATCACGCGGCAAATGGCATCGCAGAACAACTGGTTCACTTCCTGATACGATTGCCAGAAAGAGTTCCGATACAGCGTATAAACAAAAAAGTAGTGACATAATGGCCAAATAGTACTATTACTATAGCCTTCATAATAATTCTTTATCTGTATTTCGGACAAGAATACTGGGTGGAAATTTATTCCTTCCAATCTAGAAGTGATTTCCTCTTTACTTTCTTCGTTGTCAACGCATATTCCAGGCCATCCAATCCAATGTTTTTCGTAGGAAATCTGAAGTGAGTCCAAACCGGTAGCCAGTCCGCCTTCACTTCGTGAAAATACGAACGTTTCATCCTCTTTGGTAACCTTAACGGGTAATCTGTTTGATATAATATAAAGTTTCATGTATGAGTTAACACAAGAAATATGCCAATTCATACAATATTTTATTTATTGCTTAAAATCAGTATTTTAGAAAAAGATAAAGAGAAAAACAAACATTCAAAAATGAAAAAGAATGTTCCATTTCGATATGGTCCTACTATTACCAATTATCACTGAAAATGTCTTTCTTCACCAATGCTTCAATTCTTTGCTTATAGCAATTTATCCCTTCTGCTATATTTTTACTAGCTTCCGAGGTCCCCATTCCATAGACTACAAGAGGAGTTTGCCATATCATTCCAGCATGTACAGCACTTGCTTGATAAGGTCTTAACAACTCATCCACCGTAAAACGATTTCTTCCTCCGCTTCTATAAGCATCATGTTCAGAGCCGGCAGTAGTGACCACCATCAATGTCTTACCAGCCACAGCAGGAGTTTTTGCCAGATAAGTAAATACTTCATCCAACCATCTCTTCAATAAAGAAGGAGCCGACATCCAATAGAACGGAAACTGAAATACAAGCGCAGATGCATGCGATATGATAGTGCTCCATATCTCTGCATTAAAAGCATCTTCCATACGCATCTCATATAAATTGTATATGGCTACCTCTCCCATGTCACTAATAGCATCCATCAATGCCTTGTTAGCTCGCGACTCTTTTATATTGGGATGTGTCAGAAGAACTACTACTTGCTTTGAATCTTTATCCATATTGTTTTTCTTTTAGTTTAAAATCATTGATGTGTGTACAAATATACAAAATATAGATATACGAGTAGGAGGAAATAAAAGTTTTCTTCCTACTTTCATTTTCTGACATATATTTTCGAATGTGACGGAAGAGGCAGAAAGCGGGTGAGGGCAAAGGTATAAAAACAAACTTCTGAAGAATTTATTATGCGGACTAACGAAAAATAATGTATCATCCCCATATAGATTTACTAGTGATTCCGTATGAGGAGCTTATACCCATCAAAGCATGTTCTTGTTAAGACAACTTAAAAAAGGAACAACAGTAGTTGTTCCTTTTTTAAGTACACCCTCAGGGATTCGAACCCTGGACCCACTGATTAAGAGTCAGTTGCTCTACCAACTGAGCTAAGAGTGCATTCCTTATTTCTTGTTTGCGGGTGCAAAAGTAGTCCTTTTATTTTATTCGTGCAAACAAAACGGGGTGTTTTTTGCGATGGAATGGGATTTTTTTATTCAAACTCGTATAAATCAGAAGGAGTAGTACGCTTCAAAGCACACAACTGTACATCCTTTCCTACGATAATTCCTTTTTCCCTTAATTTCCATTCCACTGTTTTATATGCCAATTCAGGATGATTGTTGTCCTTGCTCAAATGACAAAGCCAAATATACTGTAAATGTTCCGTCATATTTTCCGAAAGAAATTCAGCAGTAGCAATATTACTCATGTGTCCGGTGCGGCTGGTAATCCGTTCTTTCAGGTATTGGGGGTAGGTACCCATGCGTAACATTTCCTCATCGTAGTTGGCTTCCAATATCAGATAATTGGCCTTTCTGATATATTCTGCGGCCGTAGGAGTAATTTCACCAAGGTCTGTAAGAAAGGCAAACACTTTTCCATCTATCTCAATGCAATAGCCCACATTGTCCGTACCGTCATGAGGCACCTCGAAAGATTCGATATGAAAATCTTCCAACTGCATGGGTTGCTGCTTTTCCAGGTAACGGACAGACGAATATAACTTTTCTGTCATGCAATAGCTCCGGTTGATACCCTCATGAATCCGGGCAGTTGTATAAATAGGAATATTCTGTTTCTCACCCAATCCGCCTACCGCTTTAATATGATCTGCATGATCGTGCGTAACAAATACCGCACGTATCATTTCCATGCTGATACCTGCTTCTTTCAGTCCTTTTTTTATCGTCCGTACTGCAATGCCGGCGTCGATGAGTATTCCATATTTTTCTGTGCCTATATAATAACAGTTGCCGCTGCTTCCACTGGCAAGGCTTATAAATTTTACTTTCATCCTAATCTCCTTAATTACAAAAAAGCCGTCGCTTTTAAAAAAAGTGACGGCAAATATACAAAAAGTATGCAATATATAAACCTTATGCCTTCTTCTTTTTGTCGATGAATTCGGTAGTTTTGGCAAAAACGAATAATGCTATTGCCGCAACCAATCCTATAACAGCGAAATAATACCAGATATAATGTGCATTGACACTGGCTGCTTCCCACGCTTCGCGGGTTTCAAACAAGACTGGATCAGGACAATATTTTGTCAGAAGCACCCCCGCAATACCGAATCCGAAAATAGAAGAGAGGAATGAATGAAGATGACTGAAACCGAGGTACATACCTTCTTCGCCCTTGGGGGCCTGCAAAGAGAAGTATTCCAGATAACGCGGTGAGATAAAACATTCTGCCAAAGCTTGCACAACAATACCAAACACCATCAGCAAAGTAATATTGCTCATGCCGGAAATAATATCGTTGCCCAGCAAATTACCGCATGCCATCAGCAATGCCGATACCGGAATAAGAAACATGCCTATATTCATAGAAGTAATAGCTGTGCGCTTTGCCATCCACCGGGTGATAAAACTTACACAGCAAACCACTACAAACGGGTTTACATTGGCTATCCACCCCGGTTTGGCTGTTTCACCCGCCATACGGATGACATATTTGGGCATAGTTGCATAGAGCTGTTGCTGCACCATCCAAAAGCCGGTTACGATGAGGATAAGAATCAACAAACGCCAATTAGTGATAATACGCAGAAAACCTTGCCCAATTTCACGCATGCTTTTCCCTTCACCTGCTGTATGTGCCGATTTATACAATAAGATGACAGCCAATAATGCCAGCACCGTCATGGCAGCCGAGAAGTAATTGATATAAATATAAGCTTGCTCACCGATAACATTCCGTAGAGGGTCGACCACCGTTTTTCCGGTAAAAGCTCCTATATTCACCATCATATAGAAGATGGAATAGCCGCGAGCACGGGTAGCCTCTGTTGTTTCCTTAGCCACCGATCCCGATATGATAGACTTGATGAACGAACCTCCTACCATGATAACAAACAATACGGGGACAATCATCCAGCGGTCATTACTATCCGGCAATCCTGAAAAACGGGTTGTCTCGCCATACTCCACCAGACCGGCTGTTTCCAGTAGGGTGGGAAGCAATCCCAAGCCCAAATACCCGATGGAAAGCAGTGAGAAAGCAATAATCATCGACTTTCGGAAACCTATCTTATCGGCATATGCGCCCGTAAAGATAGGCAACAAATAGAGCCCTCCCGAAAACAGACCGGAAATCATGCTTGACTCAAAATCATTGAAACCTAAAATATTGGAAAGATAAATGGTAAGAACAATAAATACAGCATAATATGCCATGCGTTCGAACAGTTCTACTGTACTGCTTACCCAAAAAGCTCTGCTGAAGCCTTTGGAAGCGGGTTGGGGTGATGTCATCATCCTTTTGTACGATTAAAATTTATGTATTAAATGAAAAAATAAATGCAAAAATAGGAAATTAATATCGTGTTTGCAAGATATTAATTTTCTGCAAACACAATATTAATAAGTTGCAGACAAGATATTAACTTCCCATTTATCACTATTTATCTTTTCATTTATATAGAATACTCCGTATCTTTGGACGCTTTTATAAAACGACCATTCATGAAAGATAAAATCGAATTTATAGCTTTTGACGCTGATGACACACTGTGGGAAAGCGAACTTTATATTCAGGAGTTCGAGCACAAATTCTGTAACCTTTTAAGGCAATATCTGCCTGCTTCATCCATATCACAAAGGTTTTTTGAAACAGAAATGAAGAATCTGCATATGTATGGCTATGGGCTGAAGAGCATAATGCTCAGTATGACTGAAACCATCTGCAAAGTGACAGACGGAAACGGGAATATGCATCTTATAGAAGAAGTAATAGGATGGGGACAAGAGCTTCTGCAGAAACCGGTTACACTACTGGAAGGCGTGAAGGAGACCATATCGTCACTTCATGGGAAATATAAATTGGTGTTGGCCACTAAGGGGGACTTGTTCGACCAGAAAAGAAAAATAGAAGCTTCCGGACTGCGAGAATATTTCCATCATATCGAAATTATGAGTGACAAGAAAATCGATGATTACCAGAGGCTGATTGATACATTGGGCTGTCCGCCTGAAAAACTCCTGATGATAGGTAATTCTGTAAAATCAGACATACTTCCGGTATTGGAACTTGGGGGATACGCTGCCCATGTACCATACCACGTGACTTGGGCATACGAGCAACATGAAGGGGAAATACGACATCCCAATTTTATACGATTGGATAGTATCAAAGGAATATTAGATAAGCTATAAGTTATGGGTGAAACTGCATAACTTATAGCTTACTATTGCTTTTTAGAATTGGAAGAAATTCTTAGCGTTATAATAGCTGATATCTTCAATCATCTGGTTTACGCGTTCCATCTCGGAAATAGGAATTTCACCATTTTCTACATCACGGCCTACAAGATTACACAATGTACGGCGGAAATATTCATGGCGCGGATAGGAGAGGAAGGAACGGGAATCGGTCAGCATACCAACAAATCGGCTCAATAAGCCCAGTACAGAAAGGGCATTCATCTGCTTTTCCATACCATCCTTCTGGTCAAGGAACCACCAACCGGAACCGAATTGAATCTTACCGGCAACCGTACCATCCTGGAAGTTACCCAGCATAGTAGCAATGACTTCGTTGGCGCATGGATTCAAATTATAAAGAATAGTCTTGGTCAGCTTACCATTGGAGTTTAAGCGGTCGAGAAATTTAGCCATAGCTTTTGCTGTAGTAAATTCGCCAATGGAATCAAAACCGGTATCAGGACCTAACAGTTTGAACATCTTACTATTGTTGTTGCGAATAGCACCATAATGGAACTGTTGTGTCCAACCTTTCTCCCAATCCATTTCGCCGAACACAACCAGCATGGCCGACTTGAATTTCAGAATTTCCTCCTTCGTCAATCCAGTACCGCCATATACCTTGTTAAAGATAACCTTAACTTCCGCTCCTGTATAATCCTCGGCATAGAATTCTTCAATTCCGTGGTCAGACAGTTTACATCCTTGTTCCGCGAAAAAATCGTGACGCTTACGCAAGGCAGCAACCATATCGTCAAAGCAGGAAATAGCCACATCGCTCACTTCGGCCAACTTTTCTACATATGCGCGAAAATCGGCAGGAACTTCCACCGCCATTGCCTTATCCGGACGCCAAGTAGGCAACATCTTGATTTCAAAACCGCTCTCGCGTGTCTTGATATGATATTCCAAGGAATCAATAGGATCATCTGTAGTACAAACCACTTCCACGTGATAACGGCGCATCATGCCACGGGCGGAATATTCAGGCTGTTTCAGCTTCTCATTACATTCATCATAAATTTCACGGGCCGTATGAGGATTGAGAATTTTATCGATTCCAAAAGCGGTCTTCAATTCAAGGTGGGTCCAGTGGTACAACGGATTACGGAAAGTATAAGGTACCGTTTCGGCCCACTTTTCAAACTTTTCCCAATCTGTAGTATCCTTACCGGTACAGAAACGTTCGTCCACACCATTGGTACGCATGGCCCGCCACTTGTAGTGGTCACCTCCCAACCAAATCTCAGTCAGTGACTTAAACTGATAGTCTTCCGCCACCATTTGAGGAATCAAGTGACAATGATAGTCGATAATTGGCATTTTAGCCGCATGCTCGTGGTACAACTTCTGTGATGTTTCCGTTTGCAACAGAAAGTTTCCGTCCATAAAGTTTTTCATCTTCTTGTGTTTTAAGTATCTAAAAATATTACTTTCTATTTATTACACCTATATAGTATTGATTGTAAAGCTAATAGGTCGTATAATTGTTTTTAGTTTTATTAACCGTTATCGAACACAAAAGTAGAAATTTTACTTGGAGAAACAAAATAATTCGTATCTTTGCGGCGAATATTTATAATATTTAAGCTTCAGACGTCTCACCTTTACCGCCTTAGGCAGCATACCTCAAGATGGAAAACAAGAACTATACCATTAAAGACATAGCACGCATGGCCGGCGTCTCTGCCGGCACTGTAGACCGCGTACTGCACAACCGCGGAGACGTATCCGTTTCCAGTAGGGAAAAAGTCCAGAAAGTACTCGACGAGATAGATTATCATCCCAATATGTTTGCCATCGGGCTGGCGGCTAAAAAGCGCTATCATATTGTCTGCATTATACCTTATTATATAGAACATGATTATTGGCATGCTGTAGCAGCGGGAATTGACCGTGCCGCACAAGAATTACGGCCGTTCAATGTTGGGGTTAGCTATCTGTACTATCGGCATGCGGACAAATCCTCCTATAAAGAAGCATGTGCTGTGCTCCGGGAGGAAAATGCCGACGCCGTACTTGTTGCCCCGAATTTCCGAGAGGAGACCATAAAACTCACTACTTATTTGGAGGAAGCGGATATTCCCTATGCATTCATAGACTTCAATATTGAACAGACGCATGCCTTGTGTTATATCGGACAAGATTCCAAAACCAGCGGATACATTGCTGCCAAGATTCTGATGCGTAGCTATGAAAAAGGGCAGGAGCTTGTGTTATTCCTGAGCAATCAGAAAAACAATCCGGCAGAAATCCAGATGCAACGCCGCCTCGAGGGGTTCATGCAATACCTTTCCGAGGAACATAAGGATTTGACTATCCATGACATTGTGTTGCACAAGGAAGATACTGACGGCAACAGACGGATATTGGATGCTTTTTTTAAAGAACATCCCCAAGCCGTACTGGGAGCTGTTTTTAATTCCCGTGTTTATCAAGTGGCAAGTTATCTGCACGAAAAGGGGTGGAAGCTGGCAGGACTTGTGGGATATGACCTTTTACACAAAAATACAGAGTTCCTGAAAACCGGTGAAGTAACCTTTCTCATCGGTCAACGTCCAGGCCTGCAAGGCTATTGTGGCGTAAAGACTTTATGCAACCACGTGGTATTTAAAAGACCGGTCACTGCAGTGAAATACATGCCCATCGACATATTGATGAAGGAAAACATAGACTTTTACTTTGAGTTTGAATAATTAAAAAATTACATATCAACCATTTAAATCATTTTTTAAATGAAAGCATTAAACAAAGAAACTGCTCCCAAAGCACAACGCCCGGAACGCATTATCCAGTTTGGCGAAGGTAATTTCCTTCGCGCATTTGTGGATTGGATTATTTATAACATGAATCAAAAGACCGATTTCAACAGCAATGTGGTAGTAGTCCAACCCATTGATAAAGGTATGGTTGACATGCTGAATGTCCAGGATGACCTTTATCATGTAAATCTGCAAGGTCTGGATAAAGGAGAAACCATCAACAGTCTGACTATGATAGATGTAATCAGCCGTGCCTTAAACCCCTATACTCAAAACGATGAGTTCATGAAATTGGCCGAACAACCGGAAATGCGTTTTGTCATTTCCAACACGACGGAAGCAGGTATAGCCTTTGACCCTGCTTGTAAGCTGACAGATACACCGGCGTCTTCTTATCCGGGCAAACTGACACAGCTGTTGTATCACCGCTTCAAGACATTCAACGGCGACAAGAGCAAAGGACTGATTATCTTCCCTTGCGAACTCATCTTCCTGAATGGCCACAAGTTGAAGGAGACAATCTATCAATACATTGAATTATGGCAATTGGGTGATGAGTTCAGAGCTTGGTTTGAGGAAGCCTGCGGTGTGTATGCAACACTGGTGGACCGTATCGTTCCAGGATTCCCCCGCAAAGACATTGCCGCTATAAAAGAAAAGATACAGTACGATGACAATCTGGTAGTGCAGGCTGAAATTTTCCATTTATGGGTCATCGAGGCTCCGCAAGAAGTCGCCGAAGAATTCCCTGCCGACAAAGCCGGACTGAATGTATTGTTTGTTCCTTCTGAAGAACCTTACCACGAAAGAAAAGTAACCTTGCTGAATGGACCTCATACCGTATTGTCTCCAGTAGCCTATCTGTCGGAGGTAAATATTGTACGCGATGCCTGCCAGCATCCTATAATCGGACAATACATCCATAAAGTGATGTTTGACGAGCTGATGGAAACGTTGAACCTGCCGAAAAACGAATTGAAAAAGTTTGCAGAAGATGTATTGGAGCGCTTCAACAATCCGTTTGTTGACCATGCCGTAACCAGTATTATGCTGAACTCTTTCCCTAAATACCAAACCCGTGACCTTCCTGGCCTGAAAACCTACTTGAAACGTAAAGGAGAACTGCCGAAAGGTCTGGTATTGGGACTGGCTGCCATCATCACGTATTACAAAGGAGGTACCCGCGCAGACGGCACAGAAATCATCCCGAATGATGCTCCCGAAATCATGCAGTTATTGAAAGACCTTTGGGCAACGGGGGATACCCGCAAAGTGGCAGAAGGCGTATTGGCAGCCAAAGACCTTATCTGGGGGGAACACGGAGACTTGAATACCGTTCCAGGATTGACAGACATGATTACCTGCTTCTTAAAATCCATCCAAGAAAAAGGCATGCAGGAAACAGTAAAAGGTATTCTTTAATTCCTATGATTTTAAACAAGCAGACCGTACAAAAGGAGTTTTTATACGGTCTGCTTTATTTATACCACATTTGATGGGAAATAATTAAGCCACAGTTTTCTTTTTTGTCTAAAGGCTTTCCTGCTCTGCTGCCCGCAATATAAAAGTAGTGGCACCAATAGTTACAATGGCTCCATCCTCAATGCGAATACGGTCTTTGTCACCCAAAATTTCATTATTAAGGAAAGTTCCCGTCAGGCTGGGAGCATCGCGTAAGGTATAAATCAACACTCCCTGCTTATTACGCTTTACATTAATGATACAGTGACGCCGGTCCATACTCATATCCGAAGTCTCAATCGGCACATCGATAACATTCCCCACGCAACGCCGGCCTATGATATTGTCACCTTCTTGCAATGGAAGTACCTGCTTAAAACCAAACACGTTCTCAATGACCGTGATGCTGCCAAAAGCCTCTTTAAACTCCGCTTCATCCGGACGTTCTTCCTTTTGAGGGGCTTTCATCTTTGATTTACCTAAACGGATACTGAACTGCTTCTTACACTGGTCACATACAAAGACCAGTGATTGGCCTTCGGTATACTTGGTTTCATCGAATGTTAAGTAATTCTCACATTTGGGACAACGGATACGCTTCATGATAGTTAAAAATTAAAGAATTAAAAAATAAAGCAAGGGTAGATTACTTTCTACTTCTTTAATACCCAAGCGTTCTTATACGTTTCATTCTGGCGAACTCTGTTCAATGCCTGATATGCTTCTGTTTCTGTGCCACAAGACTCAATGCTGACACGCATTTTACCATCTCCAACAATTGCTTTTGCATGAGGGTAACCTTTTTCAATCAGTTGCTTTGCCATTGCTTCGGCATCCTTCTCAGTACCTACACTGGCAATGATGACGTGGTATTTCTGTGCAGAGACAGGTGACGGGGCGACAGTCCCTGCTGTGGTCTTTTGAATTTCACTCTTTGTTGTTACAGATGTTGAAGAGGACACTTCTGCCGCCTGCTGCTTAGGCTGAGAAACAACCGGAGCATTCTGCGCGTTAGCTTGGCCCACCTTAACCTCTCTTACGGCAACCGGAACCACCTTTTTCTTTGCCTTCTGCCCCGTGTTTTTTTGAACCGACGCTTTCGGAGTGTCGGCCTTCCGGCTAACAACAATCGGATTAATGGCAAGGGATTCCTTTTCTATCATCTCAAAAAGTTCATTCGGAAGTAATTGCGCATAATTTCCTTCAACCACTTCCGTATTCTCTATCGGTGTAGACAAAAAGAAAAACAAGGCAACCACTGCAATCATGGCAACCGCATTCGACAAATAGGAACGGTTGAATTTAATCTCAAACCTTCGCTTTTTGTCTTCCGGCACAACTGGAACAGAATAACGGATGGTCTTTTCCATGTACGGTTTCTTCAGTTCCGCCAGTTCCTGCATTTCAAAACTATCCAACCCATATAAGTAAGGAGTGGTTATCTTGTGGTCATAGGGAACAAAGTCATAAATACCATGAATGGAGTAACGCAATTCGCCAATGTTGGGCAAATCCACCTTACCTTCTTCATGGAGAGCAGTGAATATATGCGCCACTTCTTTTTCTACAATCCGCGTAGCATCAGAAAAATCAGTATCATAGACAGCCATATAGGATTGTACAAGTAAGCCGTCATTCATCTTCAGTTGAGGATTGAAACCGATAATACGGGTAGGGGGCAGAAAAACATTCTCTTCCGCTACTCTCATTGCCGGAGTATAATGAGCTACAAATCCTCCCAAACCGGGAACAATGACACAATCGTTCTCCAATAACAATACTTCTATGTGCTGTGCTAATTCAATCATGCTACAAAAGTAGCGGAAATATCGGATATACGCTAGTTTCAGAGCTTTTTTCTTATCAACAAATTATGAACATTGCACATTGAAAATGTATTTGAAAAAGGTTTTTTGGCAAGAGAAGGAATTTTTACCGGAAAAATTTCTACTTTTGTACCGTTTAACTATACTCGTCAAGAATAGAAAGACAATTGCCCCTCGCAAGAGTATACAAACCTAAACACTTAACAAAAGACTATTATGCGTATTATTTTCTGTCTGATGGTTTTCTTGTTCATAGGAAAGAACACGATGCTGGCACAGCAGCTGTCCTCATTCGTAGAATATGGAGCAGCCCTGCATACCGGTGACAATACTCCTCTTTGGCAGGTCAGCAACCAGCAAGGACTCACTTCGCTCGACAACAATACTTACATACGTGGAGGAATATCCTACAAACACCAACTTGGAAAATGGAAGTTTGAAGAAGCACTGGATTTGGTTGCAGCAGCCGGATTCAGCACGACCTCCTTCATTGTACAGCAGGCTTACGTAGACATCCGTTACAAGTGGTTTGGATTCTTTGCCGGAAGCCGGGAACAGAATTCTCCATTGCTGAATCAAGAGCTGAGTAGTGGCGGCATGACCTGGTCGGGTAATGCGCGTCCCATCCCACAAGTACAGATAGGCATACCCGAGTATGTACAGTTGCTACCCCGTTTAGGCCTGAAAGGAGAAATCTCGTACGGATGGTTTACAGATAACAAATACCAGCGGGAGCAAGTCGGAGAAAAATACTGGTACACCAAGAGTATCAAATACCATCATAAAGAAGGGTTCCTGCGTATCGGTATACCCAAAGGAAAATGGCAACTGGAACTCGGAATGACCCTCGACACCCAATTCGGAGGATACAAGATTGGAGGTTCCGAATTGGGAGACTTGGGCAACGGATGGAAGGATTACGTACGCGTATTCTTCCCCGGCCACGGGCGTGAGGACGGACCGGTAGGTGAACATCTGGCTTTCCAAGGCAATTTTCTGGGTAGCGAATATATCAAAATGACTTATCGTCCTAAGGAAGATTTCTCCATCAGCGCCTATCTGGACAATCATTTTGATGACTTCTCCGCCATGGCCAAACTCAACGGTTGGGATGGCTTATGGGGTGTGGAATATAAATCCAACCATAGACAAGCCATCAACGGAATCGTTATCGAATATCTCCAGACTACCAATATGAGCGGTCCACTGCACGGTTTGCAAAATTCTGTAGTAGGTAAGACCGGAGGAGCCGACAACTACTACAACAACGGTTACTACCCAGGATGGGCACATTGGGGTATGGCGATAGCCAATCCGTTGATAGCATCGCCTATCTATAATAAGGATGGCGATATGAGTTTCAAGTACAATCGCGTTAAGGCCCTGCATCTGGGATGGAGCGGCGACATCAGCAGTGAGTGGAGATATGTGGCAAAATTGTCCCACAACAGAACTTGGGGAACTCCTCATCGTCCGATACCCGATATATTAGAAAATTTTTCTACTTTTGCATCGTTTTACTATATTCCCCGTAAATGGAAGGGCTGGTGCTTCAACGCGTCCCTTGCATTGGATATGGGAGAGATATATGGAGACAATTTTGGATTCCAACTGAAAGTACATAAAACATTTTAAGAAAATGAACTACATACAAACAGAGATTGACGGCGTATGGCTGATTGAGCCGAAAGTATTCCATGATGCCCGCGGATACTTTATGGAAGCATTTAAGGAAGAAGAGTTCCGTGCACATGTCGGAAACGTTCACTTCATCCAGGACAATGAGTCCAAATCCTCTTTCGGTGTATTACGTGGTCTTCATTACCAGAAGGGTGATTGCAGCCAGGCCAAACTGGTACGTGTCATTAAGGGAAAAGTGCTGGACGTGGCTGTCGACTTAAGAAAATCTTCTCCCACTTTCGGAAAGTATGTCAGTGTGGAGCTAAGTGAGGAGAACAAAAGACAATTCTTCATTCCGCGTGGTTTTGCCCACGGTTTTCTGGTGCTGAGCGATGAAGCTGTCTTTACATACAAGGTAGACAACGTATACGCACCACAATCCGAGGCATCCATCCGTTTTGACGACGAAGCCATCGGTATTGAATGGCCCGTTGCTACGGAACAGCTTCTATTATCAGATAAAGACGGACATGCCGTATCGTTCAAGGATGCGGCCTATTATGAATAAAATATGAAAATAGCCATTGTCGGTACAGGATACGTCGGTTTGGTAACCGGAACCTGCTTTGCGGAAATCGGTGTCAACGTTATTTGCGTAGACACGAACAGTGAAAAGATAGAGTCACTGAAAAAGGGTGTTATTCCTATCTATGAAAATGGACTGGAAGAAATGGTTAGCCGGAATGTGAAAGCAGGACGCCTGCAATTCACCACGTCTCTGGAGAGTTGTCTGAATGAGGTGGAAGTGGTATTCAGTGCCGTAGGTACACCACCCGATGAGGATGGAAGTGCCGACTTGAGCTATGTGCTGGAAGTTGCCCGCACCATTGGACGCAATATGCAGAAATATGTGTTGGTGGTAACCAAAAGTACCGTTCCCGTAGGTACTGCCAGAAAAGTGCGGGCTACCATTCAAGAAGAACTTGATAAGAGAGGGATGAACATTGACTTCGATGTCGCTTCGAATCCCGAGTTTCTGAAAGAAGGTAATGCTATCAACGATTTTATGAGTCCCGACCGTGTAGTGGTGGGAGTAGAGTCCGAACGAGCCAAGAAGATAATGAGCAAGCTCTACAAACCATTCCTGCTGAACAACTTCCGTGTCATCTTTATGGACATCCCTTCTGCAGAAATGACAAAGTATGCAGCTAACTCCATGCTTGCCACCCGCATCAGCTTCATGAACGACATTGCCAATTTGTGCGAATTAGTGGGAGCGGATGTAAACATGGTGCGCAGTGGTATCGGTTCGGATACCCGTATCGGACGCAAGTTCCTCTATCCGGGGATAGGTTACGGCGGTTCATGCTTCCCTAAGGATGTAAAGGCACTGATTAAAACGGCTGAACTGAGCGGCTACAAGATGCGTGTACTCCATGCAGTAGAGGAGGTGAACGAGAAACAGAAGAGTATCTTATTCGAAAAGTTGCAGAAGCATTTCAATAATGATTTGGAGGGAAAGACCATTGCCATTTGGGGGCTGGCCTTTAAACCCGAAACAGATGACATGCGTGAAGCCCCGGCTCTGGTATTGATTGACGAGTTGCTGAAGGCCGGTTGTAAAGTACGTGCCTACGACCCGGCTGCCATGAACGAATGCCGACGCCGCATAGGAGAAAGTATTTATTATGCAACAGATATGTATGATGCTGCGCTGGATGCAGATGCACTGATGCTGGTGACCGAATGGAAAGAATTCCGCCTGCCTTCATGGGCAGTCATCAAGAAAACTATGGAACAGCCGTTGGTATTGGACGGACGTAACATTTACGACAAGAAAGATATGGAAGAACAAGGTTTCACATATCATTGCATCGGAAAATAAAGTTGCAGAAAAAAGAAAAGAAATAAATAGGGACGTTATGACAATAAAAAGAAGTGCGATTCTCATTGTACTTGTTGTCTCATTGGCATCATGCAGCAACAGACAAAACGGGGAGGTTTCCGTCAAGGAAGACCTTACTGCAAAACAACTGTTGCAAGGCATCTGGGTGAACGATGAAACAGAAATGCCGTTGATGCGCATCGAAGGGGATACGGTATATTATGCCAACCCGCAAAGCGCTCCCGTACCTTTCAAGGTTGTTCACGATACAATCTACATATACAGTAATGAACCGGTGGCCTATAAGATAGACCGTCAAACGGAATACAGCTTCTGGTTCCACTCGCTGGCCGACGAAGTAATTAAACTGCATAAATCAGAGAATGCGGAAGATTCTTTGGTTTTCACCAGTCGAGAAGTGGAGGTCATTTCTACTACTCCGGAAGTGATAAAGAAAGACAGTATCGTAACATACAAGAATACAAGATATAGGGGATATGTATATATCAACCCCTCAAAGATGAAGGTTTTCAAGACTTCCTATTCTGAAAATGGAATCAGTGTGGACAATGTGTATTATGATAATGTAATCCACATCTGTGTATACGAAGGGAAGAAGATGCTTTATGGCCAGGACATCACTAAAAAGATGTTTGCGGATATATTCCCTGCCGAAATGCTGGACCAGGCCATTCTTGCCGATATGAATTTCATGGGTGTGGATAGTAAGGGGTACCATTATCAGGCAACCCTCGGCATACCCGAAAGTTCCGTATACAATTTGGTAAATATGATTATTGGTTTTGACAATACAATGAACATAGAAAAAGCGGAATAAATCCGCTTTTTCTATTTCTTTTCTTCACCACAATGTTTATTTCTTCTCGCCGCCATTCTGTGGACGTTTGGCTCTGGGCTTTCCACCTTTACTGTTGTTACGGCCGTTCTTGTTTCCTCCTGGCTTACGTCCGTTTCCACGGCCGCCCCGTCTTCCTCCGTCAAATGCTCTCGGCTTGTATTCGGGGGCTTCGCCCAGCTCCTCGGGAACCGGTATCTTATAGATGTCCCTATCCAGGAATTTTTCGATATTCTTAAAGTTCCCCTGCTCCTTTTCGGAAACGAAAGTGATGGCTACGCCGTCATTATTGGCACGCGCCGTACGTCCGATGCGGTGCACATAATCTTCACTGTCGTGGGGAACGTCATAGTTTATCACCAGACGGATGTCATCGATATCAATACCTCTCGCAACGATATCTGTAGCTACCAGGATATTGATACGTCCTGCCTTGAATTCGTACATCACTTCTTCGCGCTGTGCCTGCTCTAAATCGGAGTGCATTTCACCAACGTTCAGTTTCATCTGCTTCAAGGCTTTGGTCACTTCCTTCACTTTCAGTTTGGAAGAAGCAAAGATGATGACGCGTTCCGGCGTCTCCTCTGCAAAGAGGCTACGGATGATGCCCAGCTTCTGATTCTCGTAGCAGACATAGGCTGCCTGCACAATCTTTTCCGCTGGTTTGGAAACCGCCAACTTCACTTCGGCGGGATTGTTCAGAATGTTGCCAGCCAACTGTTGTATCTTGGCAGGCATGGTAGCAGAGAACATAATGGTCTGCCGCTCTTTAGGGAGAAACTTGACAATCTGCATAATGTCATCATAGAATCCCATATCCAGCATCCGGTCTGCTTCATCCAAAATAAAATAAGAGACACGGGAAAGATCTACATAACCAAGGCTAAGATGGGCTATCAAACGCCCCGGGGTAGCAATAACGACATCAGCACCCAGTGTCAACCCTCTTTTCTGCTGCTCGAACAGTATTCCGTCATTACCGCCATACACAGCCACGCTGGAAACCGGCATGAAATAAGAGAAACCTTCCATCTGTTGGTCTATCTGTTGCGCCAACTCGCGGGTAGGAGCCATGACAATGCAATTGATGGCATCGGCAGGGTGTCCGCCCTCTGAAAGCTTGTTCAATATAGGCAACAAATATGCGGCTGTTTTTCCCGTTCCGGTTTGTGCCACTGCTATTAAATCTCGACCTTCGAGTATGACGGGAATTGATTTTTCTTGTATGGGGGTGCACTCTTCAAAGCGCATGGCATCCAGTGCCTCCAGCACATCGCCATTTAAATGTAGTTCTGAAAACTTCATGTATCTCTTTTAAATTTGCGTACAAAGATAGGAAAAAGACTTATAAAATAGACTCTTACAGTAAAAAAATAAGCCCTTGGGACAATAATTATCTCAAGGGCTTGCAAATTTGTTTCAAGCATCTGCCTTCAACGGGGAATATCAATGTATGAATCCTTAAATCCCAGAAAGTAAAGTACGCCATCTAAGCCGATGGTGTTGATGGATTGCTTGGCATTGGCAACTACTTTGGGCTTTGCATGGAAAGCGATTCCAAGGCCGGCAATTCCCAGCATGGGCAGGTCGTTGGCACCGTCGCCCACAGCAATAGTCTGCGCAATATCCACTTTCTCCACCTGAGCTATCAAACGCAGCAACTCCGCCTTACGCTTACCGTCGACTACATCACCGAGATAGCGGCCGGTCAGTTTGCCATCCTCTATTTCCAGCTCGTTGGCATACACATAGTCTATACCGTACTTCTTCTGGAGGTACTGCCCGAAGTAGGTAAACCCTCCCGAAAGAATAGCTATCTTGTAACCGTATTTCTTCAAAACATACATCAGGCGATCCACACCTTCCGTAATGGGAAGATTCTCTGCAATCTCCTGCATCACGGACTCATCCAATCCTTTCAACAAAGCCACTCGTTCGCGAAAGCTCTCGATGAAATCTATCTCACCACGCATGGCACGTTCGGTAATGGCCTTCACCTGGTCGCCCACACCTGCACGTATGGCCAATTCATCAATCACTTCCGTTTCAATCAGCGTAGAGTCCATATCGAAGCAAATGAGGCGGCGCATCCGGCGGTACATATTGTCCAACTGGAAAGAGAAATCCATTTCCAGTTCGGTTGCCAGTTTCATTAACTGTTCTTGCATGGCAATACGGTCTTTCGGAGTGCCACGAACGGAAAATTCGATGCAGGCGCGTGTACGCGATTCGCATTCGTCCAGCGGGATACGTCCTGTAAGGCGCTTGATGGCATCGATATTCATGCCTTGCTCTGCAAGAATACGGGTAACGGCAGATATTTGACGGGCAGACAACTTACGCCCCAATAAAGTAAGAATATAGCGGTTCTTTCCCTGCATATTCACCCAATCCTCGTACTCTTTGGTAGTAATGGGGTAGAAACGGACAGTCACTCCCAGGGAGGAAGCCTTGAAAAGCAGTTCCTTCATAATGAACCCCGAGTGTTGTTCTTCCGTCTTGCACAAAATGCCCAACGAAAGAGTATTGTGAATATCTGCCTGGCCAATATCCAGAATGGTAGCATCATATTTCGCCAGAATTTCCGTCACGGAAGCTGTCAGTCCCGGACGGTCTTCACCCGTAATACGTATCAGGATGAGTTCAGTGTTCAATGGTTGCATAAGTCATCTTTTTGATAGAATAATAGGCTACAAAAGTAAGGAAAATTCCCGCTATTTATGCTAAATAACATAAAAATATGCCTCTAAAAAGTGAGAAAAATGCTTGTTTATTTGGAAGTTTGTTTCGGAATTACTTACCTTTGCACCCGATTTCAGAATTAAAAGCTTTGATTATCAGTGTCTTTATCACTATTCAAGGCTTTGACAAGACGATGTTCCGGGAAGAAATCACTGTTGAAGGACAGTCCCGGATAGTATTAACCAAAACCGTGCCGCATGAAATATGCAAAATGGATTTTTGTTGTATTACTAATAAGTTCCTTGACTTCTTTTGTAGAAAAAGACAAACCTACCGGAGGTTTGAATGTGGGTGACATGGCCCCGGATTTCAAAATCCAAACCATGTCGGCAGAGCAATCCCAAACCGAACTTTCAGACTTGAGAGGAAAGTATGTATTGCTCAGTTTTTGGGCAAGTTACGACGCGCAGTCCCGGATGCAAAACGCAAGTTTGAGCAATGCGCTTCGCTCTACTGCCCGCAACAATGTGAAGATGGTTTCAGTTTCATTCGATGAGTATCAGTCAATCTTTGAAGAAACCATCCGTAAGGACCAAATAGTTACGCCCACTTGTTTCGTGGAAACTAAAGGCGAATATTCCGGCCTCTTTAAGAAATATCGCTTGGGCCGCGGATTCACTAACTATTTACTGGATGATAATGGTGTAATTATTGCCAAAAACATCTCTGCTGCAGAACTTTCCGCTTACTTGAATTAAGCTTGCTGATGCCCGGTGCATACAACAGCAACTTAAAGAACCTGTAAGACGAAAGTGAGGGTGTTCCCTAGAAACCGACGTCTCTTTCCGGCAAAAAAGGGAACAGAACAAAAGAGGAAAATGAATACAACAAAAAGCCCCTCCCGCACTTGTACAACGCAAGAGTGGGAGGGCTTCTTATTTTAATGGGCTTCCAGAGACAAACATCCTAAACCTCTGCTTTAGTACGCCAAACCTCAACTTGAGCAAGCTGAAGTAGAGGTTTAGAATGCTTATTTCGGCGCTTTCCTATATAGATAGAATGCAATGAAGGCATACATTATATTCGGTATCCACACAGCGATGACCGGAGGCATGTTGCCGTTCACGGCAAATGTGGAAGCAATGGTCTGAAACAGAATATAAGAGAAACTCAATGCCAAGCCTATACCTAAATGCAATCCCATTCCACCTTTCGTTTTCTTGGAAGACAAAGACACTCCAATCAGCGTCAGGATAAAGGAGGCAAACGACATGGCAATGCGTTTGTGGTACTCTATCTCAAATTCCTTAATGTTGGCAAAGCCGCGTTGCCGCTGCCTGTTGATGTACTCGCTTAGCTGAGGGCTGGTCAACATCTCCTGCTGGTTCTTCATAATCAGGAAGTCGGCAGGCTCCATAAAAAGGGTAGTGTCTATGCGGTCACCCTTCGTGATACTCTCCTTCATGCCATCCATCTGGCGAATCATATAATCCTTGATTTTCCACTTATGCACGGCCGTCGTGTCGTAGGTAATGGAACGGGCTGTAAGGTGGGAGACCAGTTGCTTGTCATTGAACTTGTCCAAAGAAAAGCGATAACCGGTCTTGCTGTAGTCTTCAAAACGTTCGATATAGGCAATTACCCCCGAATCCACTTCCAGCTGGATGTTCCGTGCCGTATTCGCCTTACGGGGTTTGTAGTACTTGTCCTCAAAATTGATACGTGTCACACTGCCTTTGGGAATGACATAGGACCCGAGGCAGAATGTTACTACCGCAATGATTGCTGCAGACACCATGTAAGGACGCAACATACGCTTGAAGCTCATTCCCGTAGAGAACATAGCAATAATTTCCGAGTTCTCTGCCAGTTTGGAAGTAAAGAAGATTACTGCGATAAACACGAACAGCGGACTGAACAGATTGGCAAAGTAGGGGATGAAGTTCAGATAATAATCAAAGACAATAGCATTCCACGGCGCTTCATGAGACATGAAGCGGTCCATCTTCTCGTTGAAGTCGAACACCACCGCAATGGAGATAATCAATGCGATGGCAAAGACATATGTACCCAGGAACTTCTTAATGATGTACCAGTCCAGCCGCTTCAGGAATTTACCTCTCGGCAGCTTTATATTCTTCCATATCCTCCAGTTCATTTTTCTCATAATCTTGTCGATACGCGTTTCACCATCATCGGTTTCCAGGTAGCAAAGTCGCCTGCAATGATATGCTTACGTGCCTCGCCTGCCAGCCACAGATAGAAAGCCAAGTTGTGGATAGATGCTATCTGCATGGCAAGCAGCTCTTGTGCATGGAACAGATGGCGCAAGTATGCCTTGCTGTACATGGTATCTACGTAGGAGGCACCGTCTGCTTCAATGGGAGAGAAATCCATTTCCCATTTTTTGTTGCGCATGTTCATGATGCCGTCCTTGGTAAACAACATGCCGTTGCGTCCGTTGCGGGTAGGCATCACACAGTCGAACATATCGACACCGCGTTCAATGCCCTCTAGAATGTTTACCGGGGTCCCGACTCCCATCAGATAGCGAGGCTTGTCTTTGGGAAGAATACCGTTCACCAGCTCAATCATCTCGTACATCTTGTCTACAGGCTCGCCCACAGCCAGACCGCCAATGGCATTACCGTCAGCACCTTTAGAGGCAACAAACTCTGCCGACTGCTCGCGGAGGTCGCGATAGACGCACCCCTGCACAATGGGAAATAAGGATTGCTGATAACCGTACTTCGGTTCTGTTTCGTTGAAACGCTTGATACAACGGTCTAGCCAGCGATGTGTCAATCCCAGTGATTTTTTGGCATATTCGTAGTCCGAATCCCCCGGAGGACATTCATCAAAGGCCATCATGATGTCTGCACCGATAGTCCGTTCTATATCCATCACCTTCTCCGGTGTAAAGATATGCTTGCTACCATCGATGTGTGAACGGAATTCCGCACCTTCTTCGCGCAACTTGCGGATACCGGACAACGAAAATACCTGGAAGCCGCCACTATCTGTCAGCATAGGACGGTCAAAGCCGTTGAACTTATGCAGTCCACCGGCTTTTTCTATCACTTCCAGTCCCGGACGCAGATAAAGATGATAGGTATTACCCAATATAATCTGCGCCTTTATGTCCTCTTTCAGCTCAGGCAGATGCACGCCTTTCACTGTTCCCACTGTACCTACCGGCATAAAGATAGGTGTCTCAATCTGCCCGTGGTCAGTAGTAATCAGTCCGGCACGTGCATTGGTCTTGCTGTCTGTATATTGTAACTCGAATGTCATTCCTCTTTCTTTTCGGTCTTTTCTTTCTTTACGGACAAGTCGATGGCATCGGCTACTTTTTCATCAGTCAGCGCAATGGCAAACACTTCCTTAATATCTTTCACATAGTGGAAAGTCAGTCCTTTCAGATATATATCCTGTATCTCTTCTATATTCTTGCGGTTCTCGTCGCTCAAGATAATCTCCTTGATACCGGCACGCTTGGCAGCCAGTATCTTCTCCTTGATGCCTCCTACCGGAAGTACCTTACCGCGAAGTGTTATCTCTCCCGTCATGGCAAGATTGGCCTTCACCTTTTTCTGGGTGAGGGCAGAAGCGAGGGAGGTAGCCATCGTGATACCGGCAGACGGACCGTCTTTCGGAATGGCGCCTTCGGGCACATGGACATGGATGTTCCAGTTATCAAAAATCTCTTCGTCAAGATTCAGCAGGGAGGCATGCGCCTTGATGTATTCCAATGCCAGCATGGCCGACTCTTTCATTACATCACCCAAATTGCCGGTCAATGTCAAACGTCCACCCTTGCCACGGCTCAGGCTGGTTTCCACGAAAAGTATTTCACCACCTACGGCAGTCCACGCCAGACCGGTCACCACCCCTGCATACTCATTACCCTGATACTTGTCCCGGGTATATTCGGGTGCACCCAGGAATTCATACAAGTCTCCCGGTTTTATTTCGGTCTTCGCAAAATAACCGTCCGTAGCATATTGGCGTGCAGATTTACGGAGTATCTTTCCGATTTTCTTTTCCAGTTCGCGCACGCCGCTCTCACGGGTATAATTCTCTATAATGGCTTCCAGTGTGTTCTTCGGAATCTTGATATCATTCTTTTTCATACCGTTTGCCTCCAATTCCTTCGGAACCAGATGGCGGCGGGCAATCTCAATCTTTTCTTCCGTGATATAGCCGCTTACCTCAATCAGCTCCATACGGTCCAGCAACGGTCCGGGGATGGTATTCAGATTATTGGCAGTAGCGATGAACATCACTTTGGACAAATCATAGTCCACATCCAGAAAGTTATCATGGAATGTAGTATTCTGTTCCGGGTCGAGCACTTCGAGGAGGGCAGAGGAGGGGTCTCCCTGGCGGTCGGCACTCACCTTGTCTATTTCATCCAGAATAAATACCGGATTGGAGGAGCCTGCCTTTATCAGATTCTTGATAATCCGTCCCGGCATGGCACCGATATAGGTTTTACGATGACCGCGAATCTCAGCTTCATCATGCACGCCTCCCAGCGACATACGGATATACTTACGCTTCAAGGCGGCAGCAATGGAACGCCCCAAAGAGGTTTTTCCCACACCCGGAGGGCCATACAGACAGATGATGGGGGACTTCATATCGCCCTTCAGCTTTAATACAGCAAGATGTTCCAGAATGCGTTCCTTCACCTTCTCCAAACCATAATGGTCTTTGTTCAGTGTCTTTTCTGCATTGACAAGGCTCAGATTATCCGTCGTATAAATGCCCCACGGTAAACTAAGCATCGTCTGCAGATAGTTCAGCTGCACGCTATAGTCGGGAGACTGGGGATGGGTACGTTCCAACTTATCCACCTCTTTCAGGAACGTAGCCTTCACCTCATCATTCCATTTGATGGTCTCCGCCTTCTTACGCATCTCCTCTATTTCCTGCTCTTGACCGCCGCCACCCAGCTCATCCTGAATGGTTTTAATCTGCTGCTGCAGGAAATACTCACGCTGCTGCTGGTCTATATCCTCACGTGCACGCATCTGGATAGACTCTTTGATTTCGGCAAGCTGCACTTCACGATTCAGAATCTCAAGCAGGCGGTAGGTACGCGCCCGCAAAGAGTCGATACGGAGCAGTTCTATCTTTTCGTCTTTCTTGAGTGGCAGGTTCGTACAGATAAAGTCTACCAAAAACATTGGATTGGTAATGTTCTTGATGGCAAATGCCGAATCCTGCGGAAACATATCGGATGACTTGATGTAGCGTACTGTCAAGTCTTTACACGCCTCTACCAATGCATGGAATTCCTTGTCATTCTTCTCCGGAAGTTCTTCATTCAGCGTAGCTATCCGTCCCTTCAGATAAGGAGTCGTATCCGTAATCTCCTTCAGTTCCATACGTTTGGAGCCTTGCAGAATGACGGTAGTTGTCTGGTCTGGCATTTCAAGCACACGTACTATCTTGGCAACTGTACCGATGGTATGTAAATCCTCAAACAGAGGTGTCTCTGTTTCAGCCACCTTTTGGCATACAACAGCTATATAAGAATTTTTCTTTTCTGCTTCACGCACCAATTTGAGGGAAGATTTTCTTCCTACAGATACCGGCATAAACACCCCAGGGAACAATACCATATTTCGGAGAGGCAATATCGGTAAAACCTCTTCTACCTCAATGTCCATCAATTGTTCTTCATTCCCCTCAAAATCAGCAATTACAGAGAAAGCGTTTCCGCTTCTATCTTCGACATCACTCAGGTAATTTCTTTTCTTCATTTCTTTCTTTTTAGTTTATGTCATATTGGCAGGCCAATAAAGCGCCTGCAAAGTTAAGCTATTTCTTCATAAATAAACGTTCTTCACCCTTTAAAAAGACAAAAACAGTGCCAATTTTATGACAAATATGCAGGCTTTGATTATTTTTGAGCCCAATTAAAGAAGATAAACATGCCAAAATCATCTTTTAAGTTTAAACAATTTACCATATTTCATGATAAATGCGCCATGAAGGTCGGCACAGATGGTGTACTACTTGGGGCATGGGCCCCGGCAGACAAAGCAAAGCGTATACTGGACGTTGGAACCGGTACCGGATTAATAGCCTTACAGTTAGCGCAAAGGAATCCGCATGCCCGGATTACTGCAATCGAGATAGATGCGGCTGCAGCCGGACAAGCCACAGAAAATGTATCTCACTCTCCATGGGCCGATAGAGTAGAGGTCATATGTCATGATTTCCGAGATTATCAGCCGGAAAACAGATTTGACCTCATCGTTTCCAATCCTCCCTATTTTATAGATGCGTTGAAATGTCCTGACGAACAAAGGTGCACAGCACGGCATGCGGGCAATTTGAATTACGATTTACTGTTTCATCGTTCGGCATCTTTGCTTGAAGAGCAAGGAGTCGTAAGCATCATTATTCCAGCGGAAGCTGAAAAAACGGTTGTGGATACAGCTTGGAACCATAAGTTGTTTCCATTGCATCGTGTGCAAGTCTTCACCAAGCCCGGAAAACCGTGTAGACGGGTATTGCTGAACTTTGGTTTTGAAGCAAAAGAGTGTAGAGAAGAGAAACTCTGTATTGAGGTGAATCACAATGAGTTTACCCCTGAATATGTAGCTTTAACGAAGGATTTCTATCTGAAAATGTAATTTTAATTGCATAAAACTTGCCTAAATGTTTGGTTGGTATCAGAATTGTTTTTACCTTTGCACTCGCTTTTCAGAAGTAAAGTATTCGGGGTGTAGCGCAGTCCGGTTAGCGCACCTGCTTTGGGAGCAGGGGGTCGTGGGTTCGAATCCCGCTACCCCGACTTAAATAAATAAGTTGTTGATTTTCAACAACTTATTTTTGTATATGGAAGCGTCCAACAAGAATAACTGTCTATTTAACTGTCTATTGAGTTAGTAAATCATCACCCTTAATTCAAAAAACAGCAAAAATGGCAAGAAAGAAATCAGTATTTATCCTGCCCAAGCTAAAGGATTGTGGCGGAGATCTAACAAAAAAATGGTATGTGGAATATTCCTTGAGGGATCCACAAACCGGGGAGATGAAGCGGTTCCGGCATTATGAAGGCTTTGCGGAACTGGCAACGGAAAGTGCCAGGCGTGCCCATGCCGAGAAAGTGATTTCTACAATCAAAAACAAACTCAACAGTGGAGAGGATCCGTTCGCAGAAAACCATGTTACCTATCAAGACGAGCTCATGTATCAGGCCATGGTCAACAGATGGGGCAATGACAGCAGGGGTGCCGTCAGTATCAGAGTGCACATTTCAGAATTCCTCCAACTGAAAAAAGCCGAACTTGCGCATTCCTCCTATCAGACTTACTGTTCCAAACTGAGGATCTTCTGTGAATGGGTGGAAGCAGGGTGCTTGGCAAACAAGAACGTGCATGTAATATCAGAAGAACATATACACAAGTTTTTTTATCACATAGTCGAAACTGGACATGTCAGTCGCAGGACAGTATTGAAATACAAGCAGTTATTGCATACTTTTTTCGATTACTTACTACACAAAAAGCTTGTTGTAGCCAATCCAGTCACCAATATACCTAATCTTGGTGAGAAAAGAGACGAAGCGGCAAGCCCAATTCCAGACAAGATCCGAAATATATTGATTGACTATATGAGAGAGCACGACCCGCAACTCCTGCTATTATGTCAGCTTGAATACTATTGTGCAATCCGTCCGAAAGAATGCTTGTATCTGCAGATACGTGACATCAATCTGGAGACAGCATCCATTACCATCCGTCAGGATATCAGCAAGAACGGACTGACAGAAACAGTCAACATGCCAAGGCAGCTTTATGAAGCTCTTGATGACCTGCTGAAGATAGGCAACTATCCGGAAGACTGGTATCTTTTCTCTCGAGACGGCCAGCCAGGAAAATACAAGCTTGGAAAAAACACCTTCAGATATAGATTTGACAGAATCAGGGATAAACTGGGATTAAGCAAAAGATACAAGCTTTACAGCTTCAAACATACCGCTGGAGTAAAACTGGTCAATGCAGGAGTTAATACATGGGAAATCCAAAAGCACTTCAGGCATAAATCAATTACTACTACAGAGAGATACTTGCAAAAAAGATTCGGAGTAAAAAGCTCCTTGATACAAGAGGATTTTCCCGATATGTAGATATAAATAATGTAGGAGGCTAATATTGGTCTCCTACACTCCTACAGTCCTACATATTATCTTCCATATATTTTTTCAACCGATACAACCTGTCAATCGCCGGATTGTAGAACGGGTCCGGATAGTGCTGGTTTATGTCGCAGATGTTGGCGTGGACGTACATGGAGGTATCAAAAATATGTTCTGCCTCACTTAATGTCACCTCTTTGGGTAATAGTGCGTTCTCAGCCCATTTCATTAAGGCATTCACGCTTTCTTCGTCATAATTGTATGCCATATTTTTTTGTTGCAAAGATAAATCATAGCAGAGAGAAGCCAAAGAAAAAAGGTCGCTTATTGGACTGCTTTACCTATCAAAACCTTACGATGTAAGAATGATGGATGCCTATTACCTAATCCCACCAAGAAAACAACTTGTAAGTTCTGATTTTATTATATAGATACCACGCCTTATATCTTCTCAATTCCTCTTTATGAATAATTTCAATATCATAATCATCTGTCGGGAAATTAAATAGGCAGAACCTTGATGCATTTTTAGTGTTAATGTATAGATTCCTACAAGCTATTATATGCGGACTTTCTACCATTTCATACATACCGTCATCTCTACGCATAGTCTTCATTCCTGAAAATTCCAACTGCAAATTATCTTTTTCGAGCACAATATCCAATAGGCCAATGCAAAGTTGCAAGTCTCTTGCCACTATAGGCATTTTATCCGAACGCGTACACTTTTTAAAGTATTCATACATTTCTATTATTTTCTTGCGCTCTATTTCCAATAAAAACGTATAATCCCAATCAAAATCCTTTTCTAAAAGCCTGCACCACGAATTAATCTTTGCACGTTTATAGTTGGACTCAGACCTATTTCTTCTCTGTTTCATATCTAATACTATTATTATTTGTTCTTACTTTCAGATAATCATATCTGAGCTTATATCAACTTAGATATAAAAGAAAGTAGGCACTGGAATACTTTTAACTAATCATTTCTTGTATAAAAAGCCCCGACGGAAGCCGGGGCCACTTATCAAATGAATGATAAGTAAAACTACTACAGCAACAAAGGTATGTTTTTTCTACCACATAAACAAATTATAACTCACCCCACCACCGACATAAAAACCACCCGGATAGCCATATCCTACCTGCAACCCTAATCCCCAGCGCTTCCTTTTCGGCTTGACAACCACCGGATGATAGATATCATTCGTCACCGTCTGATACACAGTCTTCGGATACACCACCATACTATCCAGCCGAGGGTCTACATATCCACTTACCACAGCACGATACGAACTGTCTCTATATATCACTTGCTTGCGATGAAGCAAGGTATCACCTATCCGTGTCGTATCATCCGGCACGAAACGCCAGAACACAGCCATCGGTGCAGAGATAAGCATCGTATCTACCTTGACAACCGTCTTTATCTTCGTCTCTACACGAACTTCAGCCGGAGGCTGCTCATGCGGACGGAACCAAGCCGTCACACAAGCTATAAGCAGCAATACAACCAATATCCACAGTAATCTTTTCATTCCTCGAACCTTAAATCATTAATCCGATTCATCCACCCCCGTTTGAATTTATTGTTCGCCGGACGTTTTTTGCATATATCCTCGATGAAATCGAACCGTGCAATCTTAATCATGTCGAACAACTCACGAGGGTTCCTGGCATTCACCGCAGCAATGGTCTTAGGACCTACAATACCATCTACAGAAACACCAAGCAACCGCTGCGGTATTTTTATTCCGTGTGCACCCGATGCCCACACCCAATCGACAAGGATATTAGCAACTGATTGCGATTTAATCTCGTCAGCTTTCCATCTGTCCCAATAATGCGGCTTGAGCACCCGGTTAACGACATCCTCACGGGTAAGCAGACGCAGGTCATCCACGTCTATATCACCGTCGCCGTCCTTGTCATAGCCGCATGACTTCCACGTACCGATAGTCACACCCATATTCGTAGCACCTCCAAGGTCTGCCGGGTCATTCACGAAACCGCCTTCCCATTTTAGGATAAACGGTGCAAGTTGATTCACATTCGCCATTTCAATTTTCCTCCTTATTCAATTAATACCCATTTTGCGGTTCTCTATCACCGCACTTCTTTCTCTCACACCGTTTCAGTGCCAGTTCCAGTTTCAGGTCAGAATTAGTCTCCTTCAGTGTAAACAGCTCATCCTGTGCCTTACGGAGCCGGTCTGTCTGCTCCACAAATCGCTGTTCCTTCTCCGAAAGCTGCTTCTGCAGGAACTCGTTGTACTCCCGTAATGCCTTGAACTCCTCGACATCAGCATGCGCGTCCTCAATACGCGCGTTGGTCTTACGCGACATCCACCACTTAATAAGCTGCTTGATGCCCTCAATGCCACCGAGTGCGGTCACCAACATAACCCAATCATTCATACCCATTTTATTACTTTATTTATAACCATCAAATTGTC
>NZ_QTNH01000001.1:496155-496933 GCF_003603515.1 Bacteroides sp. AM32-11AC | reverse complement strand
GTTGGGGTCTTCCTTCCGGCGAAGTTCTCGAAGAACTTAATCCGGCCTTGAAGGAAATGCTCCCCCATCTGTTCACAGAAACCCACACCAGCGACACCAAGGCAGGGGAACTGACACCCGAGTGGGCAGACAGGCTTGGACTTCCCCGAGGAATCGCCGTGGCCGTGGGGGCGCTGGACGCCCATATGGGAGCCGTAGGCGCATCCGTCGCCCCGGGGATACTGACACGTATCATGGGAACATCCACCTGCGACATCATGGTTGCCGGCAAAGACGAGGTAGGCGGACGCTGTATCAAGGGAATCTGCGGCCAGGTGGACGGTTCGGTGCTTCCGGGATTCATCGGTTTCGAAGCCGGACAGTCGGCTTTCGGAGACATCTACGCCTGGTTCAGGAAGATGCTGGCATGGACACTGAAAGATATCCCCGGAGGGGAGGCCAGGCAGAAAGTTCTGGACGGCATGCTGGTGGAACTCACCCGTGAGGCCCAGGACATGGAACCCTCCGAGGATGGTGTTGTCGCCCTGGACTGGATGAACGGCCGCCGTACCCCCGATGCGGACCAGAACGTGAAGGGTGCCGTTGCGGGACTCACGCTGGGTACCAGCGCCCCGGAAATATTCCGTGCGCTGGTGGAAGCCACCGCCTTCGGTTCCCGCCGTATTGTGGAGCATATGAAGGACCAGGGGCTGCGCATTGATTCGGTCAATGCCATCGGAGGTATCAGCAAGAAGGCGCCCTTCGTGATGCAGACGCTGGCGGACGTGCTGGACATGCC
>NZ_QTNH01000001.1:495888-496145 GCF_003603515.1 Bacteroides sp. AM32-11AC | reverse complement strand
AAGGCGCCCTTCGTGATGCAGACGCTGGCGGACGTGCTGGACATGCCCATCCGTGTGGTCCGCTCGGAGCAGACCTGTGCCTTGGGAGCGGCAATGTTCGCGGCAGTTGCCGCAGGGGTGTACAAGGATATCAATGAGGCGACAAGGCATATGGGGTCGGACATCGAGGCTGAATACCGGCCGGATGAGAAAAGAGCCCTCATCTACGAAAAACTATACAAGAAATATCTTGAACTGGCAAAACTTGCTGAAACCAT
>NZ_QTNH01000001.1:110134-495878 GCF_003603515.1 Bacteroides sp. AM32-11AC | reverse complement strand
GAAAAACTATACAAGAAATATCTTGAACTGGCAAAACTTGCTGAAACCATTAACTAAGTATATAAACCAATTAATTTATTTAAACCATGAGAATCAAATCATTAATTTTGGCGGCCTTATGCATGGCCACCGTGGGTGTTTACGCCCAAAGCAACTACCCGTTCAACGGTCTGGACATGAACATGGGTAACCTGTCAAGACTGTCCGATGCCAAGACACGTTCCATCAGCCCTGAGAACTTCACGGGCGAGAAGGGCAAGGGCGGCATGGCCGATCCGGTCAGGGACAAGGATCAGCGCAATGTGGCCAACGCTCATCATGCGGCCAAGGACCTGGGCAAGGGTTGGAAGGTAAACCCCTTCATCATCGTGAAACCGGGAGAGACAATCACGATTGCGGAGATCGAGGGTCCGGGAGCCATCCAGCAGATCTGGATGACACCGACCGGGAACTGGCGCTTCTCCATCCTGAGAATGTACTGGGACGATGAGAAGGAGCCTTCCGTCGAATGTCCGGTGGGTGACTTCTTCTGCAGCGCATACAATGAATATGCACAGCTCTCCTCACTGGCCGTTTGCGTGAATCCGGGCAGCGCCTTCAACTGCTACTGGAAGATGCCTTTCCGCAAGAAAGCCCGTATCACGCTGGAGAACATCAACACCGCCGAGGAGATGCGCCTGTACTACCAAATCAACTATACCTTGACAGAAGTTCCTGAGGACGAGGCCTACTTCCACGCGCAGTTCCGCCGCTCCAACCCGACCCAGGGGTCGCTGCACACGCTGATTGACGGTGTGAAGGGCAAGGGACAGTACGTGGGTACCTACCTGGCATGGCGTGTAAACGACAACTGCTGGTGGGGTGAAGGGGAAATCAAGTTCTACATGGACGGTGACAGGGAATACCCGACTATCTGCGGGACCGGGACTGAGGACTACTTCTGCGGCTCGTACAATTTCGAGAACCAGAAGACGCGCCAGTACCAGGAGTTCACCACCCCCTATGCCGGCATGCACCAGGTAATCCGTCCCGACGGGCTGTACCGTGCGGTGACCGCTTTCGGGCTGTACCGCTGGCATATCCTTGACCCGGTACGCTTCGACAAGGACCTGAAGATCACGATACAGGATTTGGGATGGCGTCATGACGGACGCTACAACAACCAGAAGTCGGATATCTCGTCGACCACTTTCTGGTACCAGGCTGAGCCGCATGCCAAATTCCCGGCTTTGCCGAGCAAGGACGATTTGGAAATTCCAAGATGGTAAAATTGGGTATACCCGATATTTAAAATTACGTTGTTTTTTTATTAACTATTAAATCAAAGTATTATGAGGATTTCTTTTAAAAGGAATGGTTTCATAGCATTGGCATCAATGCTATCATTTGCAGTGTATGCAGGGGATAATTTGCCCCTTGCAACCGCTGCATCGGGGACAAATGGATCTATTCAAGTATCTGAGCATGGCGTAGATACTTCTAATGAGATTCAACAAGCGAGAGTAATACAAGGAACAGTTCTGGAAGAAGGGACTAATGAACCTCTTATTGGGGTAAATGTTGTCGTTAAAGGAACTACTATAGGTACAACTACTGATGTGGAGGGAAAATATTCGATAAGAATACCTTCTGATAATGCTGTGTTAGTCTTTTCTTATATTGGTCAAAAAACAGAAGAATATTCTGTTAAAGGCTTGAAATCTTTGGATGTTATTATGAAAAGTGATGCTACGATGTTGTCTGAAGTCGTTGTATACACTGGTTATATGACTCAGAAAAAAGCTGACTTAACCGGATCGGTTGCATTGGCGGATTCAAAAGACATCAAGAAGACTTCCGCTAACGTTATGAAAGCTATGCAGGGTAAGATGGCCGGTGTGAAAATTAGCAACAATGGCGGTAATCCTGCAGAAGATATAGGCATTCAAATTCGTGGTCTTTCTTCTTTGTCTGGAGCTGTTACTCCATTAATTGTATTGGATGGTATGCCAGCTGAAGGTCTGAATCTACGTGACATAAATTCAGGAGATATTGAATCTATTCAGGTATTGAAAGATGCTGCTTCTGCCTCAATTTATGGTGCACGTGCTTCTGGTGGTGTGATTTTAGTCCAAACTAAAAAAGGTAAAGCTGGTAAGACTACCATTGACTATAATGGTAGTGTTTCTGTAAGTTCTATAATAAATAGACCGGAAATGATGAACGCCACAGAATGGGGTACTGCTGCCTTCCGCGCTGCTGCTTATGATGAGTGGGCTTATGGTTCAGGCCTATTATTACCCAATGGCTTTGAGTATGAGTATCATAGAGGTGATAATGGAATGCTGGTATTGGATAATATGAAAATGAAAGAATATTTGGATAATAATCAATTGGTAAAAGCAACTGATACAAATTGGATGGATGAGATTTTCCGTACAGCAGTTTCTACAAATCATCAGTTGACTATTTCTAATGGTTCGGATAAAGCTAAAAGTTTGTTTTCATTAGGGTATACTAACAACCAAGGTACACAAATTCATTCTTTTTTCAAACAATATTCTGTACGTGCTAACACGGAATATAGTTTGATTAAAGATCGTTTGAAAGTAGGAGAAAATTTAGCTATTTCTTATTTGCAGTATAAAAGTCAATGGGAAACCTTTTTGGCTATGATTATGCCACCTATGGTTCCTGTTTATGATGTAAATGGTAACTGGGCAGGACCTGCAGGACTTGATGATTTTGATAATCCGGTACGTAAAATGACTATGGGTAAAGATAATATCAATAATTATGTGAAAATTATTGGTAATGTTTTTGCAGACCTGAATATTTGGAATGGTATATCTGCTAGAACTCAGTTTGGTATAAATTATGGTAACTCTTATAGTAGAACAGTAGATGGGGCTTATGTAGAGACTGGTTTTAGAGGCAATGATAAAAATTATGTAAGAAATAACCAGTCCCATCCGTTAAATTATGTATGGACTAATACTTTGTCCTATAATAAAAGTTTTGGAAAACACCATATTGATGCTGTATTTGGTAGTGAGTTTACCCGTTATGTACAAGAAGGTTTTTATGCAAGTAGAGAAGGACTTTATTTGGAAGATCGTGATTTTGCCGGTCTTAGTGTTGCTACCGGTGATGAAATTGATGTAAGTAGTTCTGCTGATGAATATACTTATTTCTCTCTTTTTGCTAAGGCCAATTATTCATATGCTGGTAAATATTTGTTGTCTGCAACTGTACGTCGTGATGGTTCTTCTTTGTTTGGTGTCAATAATCGTTATGGTGTATTTCCTGCATTTTCTGCTGGTTGGAGAATTAAGGATGAAGCTTTTATGGAAGATGCGGACTGGTTGTCTGATCTGAAAATTCGTTTCAGTTGGGGTACGAATGGTAGTATACAAGGATTACCTCGTGGTTACACAACTACTCCATTTACTACTAAATATTTTGATACTGCATATCCTATTAAGGGACAAGCAACCGGCGCTTTGCAGTCTGGCTATAGAAGAACTTGGATTGGTAACCCTGATTTGAAATGGGAAACAACCAAACAAACAGACTTCGGCGTTGACTTTGGATTTTTCAATCAACGTTTGACTGGTTCTTTTGACTATTACTATAAGAAAACAAATGATATCTTGGTCCAGACTCCATATATCGCAGCAATGGGTGAAGGTGGTGAACCTTGGGTTAATGGTGCTAGTATGAATAACCAAGGTGTAGAATTTACAGTATCTTTCAAGAGTGACCCCTCCAGTGAATTCCAGTGGGCTGTTAGTGCCAATATTGGTACATACAAAACTGAATTGACTGACCTTCCTTCCAATGTAATCAATAAGTATGCTGGTGATGGTGTACACGATTTGATTTTAGGACGTTCTCCAAATTCTGCTTATGGTTTGGTAGCTGATGGTATTTTCAAAACTCAAGAGGAAGTTGATGCTCATGCAGACCAGCCAGGTAAAGCAGTTGGACGTATTCGCTACAAGGACTTAGATGGTGATGGTGTAATCAATGAAACATATGATAGAACTTGGATAGGTTGCTATGACCCGGATTTCTTTGGAGGTCTTAATTTTGATTTCGCTTATAAGGGCTTTGACTTGAACTTGTTTTTTGAGGGTATGTTCGGTAATGATGTAAATAGCGACTGGAAGAAAGAGAGTGATATTTGGCTTTTCACCAATCCTGCATGGAAAAATCATGCAACTCGTATGTTGGGCGGTTGGTCACCTGACAATCCGAATTCTGATATTCCGGCTATCTCGAATAATACTGCCAATCAAGAACAAAGATTCTCTTCTTGGTTCATAGAAGATGGTTCATATATTAAGTTGAGAAATATTGAATTGGGTTATACATTTCCGACTAAGCTTATCAAAAAAATGCATATGAGTAATCTGCGTTTGTATGCTGCTGCATATAATGTATTTACTTTGAAGAAGTTTTGGGGAGATGACAAATATACAAGTTTCGATCCAGAAAGACCTTCTTATCATTATCTGACACCATTTACTTTCAATTTCGGTATCAATGTTTCTTTTTAAACTTAATTAATAAATTATTATGAAAAGCAAATATATAACTTTATCAATTGCTCTATGCTCTATATTGGGAGTCAGCAGTTGTGATTCATATTTGGATATCAATCCTAAACAAGTTCTGGACCAAAATATACTTAACAAACCTAGCGATATAGAAGGTTTTGTCACAGCAGCCTATGCCCGTATGTGTGAGATGGGGTCATTGGATTCCTCTCCTTATATGTATTGGTGGAGTGGTTCTATGCGTTCGGATGACTGCTACAAAGGTGGTGGTGGTGTTGCTGATGCTGTAGGTTCTTTTGGTAACATATCACTTTTTACTTATGTAAATCCTAATACCGGTGCATTGGATGGTACTTGGTATAATTCTTATCAAGTTATCCAAAGATGTAATACAGCAATTCAAAGAATGGCAAATTTTACGGAAGAAGAGTTACCTAATAAGAATAGTTTTATGGGTGAGATGCTTTTTATCCGTTCATTTACGTTGTATCGTTTGAAAAAACTTTGGAAATATGTACCCTATATTGATGAGAATGTAGTAGGTATGTCAGATGCTTTTGAAGCAGTACCTAACCGTGAATTGGATAAGGGGAATGATCTTTACTTATGGCAACGTATTCTTGATGATTTTAAAAAGGCCGAGGAATTATTGCCTTTGGATCAGATGGATAAAGGTCGTGTAAGCCGTAATGCTGCTACTGCTATGGTTGCTAGGACAATATTAAATATGGCTTACGAACAGGATGACCGTCATCAGGTGATAAATATCAATAAGGAATTACTTGCAGAAGCTTTGCCTTATATTGATAAAATTATTGATCAAGAAGGTGGTCGTGTAGGTTTGGAATCTGATTTTGGTAATAACTTTTTGGTAGAGTATGATAATGCTACTAAAGAATCCATTTGGGAATTACAATTTGCTCTTGATAATAATTTTCATACAGCAGGTCGATTTAATCGCGCTGAAGGTTTGAATCATCCATGGATGTGGCCCGAAACACAACCTGGTAATTTTGTATTTAAGTGTTGTGACTTTAACCATGCTAGCTATACGTTGACTAATGCGTTTAAGACTGATGAAAACGGTTTACCCCGTTTCGAGGATTATAATGAGGATGATTATGGTCAATATATTAAAAATTCAGATGGTTCTTATAATTTGGATATCGTTAATTCTGGCGCTAAGCCTTACTTTGATAAGTATACATGGGATCCCCGATTTAGCCATACTATCGTAGCTCCTGGACAGCCTTGGAAGTATGATCCTGATTTATTATTCCATTCAACTGCTACTCGTGATCCGATTACTTATAGTTTCTTGAAACCCATCAAAGATATGCCACATCCTGATTGTGGTTGTATTGCTTATGATGGATGGCAATTTAATTCTATGAATAAGAAGATGATTCGTTACGATGACGTGTTGCTGTGGAAAGCTGAGATTTTGATTCAATTGGATAGAGAAATGGAAGCCCTGCCATATATTAACCAGATTCGTACTCGTGCTGCCAATAGTTTGGTTCGTTTGACTCAAGCTGACGGTTCATATACAATGAATTATCATATTGCTACTTATCAGCCGGGTATTAACTGTAATTGGACTAAGGACTTTGCATGGAAAGCCTTAATGTGGGAAAATCGTCTTGAATTTGCTTGCGAAGGTCATCGTTTCTTTGATTTGCAGCGTTGGGGATTGTTGGAAAAGACAATGAACGAATATTTTGCTATTGAAAGAACTCGCTTCGATTGGTTCAATGATGCTCGTTTTACTGCCGGTCGTGATGAGTACTTTCCGATTTCCCAACCACAAATGAATTATTCAAAGGGTAACTATACGCAGAATCCGGGATATTAATGTTTAACTATTAAGAAGAAAATTATGAAAAAGATAGTAACCATTTTTACAATGTTGTTGGTAGTGTTATCACTGTCCAGCTGCTATGACAGAGATGTGCTTGATGACAAGGGCTTGAATTATTTCATGCCTACGCCTGAGAATGTGCAGTATATTCAAGATAATGCTACTACAGTGACATTGACTTGGAGTATTCCTTCAGTAATTCCAGAAGACTTCAGACGTCCTATTTCAGTACAGATTCAAATAGTGGAAAATAATATTTATAGAGATAGAATAACCTTGGTAAATGAGGAAACCTCTCATACTTTCACTATTGATCCTGCTAAGAAGTATCGCTATATCGTTAAATTGGTAGGTACTTTTACTGAGGAAAATCAAGAAACAGGGCGTACATCTACTGTTACTTCTGAGGGTGTAATAGTTAATGTCGAATAGTTTCGAGAAGGATTTTTGTAGTTAATGATAGAGAGTGGGCTTTTACTGGTATTTTTCTGAGTCAGCTCACTCTCTATTTTAATATTTGATATAAGGCGAATGGGTTATCTGGTTACGATAAATTGAAAAATGAATCAATAGACATGAAAAACATATTATTTATAGCATTCTCTTCGTTTATATTTTTATTTGTTTCTTGTACTTCTGAACAAGAAACTGAAACTTATATTCCTATTGATGAAATTATACCTTTGGATACTCATTTGATTCCAAATAAGGATACAAAAATTGTATCAACAACATTGAATTTTAAGGATATTGATGCCATAGATTATTTGCTGGTTAGAAAGAGTGTAGGTGACAGCTATTCAGCTAAGATAAGTCAAAGCGAACTTACGTCTGATTATATTTTCAATTATACCATCCAAAAAACAGATCCACAGAAATTTCGGCTAGTATTAGCTGCCTTTTACAAAGATGGTAATATGTCAAAAGAGCTCTCTTTGAATGTGGATAACCGTTGGGGTTTTTTTATTCGTAATGTTACTCGTATAGCTCGTGTTACAGGGAGTATAATAAATGGAGAAAACTTTCCAAGTCCTAATAATACTGCGACAAAATGGAATGTAGGAGGAACAGATCTTGGCATTATTTGGGAGATGCAGCCCGGAAAATATGGAATTTTCTTTGGTGATACTTTTGGGTATGACTTTAAGCCTAATCCAGCTAATCCTGGACCTAACGGAGGGAGTTGGCGTAGTAATGTGCTGGCTTTCTCGGAGGATAATGATTTAGAAGATGGATTGTCATTCAGCAATATGGCTACTGATGATAAAGGGTATGCCCGCGAGATAGTATATGGGGGAAAAGATTCGTCAGGTAATGGTGATTGGACTTCTATCCCAACAGCTGCTATTCGTGCTAATGGAATAGATTATGTACATTATTTTAATATGAGAAATTGGACGGGATGGATTACAAATTATTCGGGAATATATAAGTCGGTTGATAATGGTTTGACATGGGCTAAATGTAAAGATATAACCTTCTCATCTTATAGTTTTTTTGGCCAGGTAGGGTACTTTAAGAAAGATGGATATGTTTATATGATAGGTACTCAAACGGGGAGGGATAGCAATGCTAAATTAGCACGATTTCATGAAACAGATATTGAGAATAAGACAGCTTATGAATATTGGAATTCTTTTACTAATCAATGGATAAAAGGCAATGAAAATGAGGCAACTGTATTAATAGAAGATAAGGTTGGTGAACTTTCTTTTATATATAACGAGACACATAAGAAATGGATAATTGCTTATTTCAATGCAGATAGATATAATATAACTATGCGTACGGCAGAAGACATAACTGGCCCATGGAGTGAACCCTATGAGCTTGCTAATGGTAGAGAGTATGCCCAATTGTATGGTTCTTACATTCATCCGTTGTCGGTAACTGGTGATAATTTATATTTTACGATGTCAATGTGGATGCCTTATAATGTTTTTTTAATGAAGGCTGAATTGGCTGATATGGGAGAGTTTTAATTATATTGATAAATATAATATCATGAACACACGCACATTAATTATAACTTTTGTTTGGATGATAATGTCCAACATAGGCATCTTTGCTCAAGAGCATTGGGATGCACAAGAGAGAATTGAGTTGAATAAGGGTGTTTTTCCGAAGAATTTTAGTAAAGCTATTGATATTATACAGTATGATTTATTAGGAATTGAGAGAGGAAAAAGCCATGTGAAAGTGATAGATAACAACACTTTGTACATAAACCTTTCTTTTTCGCTTAAAAACTCTGTTCAACAAGGTGATTGGCGTATAGCGGTAAAGCCGGATTTTTTACCTTCATTCCATTGGGCGCCACATCTTACTCCTACTGATAGAAATGTCATCGATCAACATGTATTCCGTTCTCCTGCCCTTATCGTAGCAGACGATCATCAAACTCTTATTCTTATCCCCGATTTGGATATTATGCAGAAGGGGACTCCTGTACGATGGTATATGGATATGGACGCATCCTCTAATACACTTATTCTCGGAATGTGTAATAACCATGTATCCGAACACGTTCTGTTTGAGCGTGATCAAGAAACTACTTACCCAAAAGGAGATATTGAAATAGGCTTTTATTTGATGTATTCTGATAGCAAGGAAGTATTGCGGAATCCTTTTAAGAAGCCGTTAGAATTTATGTGGAGTCGATGGGGGCATGCTGCATATGAGAAAGGTAATCCGGTGAAGGAGAACCTAGAAACGTATGTGAAACATACTTATAATTGGGCTTTTAATTCATGGTCAGAAAATGTGTGGCAGCAATTTGAGTTAGATGGGAAAAAAGTGGGTGCTCCCGTATTTATTGTGAATGTTACTCAAAGTCCTAATTATCCGGGAGAGATTAATGAACGTGAATTTCGTTCTATCTGGAATCAGGCATGGTTCAGTTCATTGCGTTCTGCAAGTGGATTATATCGATATGCAAGAAGAACCGGTAATAGGGAGCTTCTTGCAAAAGCAAATTTGACAAAAGAACTGGCTCTGTCATTTCCGCAGAGGAATGGTTTTTTCTATGGACTTATCGGTACGGAAATGCATGAAGTAGAGATTGATGGTAAAAAGTATAATCGGAGCAAGGGGTGGAATACCTATTATTGGGGAAATTCCAACAGAAATCCTTATACCTGGAATCCGAAAGAATCTCCGTATCATATTCTTGATATGAGTTGGACAGCATTGTTGATGCTTCGGTGGTATGATGAATTAGAAAAAGATGCCCGTCTTTTGGCTTATGCAGAAGATTATGCGATGGCTTTACTTGGAATACAGTATGAAAATGGTTTTTTCCCTGGCTGGCTTGACTTAAAGACAATGCAGCCGATGAACCATTTGAATGCTTCTCCTGAAACATCTTTATCAGTTACTTTTTTACTTAAACTGTATGAGCTTACACATAAGGAAGAGTATAAACGGGCAGCATTTAAAGCCATGAATGCAGTTATCCATGAAATTATCCCGGTTGGGAAGTGGGAAGACTTTGAAACCTATTGGTCTTGTTCTCGTTACGGTTCGGATAACTTGGTAGGTAAAAAAGTTTTGCGGAACAATATGCATAAACAGAATAATTTTTCAATGTTCTGGACAGCTGAAGCCTTACTGGAGTGCTATCGTCTTACCTCAAATAAAGAATATCTTGATTATGGACAGCGTACACTTGATGAATTGCTGATGACCCAAGCATCGTGGCAGCCGCCATACATGTATGTAAATGTATTGGGTGGTTTTGGTGTGTTGAATGCCGATGGTGAATGGAATGATTCACGCGAAAGTCTTTTTTCCGAACTCATCATTCAATATGGAAAACTTCTTGATAAGCCAGAGTATATAGAACGGGGATATGCTGCACTTAAGGCATCTTTTGTAATGATGTATTGTACTGAAAATCCTCAAACCAAACAGCAATGGGAAAAAGTTCATCCGTTCTTTGCTTCAGAGGATTATGGATTCATGATGGAAAATTACGGGCATGGCGGCCGTACAAATCCGGCAGGTGAAGGTATGGGTGAGTTTACAATCTATGATTGGGGAAATGGAGCAGCGGCTGAAGCGTACAACCGCATCCTTGATAAATTTGGAAAAATAGAATAATGATTCGTTAACATTAATAATTCAACTATGGTAAGATCAACTTTAACTTTATTGGCCCTATTTAATGTAGCTATACTGTTTCCGGGTAAAGCAATGTCCCAGAACAGTGAAGGGCGGGAGTTTAACGGTAAGTATCAAAAGGAATATCTGGATAAGATTGCATTTCCTATAGGGGGAATCGGCGCCGGAATGTTCTGTTTGGAGGGAACCGGTGCCATTTCGCATGTGTCTCTCAGACACCATCCTGATGTGATGAATGAGCCGTATACCTTTGCTGCGATTTATGTAAAGGGGGTTGAGAACGGAGCAAAGGTATTGGAAGGGCAGGTTCCGACTTGGAAGTTATTTGGTCCTGCACAGAGTGGTTTAGGTAGGGGAGACAAGACGTACGGTCTTCCACGCTTTGAAGAAGCGGTATTCCAGGCACGTTTCCCTTTTGCAACTGTAGATTTGAAAGACAAGGATATGCCTTTGGCTGCAAAGATTACGGGTTGGAGTCCTTTCATTCCGACGGATGCGGACAATTCCAGTTTGCCGGTTGGAGTACTGGAATATCAATTTACAAATACTTCCGGTAAGGCTATCGAGACGGTATTTTCTTATAATACCAAAAATTTCATAGATGGTCAGGGTACTATCCGAGGGGTAAAGAACGGGTTTGTTTTAGAATCCGATCAGAACAACAGTGGGCTAGCTATTTATGTGGACAATGCTGCTGCTGTTGTAGACCATTGTTGGTTCCGTGGTGCCTGGTTCGATCCGCAGACTGTGGTTTGGGATAATATTCGCTATGGGCGGATCGCTGATAAGCGGCCGGTTAAGGGTGTTGCTCCGGGAGCATCTGTTTATGTTCCGCTGACGTTGCAGCCGGGAGAGACAAAAACAGTCAAGGTAAACTTCTGCTGGTATCTGCCCGATTCAAACCTTTCTATCGGTGGTGCCAGAAAGGTAGGACAGGCATTTACGGGAATGCCCTGCAAGGGAACGGCTTCCGGTCAGCAACCTGTGAGCGGCTTTGTCGGCAAGCAGTTGCTGAACTCGTTCGATAGGGGTGGAGATGGACTGACGGGTATTATTCAGTCTCCTGAGTTCAATATTGGGAAAAGATATCTGAAGTTTCTGGTAGGTGGAGGCAGTCAGGCTGACCGTACTTCTGTAAATCTTGTAGTAGACGGAAAGATTGTAGAGACGGCGGTCGGAAATCAGACGGAGACTCTGAGTGAAACCGTATGGGATTTGAAACCTTATCAAGGAAAGAAGGCTTTTGTGAAAGTCATTGATTTGGATGTTTACCCGTGGGGACATATTCTGGCCGACCAGTTTGTGTTGACAGACAATAGGAATGAAGATATTTACAACTTGTCTTCTACATCCACCTTACTTGCCGATTTTGAAAATAACAGTTGGGGAGACTGGCAGGTTGTGGATTCTTCTGAAGAAGAAAAACAATTCCTGGCAGATGAAGGAGATGTCGAAGCTACCTACAGACCTTGGTACTCGGAGCGCTTCAAGAGTTTGAATGAGGTTATCGGCTATTGGGATGCAAACCAGGCGATGCTGGAAAAGAACAGCCGGCTGTTCAGTGATGCATTCTATAGTTCCTCTTTGCCGGCAGAAGTACTGGAGGCTGTTGCTGCTAATTTAACTATATTGAAATCTCCTACGGTATTACGTCAATGGGATGGAAGATTTTGGGCTTGGGAAGGATGTCAGGATTCTTTTGGCTCTTGTCACGGAAGTTGTACGCATGTGTGGAACTATGCACAGGCTTTGCCCCATTTGTTCCCGTCTTTGGAAAGAACCTTGCGTGAAACGGAATTCAGGGTAAGCCAGAATACGGAAGGACACCAGAATTTTAGAGTCAACTTGCCTATTTCGGCACCGCCTCACAACTTCCATGCTGCTGCCGACGGACAGTTGGGTGGGATTATGAAAGTTTACCGTGAATGGCGTATCAGTGGGGATACACAGTGGATGAAAGACCTTTTCCCGGCAGTGAAAAAGAGTCTTGACTATTGCATCCGTACATGGGACCCCTTGCATAAGGGCTATCTTGAAGAGCCGCACCACAATACTTATGACATCGAGTTCTGGGGACCGGACGGCATGTGTACAAGTTTCTATTTGGGAGCTTTGACTGCGTTTATAGAGATGGGCAAGGAGCTGAAGCAACCCGTTAAGGAATATACGGCCCTGCTGTCAAAAGGCAAGAAATACATGGAAACTGCACTCTTCGATGGAGAATATTTCATACAGAAGATTCAGTGGGAAGGGCTTCAGGCTCCCAATCCGGTTGATGTAATGTCTTTCGGGGGAAGTTATTCCGAAGAGGCCCTGAAATTGCTGAAGGAAGAAGGGCCAAAATACCAATACGGTACCGGTTGTCTGTCCGATGGAATTTTAGGGATGTGGATGGCTTCCGTATGCGGACTGGATGAAGTGCTGGACAATGAAAAGGTCAGGAGCCATCTGGTGGCCGTACACAAATACAATCTGAAACATGACTTGATAGACCATTTCAATCCTCAAAGACCGGTGTATGCTTGTGGTAAGGATGGTGGATTATTGCTTTGCACATGGCCGAAGGGTGGTATGCTGTCACTGCCTTTTGTATACAGCAATGAAGTCTGGACCGGTATCGAATATCAGGTTGCCAGTCATTTGATGATGAAAGGTGAGGTGGAAAAGGGCTTGGATATTGTCCGTGAATGCCGTGAGAGATATGATGGAAGAGTAAGAAACCCATTCAATGAGATAGAGTGCGGCCACTGGTATGCACGTGCCATGGCAAGCTATGGAATGTTGCAGGGGCTTACAGGAGTGCGGTATGATGCTGTTGACAAAACCATGTACATCAATTCTAAGATTGGTGATTTCAAAAGTTTCATCAGTACTGATACCGGTTTCGGAACCATTGAATGGAAAGCAGGAAAGCCTGTGTTGAATGTGGTTTATGGCAACATTGATGTGAAACGCTATAATGTTTCGGGCAAGATTGTGGATTGAGGTCAATTAGGATAGGATGTACAATCAAAGACAGATTAAGATGACAGAGAAGAAGAAACTTTTTGTTTTGTGTGTTGCACTATTTTGCTTTATGGCTGTTTCTGCACAGCAGAGAATGTCTGTATCGTCTCCTGACGGAAAACTTAGATTTTCTCTGAAAGTGACGTCGGAGAGTGTTTCATATGACATCGACTATAGGAAGCAGTCTCTTATAGCAAATTCTTTGCTTGGTTTCAGCTTTGATAGCGGAGAGTTCGGAAGGAATCTTAAAGCAGGAAAGGTGCAGCGTAAAAAGATTGATGAGACATACAAGCTCATTGTCGGCAAGACAAGTAGTGTACGTAGCCGTTGTAATGAAATGACCGTTCCCATGCAGGAACGGTCAGATTCCGGCCGTCTGATAAACCTGGTTGTAAGGGCATTCGATGACGGGATAGCATTCAGATATGAATTTCCGGAACAGAAAGCATGGGATTCATACGTGATGTATGATGAAAGGACACAGTTCAACTTGCAAGGAAACCCGATGGCGTTGCTCATGTACCTGCCCGGGTATGTGAATACACACGAAGGGGTATACAGTCATGTAAGATATGACAAGGTGGCAAGGAAAAGGCTGATAGAGATGCCGGCGACATTCGAGTTCGACAACGGGGTGGCAGTGGCTATAACCGAAGCGGCCATAAGGGACTATGCGGGAATGTACCTGGTGAAGGAGAAGGGTGGACTGGTGGGAAAGCTCTCGCCAAAACTGGGGCAGGAGAAGATAAAGGTCGAGACAGACAGTTTCCCGCACCGTACCCCGTGGCGCGTAATCTCCGTTGCAGACCGGGTGGGAGGATTGCTGGAGACGAATATACTAACAAGCCTGAACGAGCCCTGCAGGATTGAAGACACTTCATGGATTAAGCCTTGCAGGACCACGTTCACATGGTGGAACGGGAATGTCGTGCCGGACAGCACGTTCTCTCCGGGAAACAACTTCGATACAAACAAGTACTACATCGATTTTGCAGCACGCAATGGCTTGGATGCACATGGAATCTACGGATATGCAGAGACTCCTTGGTACTATGATGACAACTTCAATTTCGGATGGGCGGGACCCAATGCGGACGTTACAAAACCGATACCGTGCCTGAACATGCCGAGAATTGTGGAATATGCAAGGAGCAAGGGAGTTGGCATACATCTGTGGGTACACTGGAGACCGTTGTACGACAAACTCGAAGAAGCCTTTGCGCTCTATGAGGAATGGGGGGTCAGGGGACTCATGGTGGACTTTATGGACCGTAATGACCAAGAAATGATACGCATCCAAGAAGAGATACTGGAATGTGCGGCAAGACACAGACTGTTCATACAGTTCCATGGGTCGAGCAAGCCTTCCGGACTGGTAAGGACGTATCCGAATGAATTCACACGGGAGGGGACACTCAACTATGAAGTATGCAAATGGGACACGCTGGTGAATGCGGACCATGACATTGCGATACCCTTCACCAGGATGCTGGCGGGAGCGACGGACTATCACCTGGGAGGATTCAGGGCACTGCCGCGCTCGGAGTTCAAGATACAGTATGTAAATCCTCATGTAATGAGCACACGCTGCCATATGTTGGCCATGTATGTGGTTTTGGAAAACCATCTCACCTCTTTGTGCGATACGCCAAAGGCTTATGAAGGTCAACCGGGGTTCGAGGTGCTCCGTACCGTGCCGGGAACGTGGGATGAGATAAGAGTTCCGCTGGCAAGGATGAATGAGCATGTCACGGTGGCCCGCAGGAGCGGTTCGGACTGGTGGGTAGGCTCGCTGAACAACGGTACGGAAAGGGATCTGAAATTGGAATTGGACTTCCTTAGTGAGGGGGACTACCAGGCAACGATCTATACCGATGCGGAGGATGTGGACCGGAATCCAAACAATCTGGACAGACAGGTACGGAAAGTTACAAGGAAGGATATCATTGAACTGAATCTGGCAAAGGATGGAGGAGCGCTATTACATATCAGAAGGTTATAAGGGTGATGTTTATCAGTTGAAATTGTATTTCAATCAGTTGTTAGTTTGTTAGGATAAGAAGATTGTTCCAGGATAATATTTTTAGTCAATGGATTTATAACATGAACAGAAGAAATTTTATAAAGAGAGTGGGCCTTTTGGGGGCAGGATATGCGCTGAATAAAAACTTGATGTTTGCGAATTCAGGCGTAGCTTCGACAGCTACCTCTTTTTCGTCGTTTCCAACAGTAAGGAAGCCTATATCGGAAAGGAACTTCAAAAGTCCTGCCATTGAAAAGGCCATTGCTACTTTTAAACAGAAGGTCAAGAATGAAGAACTGGGCTGGCTGTTTGGGAATTGTTTTCCGAATACGTTGGACACAACCGTTTTTTATTCAGAAAAGGATGGCCGACCGGATACATATGTGATTACCGGTGATATTGATGCCATGTGGTTAAGGGATAGTTCTGCCCAAGTATATCCGTATTTGGATTTCATGTCTGAAGATAAGAACCTGCAAAGACTGATAATTGGCGTTATCAATAAGCAGACCTCCTTTATATTGAAGGATCCGTATGCCAATGCCTTTTATGATGATGATACGAAGTATACAAGATGGAACAGCGACCATACGGAGATGAAACCGGGTATTCATGAGCGTAAATACGAGTTGGATTCGCTTTGCTATCCCATTCGCCTGGCATATGGATACTGGAAAAAGACAAATGATGCTTCTCCTTTCGATGCGCAATGGAAGAAGGCGATAGAAACCGTTTTAAGGGTCTGCAAGGAACAGCAGAGAAAAGATGGTAACGGGCCTTATAGCTTTCGCAGAACTTCGGAATGGGCTATAGATGCTGTTCCTATGGGTGGAGTGGGCTATAAAGTAAATCCGGTCGGATTGATTTGCTCTACTTTCAGGCCTAGTGATGATGCCACTATCTTTCCTTTTCTCGTCCCGTCCAATTTCTTTGCGGTGGCCAGTTTGAGGCAGGCTTCCGAAATGGTTCAAAAGATAACCAAAGACAATGTACTGGCTGATGAACTGTTGGCGTTGAGTAAAGAAGTTTATAATGCTTTGCAGACTTATGCCGTGGTGAATCATCCGAAGTTCGGTAAAATCTATGCTTTTGAAATAGATGGCTTTGGATCGGCTTATCTTAGTGATGATGCCAACGTCCCTAATCTGCTGGCGTTACCCTATCTGGGTGGTGTTGATAGGGATGATGCAATTTATGCCAATACCAGAAGATTCGTGTGGTCGGAATACAATCCTTATTTCTTTAAAGGTTCTTATTTTGAAGGGATAGGAGGACATCATATTGGTACGGACATGATATGGCCGATGAGCCTGATAATGAAAGCCCTGACTGCTCAAGACGATAAAGAGTTACAGCAATGTATCCAGATGCTCCAGAAAACGCATGCCGGTACCGGGTTCATGCACGAGTCATTCCACAAGGATGACCCCAAGAAATTCACAAGGAGCTGGTTTGCATGGGCCAATACATTGTTTGGAGAATTGCTGTGGAAAACATTCAATGAGAAACCATATTTATTGGAATATTAATCATCTAATTAATCAATGTAAACAAAAATTTATGAGAAGAATTACAAAATTCAGTTTGTTACTCTCCCTTGTTCTGGGATTGTACTTTCCTACTGTTTTTGCACAGTCGAACATGACGAACGAAATGTTTGACTTGGCAAAGTTGAAGTCGGGTGTAAAAAACAAAAGAATCTCCAGTACAGATCCTACCGGAGGTAACAGAGATCACTTGGAGCCCTTCAAACCAGGTGAGAAACGCATCATTGCAGACATCAAGGGAACGGGAGTCATCAACCACATTTGGGTGACGATTGCGCCTCCACCTCCCACTTTGAGCAGAAACGACATTATCATTCGCATGTATTGGGACGGCAACGATTATCCTTCGGTAGAGTCTCCCATCGGCCCTTTCTTCGGACAAGGCTGGGATGAGAGATACAACTACGCATCCTTGCCTCTTTCGGCCGGTCCTGAAAACGGTACCGGTCTGTCGTGCTATTTCGCTATGCCTTTCGAGAAGGGCGCACGCATTGAAATTGAGAACCAGAGCGACCGCAACATAGATGCTTTCTACTTCTACGTGGATTATCTGGAGATGGCGAAGCTTCCCAAGGACATGGGCCGCTTTCATGCCTGGTATAACCACAACCTGACTGAAGCACTTCCCGAAGGCGAGACGGAGTGGGGAGTTACCGGTGCCCAGAAGCCGAACACCACCGGCGAACGCAACTATGTGTTCATGGAAACCCAAGGCAAGGGACACTTTGTAGGTATCAATTACTATGTGCATTGTCCCACTCCCATGTGGTATGGCGAAGGTGACGACATGTGGTTCATTGATGGAGAAAAGGTTCCCTCGCTGATAGGTACAGGTACGGAAGACTTCTTCAATACGGCCTGGTGTCCTAAAGAAGCCTTCTCGCATCCTTACTTCGGTTATCCCCGTGTGAACAATGATATAGGCTGGCTGGGTCGTACCCACGTTTACCGATTCTTCATTGAAGATCCCATTTTCTTTGAAAAGAGCCTGAAGGGAACCATCGAACATGGCTCCAACAACAACTTGACGTTGGATTTGTCTACCGTGGCTTATTGGTACCAAGATTCGGCTGTGGCTCTTCCCGAAGCTCCTACAAAGGCACAGCGTGCTCCGAAACCTTTCATCAACCATGTTGATATACATCGTTGGCGGGATGCCTGGCGTAAGTCCAAGGGTAACAAAGCCACTCTGTGGGGCAACGAGTAAACTTTTGTAACGCTCTTTTTTTATACGTTCATAGGCTGATATTTATATCCGGGGTTTTGCCATTATATTGGCAAAACTGTGTCTCTATATTGGCAAAACTGTGCCAATATATTGGCACGACTATGGAAAAATAGTTCTACGGAGCAGCAAATTCAATAAATCATTAATAAAGGTACGAAATGAAGAATATTCCCAAAAAGCAATTTGCGGGCTGGATGCTGATGCTACTGTTGTGCATCAGTATCTCGGCATTTGCCCAGTCGCCTAAGAAGGTGACCGGACGTGTGATGGATGCACAAGGTGAGTTACTCATCGGTGTGAATGTGACGGAGGCGGCAGACCCTTCTAATGGTGTGGTGACGGACATCAACGGTACGTATACGATTACGTTGAAAGGTAATAAGCCGTCATTAAAATTCTCTTATATTGGCTTTAAGGATAAAGTGGTAGCGGTAGGCTCCAAAGGAGTGCTTGATGTAGCTTTGGAAGAAGATGTGGCAGCCCTTGACGAAGTGGTGGTAGTGGGCTTCGGAACGCAGAAGAAAGCTTCTGTGGTCGGCTCCATTACCAATATAGAGCCGGCCAAACTTGCCGCGGCTCCCAGCCGTTCGCTTAGTAACAACTTGGCGGGTATGGTTCCCGGTGTGATTGCGGTTCAGCGTAGCGGTGACCCTTGGTTCAATAACTCCGACTTCTGGATTCGTGGTATCAGTAGCTTTACTGGCAATACCAATCCGCTGGTATTGGTGGACGGCGTCGAGCGTTCGCTCCACGACATCGACCCTGAAGAAATCGCCTCCTTTTCCGTGTTGAAGGATGCTGCCGCCAGTGCCGTCTATGGTGTGCGCGGTGCCAATGGTGTAGTGATGATTGAGACCAAGCGCGGCAAGATTGGAAAGCCGCAGGTGAACGTCCGCTTCGAACACTCCTTTACGCAACCCATCAAGATACCCGACTACATCGGCAGTGTGAAGTATCTGGAACTGATTAACGAAATGTATGCCGAGCAGGGTAGAAACCCGTTTGTAAGCGAAGCCACCCTGCTGAACTACAAGAACCAGACCGACCCGGAACTCTATCCCGATGTGAATTGGTGGGATGTTATCTCCAAAGACCATGCAGACAACACAAAGGCGAACGTTAGTGTCAACGGTGGTACGGACATTCTTCGTTATGCGTTGGTGGCAGGATATTACAATGAGAACGGTATCATTGAACGCGACAAAAACCAGGAGTGGGACTCTTCCCTGAAGGTGAGCCGATATACGGTGCGTTCCAATGTAGATGTGAATGTGACTCCCACCACTTTGTTCCGCGCCAATGTGGGCGTATTCCTGCAAACTCGTAACGCTCCTCCGGGAGACACGGAAACCAACCAGGGCATTTTCTATCAAGCCATGCGTGTACCTCCCTACGTGCATCCGGCTATCTATGCCGATGGGCGCATTCCACGTGTGATGTACAAGGAGAACCCTTGGGCGTGGGCCACGCAGCGTGGATACGAAAAACTAAATCATAATAAGATTGAATCCTTAGTATCGTTGGAACAAGATTTGAAGTTCGTTACACCGGGATTGAAGTTCAAAGGAACCTTCTCTTTCGACAAGTTCTCGGCAACTTCCGTAACACGTTCCAAGAACCCCTATTACTACAATCCCGCCACCGCACGCGATGCAGAGGGCAACATCATCACTGATGTGCAGACCACCGGACAAGAGTTCCTGGGCTATGCAAAAGGAGCTGAATGGGGCGACCAGTCCATCTATCTGGAAGGAATGCTTTCGTACAATCATGTTTTCGGTGACGTACATGATGTGGGGGGGATGTTTTTGTACAATCAAAAGGACTACAACAACGGAGAAGCGCTTCCTTATCGTACACAAGGTATAGCTGGAAGACTCTCGTACACTTATGACAGCCGTTATATCGCCGAGCTGAATTTCGGTTATAACGGTTCCGAGAACTTTGCCAAGGGCAAACGCTTCGGCTTTTTCCCGGCAGCGGCGATAGGATGGATTGTGTCTCAGGAAAAGTTTATGGAGCCGCTTTCAGGTATCATCTCCAATTTAAAGTTGAGGGCTACTTGGGGTAAGGCAGGAAACAGTGAGTTGGGAATCAGGGGACGCGCAGATTACAGACGTTTTGCATATATTTCCACTATCGTTGATACGGGTTCTTATCGCTGGGGTACGGATGCAGAGATATATCGCTTGGGACGTTCGGAAGGTGAGATTGGTGTATCTGACCTGACCTGGGAGACTGTGACTAAGATGAATGCTGGACTAGATTTGGGGTTATGGAACAATAGCGTGAATATTGTTGTGGATGTGTTTAAGGAGAAGCGTGAAGATATCTTTATGAAGCGTACCAATGTACCTGGTTCTACCGGATTCAACCGCCCCGTTTGGGCCAATTATGGCAAGGTCGAGAATCAGGGATTTGATGTGTCTTTGAATGTCAACCATAAGTTCAATAGCGATTGGGCCATTTCCGCTATGGCAAACTATACCTACGCACACAATAAGGTTGTGGAAATAGACGAACCTGCCGCCATCTTGGGTACATACCGTTCGCAAACCGGTAAGCCTATAGGGCAATTGTTTGGCTTGATAGCCGAAAGGCTCTTTACGGAAGATGATTTCGATGAAAACGGTATGCTTAAGGAAGGAATTCCGGCACAGAAGTTCAGTGATATGAGTAACCTACGTCCCGGTGACATTAAATACAAAGATTTGAACGGGGATGGTGAAGTGACCGCAGTAGATAAAACAGCCATTGGTGGTACACGTATTCCCGAGATTGTCTATGGTTTTGGAGCTACAGTAAGCTATAAGTCGTTCGATTTGGGAGTATTCTTCCAAGGAACAGGTAAAACCTACCAGCTCTTGGGCGGAGAGACCTGGTTGCCGGGTTCTTCCTTAGGTGCTGGTAACATCTATTCGAACATTGACGACCGTTGGACACCTGAAAATCCGAGGCAAGATGTATTCTGGCCCCGTATGGGAGACAAGGCTGTGGCAAACAATGAACAAGCTTCCACATGGTGGTTGCGTGACATGAGTTTCCTGCGCTTGAAGAATCTGGAACTTGGATATACTCTTCCGCAACGTTGGACTACCAAAATTGGCATCCGCGGCTGCCGTTTGTTTGCAAGAGGAACCAATCTGCTGACGTTCTCCAACTTCAAGCTTTGGGACCCCGAACTGGAAACTACCGATGGATTGAGATACCCACAGATGAAATCTGTATCAGTGGGTTTTAGCATCAATTTCAACAATTAATTAAGATACGAAGAAAATGAAAAAATATAAATCTATAGCAAAAGCTGTCTTATTGTCGTGCACCCTGGCATTGACAACGAGTTGCAACGATTTCTTGGACAAGGCTCCCGACGACCAGCTTACCATGGAGATGATTTTCACGGACAAGATAAGGACTGAGGACTGGTTGGCAGGTGTTTATTCATCCATTCCCAGCCCCATGTGGGGGTATTTCAAGGCACAAGGTTATAACATTATGGGCGATGATATCACTATTCCCCAAGATTGGTCGCCGTATGGATGGAGCAATGTGTATGCCTACACCACCGGAAACTGGAGTCCTATCTCAACATGGGACCCCTATTATTGGGTAGAATTACACAAGCGCATACGTTCCGGCCTTATCTTCTTGCAAGAGGCAAAAGTACTTCCGGAAAAAGACCTGAAGGAATCTTATGTCAACCAGATGAAGTACGAAGTCCGTTTCCTGATAGCCTACTATTACTCTTTGATGATTGAGTTGTATGGTGCCATACCGTTTACTCCCGGTGTGCTTGTTTCCGTCGATGCGCCCGAATCGGAGATGATGACTCCCCAAAGACCCTATGCCGAAGTGGTAGATTGGATTGACAAAGAGCTGCTGGAAGTGTCAGAGCATTTGCCCGCTGTCTATCCCAATAATACCGATTGGGGCAGGGCTACCTCTATCATGGCTTTGGCAATACGTGCCAAAACACTGTTATTTGCCGCAAGTCCATTGTTCAACGGCAATCCGGATCTCAAGGACTGGAAGAATTCGGAAGGAGAATTCCTCTTTGATGCCGAAGCCAAGCCGGAAAGATGGGAAAAGGCTGCCAAAGCTCATCTCGACTTGATAAAGGCAGCCGAAGCGGCCGGACATAAGCTGTACTATGAGTATAATGTGGATGGAAGTATCGACCCCTTCATGTCTTACTACAACATGTCGTTGAAACGCTTCTCAGAAGGCAACAAGGAGATTCTTTTCGGACGCCCCGAAAATGTGGACCTGAACAACTGGCAGGCTCATCATCTGCCGAAAGGTATCGGTGGAAATGCCGCTATGGGTGTTACTCAGGAACTGGTGGACGCTTTTTATATGAAGAACGGTGAAATGCCTATATTGGGATATAACGAGGATGGTTCGCCCATTATCAACCCGGAATCGGGGTATGTGGAAAACGGATTCTCTACCAATACAGAGTATAGAACCACGAAGTGGCCGGGCGGTGGACCTTCGAACCTTGCCAATAAAGAAACCGGTGTAAGCCCGGTAACAGAAGAAGGTACCTACAACATGTATTGCAACCGGGAGCCTCGCTTCTATGTTTCCGTCATCTATAATGGCGCATGGCTGGGAGTTGATAACCGTCGTGTGAACTTCCTTCAAGGAGGCCGTGATACGGATATGACTTTCGACTCTCCGCAGAACGGTTATAATGTCCGTAAGCGAATCTCTTTGGATGTACTTCCCAGAGATGGAAAGTATGTATATCAGCCGGGTATCTTATACAGAATGGCTGAAGCGTATTTGGGCTATGCGGAAGCATTGAACGAGTCTTCGCCAGCTCCCACTCCCGATGTATATAAGTATGTGAACTTGATTCGTGAACGTGCCGGAATTCCCGCTTTGAAGGAAGGGCTGAGTAAGGAAGAAATGCGTGCCGCCATTCAGCAAGAACGTCGGGTAGAGTTCAATTGTGAAGGTATCCGTTTCCATGACCTCCGTCGTTGGAAGATTGCCGACAAATACCTGGGCGGCAAGCTTTATGGTATGAATCATGACGGTTCTGAGAAGAGCGATGATGTGAACAATCCGAAGGCTTTTTATAAGAGAACTTACTACAAGAGCCGTACCTTCAACAAAAGAATGTATTTATGGCCCGTTCCGCAGGCTCAGATGGACATCAACCCCAATTTGAGACAAGCTCCCGGATATTAATAAATAATTAGAGAACAAGTATGAAATCAATAAAATTCATTTTTTGTACGATGGCGTTAGCGTTTACCACATTGATGTCTTGCTCGGATGATAATGAGGTGGACTTGTCCAATCGTAAGTTTGTCCGTATCGATCAATCGGCAGTTTATGTGGAGATTGACGAGAATGTCACTGTCACCGCTTCCGTTGACACTTTGGCGGGTGATTCCTATCTGTTGAAATGGAGCGTGCTCGATTCCGATGTAGCGACCATTGAAGGTGTAGAAAACAACGCAGCCGTCATTACGCCTATTGCCGTTGGAAAAACGGTTATCAAGGTAGAGACAGCCGATGGCAAGTTGTGCTACTTTAGTGACTTGACTGTTACCAAGACTCCTAAGACGTGTTACATTGACTTTGGTGTCATTGATTCTCCGGCTCCGTTTAACAACTATAGGAATCCCAGAGACCCCGGATTGGTAAATATGCTCGACCATAGAGGTCGTCCTACTACTTTCGGCATCGAGGTGGACAAACCGTTTTCCGGAGAATTGGCTCGCGGTTTGAATAATAATTTGGGTCTTCCAAAAACAGCTTCTGAGGATATGTTTTTCAGCGACGGTATTGCTATTCCGCTCAGTGGATTTAAGGTGACAGGTCTCTCTCAAGGAACAAAATATACGTTCAGTTTCTATGGTCACATCAATGACCGTGGAACTGAAACCGAGTTCCATGTAATCGGAAAGAACGATGGCGTTGCTTATTTGGTTAATGACGATAATTTCGATAGAACGGTAGAGATTAAGGGTATTGAGCCTAATGACGAAGGTGTTGTTTATATCGAGATGAAACCGGGCCCGAACAATGTACAATGGGCCAAATTCTTTGGCGTAAATACCATGGTACTTTCAGAAGAGGAGAATTGATGTGGTTTTATAGACCATAATCCTTTCTATTGAAATAATACTGTCAGTGAGGAGAGATACCGTTTAAACAGGCATTCTCTCCTTGCCTTTTTAAAAAACATATAGTAAAATAGTTTATGAAAATTAATTTGAAAGAAGTTTCTGTTTTCTTGTCTGCCATTCTATTGGCAGGCTCGTATGCCGTGGCTCAGAACCCATACAGATGGACGGATGAGCTGGAGTTATTGAAAAGAGTGGATAAATTGCCGGAGTATCGCACTGGCTCTTATGTGGAGCAGTTCTCGAGTTACGACCGTACCGGAGGCAATGATGATGGTTTTGCGGGTACTTATTCTTTCCTTCGTAAGGAAGGTGATAAGTTGGTGATTGCTGAGATGGAAGGCCCCGGAGTCATCAACCGAATCTGGACTCCTACACCGACGGACAATATGCTCTATTTCTATTTTGATGGACAGAAAGAGCCCGGTCTGAAAATAAAGTTCTCGGATTTGTTTTCCGGTAAGGTTTATCCGTTTACAAAGCCCGTTTGTGGTAATGAAATCGGTGGTTTTTATTGTTATCTGCCCATTACGTACAAAAAGTCCTGCAAAATTGTTTTCGATGGACCTAAATTGGAATTCATTCAGATACAATACCGTAACTTGCCGGAAAAGAAGGTGGAAACCTATACCGGTGAATTCTCACAGCAGGATAAGGATTTGTTGGCTGAGGTGAATAGAATATGGGCTGACTTGTCTCCTGCTGTAACGAATTATACCTTTGGAAAATCAGCTGGTGTACAGACGGAAGAAAAGGTATTTACACTGAGTCCGGGAGAAGAAGTTTCTTTCTTTGAGATGGCAGAACCGGGACGTATTGTAGGTATGTCGATTGATGGCGGAACATCTTTCGAAGGTTTATACAAAGATGTGATTCTTTCAGCTAAATGGGATAATGAGAAGGTGGAGGCTATTTATGCCCCCGTTGCTGATTTTTTTGGATATGCCTATGGAAAAGGAGCAATGCGGAGTATCTTAATGGGTAAGCAAGGTACTTCCAACTACTGCTATCTGCCAATGCCTTTTGACAAGTCAGCTTCTATGAAGATGATTTATAAAAAGAGAGAAGGTATTCAGCAATCTCCTATTTCTGTAAACGTTAAAGTGTACTATAACAGTAATAAGCGTAATGTGAAGGAAGAGGGTAAGTTCTATTCTGTATGGCGTAGAGAGAAAACTCCTCTCGGCATTTTCCATAAGTTTGCTGCACAAAAAGGAAAAGGACATTATGTAGGAACCATCCATCAGGCACAAGGCCTGCGTCCGGGAATGACCTTGTTCTTCGAAGGGGACGACAGCACTTACGTAGATAATAAAATGCGTCTGCACGGCACCGGTTCCGAAGACTATTACAACGGTGGCTGGTATGCTTTATTGGATCGTTGGGACAGAGGAAACAGCCTCCCTCTCCATGGTTGTCTGGATTATTCACTTCCGATGGCCAGAACCGGTGGATACCGTTTCTTCTTGGCCGACAAAATGTCCTATGAGAAGGAAATCTATCATGGAATGGAACATGGTGAAGTAAAAAATAATTTCCCGGTAGATTATACATCTGTTGGATTCTTCTATGCAGCCCAGCCATTGCAAGGCAGAGAAGAGCCTACTGCTGAATTACGCACTGTATATCAGCCGACAGAACATATTTATTTCCCTCAATTGATGCAGCTGAGTCTTGGTGGAGGTGTCCAGGTAACAAATGAGCGTGGAATCCGTATGACCACCCAGCATGGAGGAGTAGTGCGCATCATGCTGAACGATGTGCCCGAAGGAAAATATAAAGTGCTGATAAACTATTTTGAGAAACCGAATGGTGCCGACTTCCAGGTTTGGCAACGCCAGAAGCAACTGTCCGGATGGATCTCTACTAAGAAGGACAAAGAAGTGTCTAAAGACAGAGTACATGTAGGAGACATCAATTTGACGGAACAAACCAATTCGGTCACTTTCCATGTGAGAAATAATAACGGTGGGGACCAGTTTGAACTGGGACTGATTATCCTGGAAAGAATGAAGGAATAGATGTGGGAATGTGTACTTGTATATGGAATTGATAAGAATGAGAACTAAACAAATTTTACTGTTCGGGCTTGTTACCTGTAGTTTGACGGGCAATATGGCTTGTAAGGATGCTGATAGTGAAAAAACGCTGTGTATTGATAATGTACGCATGATATCCCGTGTCACGGGTGATCCTTTGCCGGGAGATACATTGCTGAATCCCAATAATACCGGACCTGACTTTGATGTATATGGAACGGATTTGGGGTTAATGTGGCATATGGATGGAAACCGTGTGGGCATGTTTTTCGGAGATACCAGTGGAGAAGGTTTTGTCGTGAATAAAAATGGTGGCAATGGTTCCAACTGGCGTTCCAACGTACTGGCTTTTTCATCGGATACAGAGCTTACAGACGGTCTTAAAATAGATTCAATGCTGCTTGATGCCGATGGTAAGGCGCTTGAGGTATGTGCGGGCGGTAAGACGAATCCGGAGGTATACCAGACTTCCATCCCTACGAGTGCTATTCGGGCCGGTAAAACGGATTGTGTCCATATTATGAACATCTATGATTGGGGAGCGCCTCATGGACGCTGGCTTACCAATTTTTCTTCTGTCTATACTTCCAATGATGACGGTCGGACATGGGAGCGGCGTGAAGAGGTGACTTTTTCTCCCGACAGTCATTTTTCGCAAGTGGCTTATGCCAAATGTGACGGATGGATTTATATGCTCGGCACACAGGCCGGACGTGGTGATGCTGCGTATCTGGCGCGTTTCCTTGAGAAAGATCTTCTGGATATGAAGGCCTATGAATACTGGAACGGTGAAAGTAAAGAGTGGATACGTGGAAATGAGGCTGCCGCTACTCCGGTATTGAGAGGTCCCGTAGGAGAAGCGTCGCTGATATGGCACAAGAAGTTTGAGCGTTGGATTCTGACTTATAATTATGATCCGAATCATGACGAGACTCCTTTGACCAAAAGGCATGCCATTCTTTATTGTACATCGAAGGATCTCGTCCAGTGGAGCGAGCCGAAAGTATTGGCGGAAGCGGACAGATATCCAGCTTTGTATTGCGCTTACATACATCCGTTGAAAGACAATGATGACCAGCTTTGGTTCATCATGTCCATGTGGGGGCCATACAATGCTTTCCTGATGTGTGCCGATATGAAGCTGGAATAATAATCACTTGACTTGAATTGGATATGAAGCTTAGGAATTTATTTTTATTAATAGCTCTCTCGTTACCGGTTTGCTTGTCTGCACAGACAAGCAAACAAATCTATCTGCAACGAGCCGATTCTTTGCTTCAGCAGATACTTACTCTCTATAAAGTGGAGAAGTATGGCCTGCTGACGGAAACTTATCCAAGAAACCCGGAGCAGAGAATTACATATACGGCCAATACCGGCGCTGTTGTTAACCAGCAGGAGGTCTCTTTCTTGTGGCCTTATTCAGCCTTGGTATCCGGTTGTGTCTCTTTGTATAAGGTTTCCGGGCAAAAGAAGTACAGAAAACTGATGGACCGGCAGATAAAGCCGGGACTGGACCTTTATTGGGACTCTACCCGGATTCCCCATTGTTACCAGTCGTATCCGGCTTTTGCAGGTCATAATGATCGTTATTACGATGACAATGACTGGGTGGCCATTGATTTCTGTGATTACTATGAACAGACTGGTGACAAGGAGTATCTGGAAAAAGCCATCCAGCTGCATGACTATATTTATTCCGGATGGTCCGAAGAGTTGGGGGGAGGAATCTATTGGTGCGAACAGAAGAAAGAATCAAAAAACACTTGTTCGAATGCTCCGGCTACTGTTCTCTGTATGAGGCTGTTTAAGTTGACTAAGGATGCAAAATACCTTGAGCAAGCTAAGAAGACCTATCAATGGACCCGTGACAATCTTTGTGACCCTTCTGACTTTGTATATTGGGACAACAAGAATTTGCAGGGAAAAGTGGATCCGGCCAAATATACTTATAACAGCGGGCAGATGATTCAGGCCGGTGTACTTCTCTATCAGGTAACTGGAGAGAAGCGTTACCTGAAGGAAGCGCAGCAGACAGCCGAGGGTGCCTGCCGTTTCTTTCTGAAGGTACAGCCTATCGCAACAGGAGAGATGAAATTCTTTCCGGCAACTCCTTGGTTTAATGTAATCTTGTTCAGAGGTTTGAAGGCGCTATATCTGGTTGATAGGAATGAGGCGTACATAAAGACCATGATTGCGAATGCGGATTATGCTTGGAACTATGCGCGTGATGAGAATGGCTTGTTTAGTAATGATTGGTCGGGAAACAGAAAAGAGCAGTTCAAGAGTCTACTGGAGAATGCCTGTATGATTGAGCTTTTCGCCGAGATCAGCGAACTGCAATAAATAAAACCTTTAAACACAATAAACAATAAATAAACAGAAAATGAAAAGACAGATTGCTGTATTGGTATCCGCCTTGCTAATGGGTGGCGGTACCTATGCTCAGAATGGTGCTCAGGCGCAAAGACCGAAAGCCTACATGGTGTCTGATGCACATTTGGACACACAGTGGAACTGGGATATCTAGACCACAATAAAGGATTATGTATGGAACACGATCAGTCAGAATTTGTTTCTGCTGAAGCAGTATCCGGAATACATCTTTAATTTTGAAGGTGCGGTCAAGTATGCCTGGATGAAGGAATATTATCCGGCGCAATACGAAGAGATGAAGAAATTCATAGAGAGCGGCCGTTGGCATATCAGCGGAGCCAGCTGGGATGCCACTGATACACTGGTTCCTTCCATAGAGTCTGCGATTCGTAACATCATGCTTGGTCAGAATTATTATCGGAAGGAATTTGGTGTGGAAAGCACTGACATCTTTTTGCCGGATTGTTTCGGTTTTGGCTGGACACTTCCTGCCATTACGTCCCATTGCGGACTGATTGGTTTCTCTTCTCAGAAGTTGCAGTGGCGCAACAAGCCGTTCTACGGCAACGACAAATATCCTTTCACTATCGGCCTATGGCAAGGTATAGACGGCTCTACCATCATGATGGCTCATGGATATGATTATAACCAGCGTTTTGAGGACGAAGACTTGTCGGAAAACAAGAATTTGTTGGAATTGACTACCCACTCTCCGCTTCACATGGTCTACCGCTATTACGGTACGGGAGACATAGGTGGTTCACCTACATTGGAGTCTGTACGTGCCATAGAGAAAGGCCTGCAAGGCAATGGTCCGCTGCAGATTGTCAGTGCCACGAGTGACCGGATATATAAAGACTTCCAGCCTTACGCAAGCCATCCGGAACTGCCCAAGTTCAACGGTGAACTGTTGATGGATGTTCACGGTACCGGATGTTATACTTCCCAGGCTGCCATGAAGCTGTACAACCGTCAGAATGATCTTTTGGGGGATGCAGCGGAACGCTCCTCCGTTGTAGCCGAATGGCTGAACCAAGCTTCCTATCCCGGAGCTGCATTGACTGAGAACTGGCAGCGTTTCATTTTCCATCAGTTCCATGATGACCTTACGGGAACAAGTATACCGCGGGCTTATGAATTCTCATGGAATGACGAGTTGATTTCCCTCAAGCAGTTCTCCGGTATTCTTACTTCCTCCATTGACGCTGTGGCAAGAAAGATGGATACCAGGGTGAAAGGGATACCGGTGGTGCTTTACAATGCGCTTGGATTCCAGGTTGCCGATATGGCAGAGGTGGAACTTGCCTTGCCAAAGAAACCGAAAGGGATTACCGTATATGATATGAATGGCCGGAAAGTGGCCGCCCAACTACTGTCCTATGTCGATGGTAAAGCCAGACTCTTGATGGAAGCTGTTTTGCCTGCTACCGGTTATGCGGTATATGATGTCCGCACATCCGGTCTGTCGGCTGACGCCCGGGTATCTGTGAATGCCAATACATTAGAGAATTCTGTTTACAAGATAACGTTGGATAAGAAGGGAGACATCATTTCACTGTTTGACAAGAAGAATGGCAAAGAGCTGGTGGAACCCGGTAAATCTATTCGTTTGGCGCTTTTCACGCAGAACAAGTCCTACATGTGGCCTGCTTGGGAAATCTTGAAGGAGACCATAGACCGGGAACCGGTTTCCATCACAGAGGATGTGAAGATGACACTGGTGGAGGATGGTGAGCTGCGCAAGTCACTCTGCATCGAGAAACGTTATGGAGAGTCACTCTTCAAGCAGTACATCCGTTTGTATGAGGGTAGCCGTGCCGACCGCATAGACTTTTACAATGAGGTGGACTGGCAGTTGTCCAATGCTTTGTTGAAGGCCGAATTTCCTTTGAACATGGCAAATACGGAAGCCACCTACGATTTGGGACTTGGAAGTGTGAGGCGGGGCAACAATACGGAGACTGCCTACGAAGTCTATGCACAGTATTGGGCCGATTTGACTGACCGTAGTGGAAACTATGGCGTGTCTGTCCTGAATGACAGCAAATACGGCTGGGACAAGCCGGACGACAACACCCTCCGCCTGACCCTGCTGCATACCCCCGAAACAGACAAGGATTATGCTTACCAGAACCGCCAGGACTTCGGGCATCATTGCTTTACATACAGTCTGGTGGGTCATGCCGGCGGACTTGACAAGGCTGTCACCATGGAGAAGGCGGAGATATTGAACCAGAAGCTGAAAGCTTTCCGTACCGATAAACATAGGGGTACATTGGGTAAGGAGTTCTCTTTCGTCTCTTCCAATAACCGCAATGTCATTATCAAGGCATTGAAGAAAGCCGAGAACTCGGATGAGTATGTAGTGCGTGTCTATGAGATGGGCGGTGAGAAGGTGCAGGATACGGTACTTTCTTTTGCAGGCGAGATTGCCAGTGTCTGCGAAGCGGATGGCACTGAAAAGAGTATCGGTTCGGCCGAATTTAGTGGAAACGGGCTGTCTATAAGTATAAAGCCTTATTCTATAAAGACATTCAAGGTACGTTTGAAGTCATCGGGCGAGGACGCTTATCAATTGCAGTATGCCTCTTTACCGTTGTCCTATAACTATAAATGTTCCTCATTCAACGAGTTCCGCGGTGAAGCTGATTTTGAGTCGGGTTATTCGTTTGCGGCAGAACTGTTGCCCGAATCCTTGACTGTAAACGGAATTCCTTTCCAGCTCGGCGAGAAAGATGCCGCCAACGGAATGACGTGCAATGGTGATACTATTGTTCTACCGGAAGGTAAAAAGTATAATAAACTGTATTTTCTGGCTGCCGCTACGGACGGGGACTATGCCGCCACTTTCCGGTGCGGAGGGAACAAGAGTGAGGTCATTGTACCTTCCTATACCGGATTTGTCGGACAGTGGGGACATTCGGGACATACCAAAGGTTATCTGAAGGATGCCGAAGTGGCTTATGTGGGAACTCACCGCCACTCTCCTACAGCCGATGAGGCCTATGAGTTTACCTATATGTTCAAGTTCGGTGTCGATATTCCGGCAGGTGCTGCCAGCCTTATACTTCCGAAGAGTGAAAAGGTTGTTCTTTTTGCTGCCACATTGGTGGAGGAAACTCTGAAACCCGTCCAGGTTGCCACTAGCTTGTTCCATACAGCCATCCGTGACAATGAGATGGAGTTGAACAGTGTGGAGGTGGAAAAAGAAAACCTGTTGAAGGGTGCGAAGATTATCGCCTATTCCGGCTATTTTAATGATAATGAGAAGCCCGAACGTATCGTTGACGGGGATGTCGATACCAAATGGTGTGAAGTGGGAAGTGCGTTGAATTATGTGGATTTTGATTTGGGTGAGGCGAAAACTGTGAGCGGTTGGAAACTGGTGAATGCAGGCCGTGAGGACAAAGGGTACATTACTTCCGCTTGCTTCCTGCAAGGCAGAAACAGCCAGACTGAAGAATGGAAGACACTTGACAATATAGATGGAAACCGGCAGAATGTCGTATCACGTATGATTGACACTCCGGCGCAGGTACGCTATGTACGCTTGATGATAACCCGTCCTATGCAGCATGCAGGAGGAAAGGTGTTACGCATCAATGAGATGGAGATTTACTAAAATAATCGGTTATGATGAAAAAACTAGTTTTTGTAATTCAGTTGATATTTCTCTATAGCGGTTTGGCTATGGCCGACCCGGTTATCTCTCTTAAGACATTGTTGCATGAGATGACAGACCGTTCCGTGCTGGCGCGTTGGCCCGAAAATGCCTATACGTGTAAGCAGTTCAGCAGCTACGACCGTAGTTCGCATAACATGACGGATAAGCGTGCCTGGTTTGGTAATTTCGACCAAGGACAGTTTATCCGCCAGGAAGAGAACGGAGGGAGGACGGAATATGTGATGATGGATGCCGAAGGCCCCGGTGCCATAGTTCGTTTCTGGATGACTTTCTCCGGCATAAATCGGGGACAAGGGACTCTGCGTATCTACATAGACAATGAGGAAAAACCGGTAATTGAAGGCAATGTACGTGATATATTGAGCGGACAAGTCCTTTGTGGAGAACCTCTTTCAACTTCAGTACCCGATGAGGCTCCGATGGAAGAAAGAGGGCATAATTTATATTTGCCCATACCTTATGCCAAGCGGTGCAAGGTGACTATCGAATCGCCGGACTTGAAGATTACTCCGGAGGGGAAAATTGAGAGTAAGACCATTGTATACTATGCTATCAATTACCGCACTTATACTTCTCCGGTCAAGGTGATTTCTTTCTCGGCCAAAGAGTTGAAGAAGAATGCCCGGCTGATAGCTGCTGTCAATAAGAAGCTGTTGGAAGGAACACCTGGTATTGATACTCCGCTTGCGGGAAGAGAAAGTACGCTCAATCTGGCGGCTTCTCTGGCTCCGGGTGAAAGCCGTAGTTTTACGATTGACGGCTCTCGTGCCATTCGTCGTCTTTCGATGCGGATTGATGCCGATGACCGTCGCCAAGCACTTCGCTCTACGGTCTTGTCCATTGCCTTTGATGGGGAACCAACTGTCTGGGCTCCGGTCGGTGAGTTTTTTGGGGTAGGCTATTATCCCGTTGCAACTGGTACGTGGTATACGCGGGCCGTGCAGGATGATGTGATGAGTGCATGGTGGGTGATGCCTTTCGAGCGGAACTGTACGATTACCTTGACCAATTATGGGGAACAGCCGGTGGAGATATCCAAGGCTGCTGCAGTTAGTGGAAAGTGGCAGTGGGATGAGCGCTCCATGCACTTTGGTACCACATGGCAGCAGTTTACGCATATCCATGCCCGGGGCGATGAGTTTGCCCAGGACCTTACGTTTGCCGATCTTAAAGGTAGGGGCGTGTATGTGGGAGATGCGGTTACTGTCTATAACCCCAACTTGGGTTGGTGGGGAGAAGGAGATGAAAAGGTGTATGTGGACGGTGAAACCTTTCCGTCACACTTTGGAACGGGTACAGAAGATTATTATGGCTATGCCTGGGGGCGCTATGAACCGTGGATAAACCATCCTTTTGTTGCCCAACCCATAGGAGATGGTTGTTATGCTCACATAGGTTTGGCGCAGAATACCCGTGTTCGTAGTTTGGATGCGATTCCGTTTACCCGGAGCCTGCGCTTTGACATGGAGTTATTCGATTGGTCGAATATACACCTTAATTATGCTCCGATAACCTTCTGGTATATGCTTCCCGGAGGCGAAATACAGCCGAAACCCTTTGTGAGCGATGTACGCGAACGGGTTGCCAACCAACCGTCAGATATTTTCGGTTCAGGGATGAGTCTGGTTGTGGAAGGCGAAGCCATGCAGCCTTGTCCGGGGCATACGGGCTCCGTTGAATTGCAGACCAACTTCCACCCCTTGTGGAGTGAGGGTATGCAGCTCTACTGGAAAGAGTTTAAACCGGGAGATAAGCTGTCATTAGTTTTTGACAGTGAAGTGGAAGGAACTTATTATGCGAAAATACAGTTCACTGTGGCGCCTGATTATGGTACATTTGCCCTTCGTGTAAATGATAAGGTGATTACTCCGGAAGTCAGTCTGACCAATGGAGAAGTGTCTCTGCTTTTGGTGAATCTTGGGCGGGTCAATTTGAAAAAAGGAAAGAATGAGTTGCAGATTGAGTCGATTGCACTGGCTCCGGGACATGATACCGGTTTTTTTGGGATTGATAAGTTGACTCTTCGCAAATAATTCTGTAGACGTCTCTATCGCAGGGATTGTACTTGTATGGATAGCTTTGGATAAATAAAAGTCCAAGGCTATCTTTTTTGTATCAGTTCTTTTTCTATGATAAAATGCTATCTTTGTCCTCAAAATAATAGGTAAGATGAAACTTCGTTCACTCTATATCCTTTCTATTGTAGGGCTGCTACTGGTAATTGTGGTGCAGATTGGTGGTATGATGTATGCTTACGACAATACCAAGAAAGAGGCGGAACGCGCACTGAACGAATGTTTCCGTCTGGCTTTTATCGAAACGGTGGACAACGAGATTAATAATTTACCGTTTCCTGACATGACTATCCCTTTTTACTCGTATCTATCCAAAGACAGTATCAGGTCTTTCGAAGATGAGATGTTTTTAAACTATCAGCAGGCAGCTTCCTTTCTCGAAGATGTATATCATGTCGCCATTCCATTAGATGTGATGGCGAGGTTGGTAGAGAAGAAACTGAAATGGAAAAATATAGACCGGACTGTAAATATCCGTCCTGCGACGGACAGAAGCAAGCGTTCGGTATATGTACGGTTCAAGTCTGTTCTTTCGGAAAAAGCCTGGTTGAATGAGAAGAAAGGAGAGGCCATTGAAGCTGTCATGTTTTCTCCTTTTATACCGCTTGTCAAGGATATAGTCTTTTTGTTCCTTCCTACGCTTCTCTTGGTTGTTTTTCTGGTGTACAGTTGGGCCAGGCAAATGGATTCCATACTTAAACAAGGTAATGATATTGAGAAGCAGCGGTCTGCTTTTTATGTGCTGGCAGAGAAGATGAGGTTGCCGATAGGTGAGGTACGTAGTCAGATATCGGAGAGCCGGTGGGCAGATATAGAAGCCTCGGGGCAACATTTGCTGGACATGACAGAACATACGCTTACGGGAGCTAAGCAAAGCGAACGGCAGCGGCAGGTGCGCAAGCAATATTCTTTTAAAGTCTTTTCGATTGTCGGGTTGATTGCCGGCTGTCTGCTGATGGTAGTCTGGTTTGTCTATTTGTACCGTGCTTCTTTCAAAGAAACTGCCTATCAGGTAAATGATTGTTTTGAAGCGGCTTTTTATGACGAGGTCTTGAAACGCCGCCTTTCTTTGCTCTACGAACAGACTGATAGGGATGGAAAGGATGAATGGGAAGAGAGTGTTGAATCGCCTTTTGCAAAGGAGCAAAGGGAATTTCTGGAGAAAGAGCAGTCGAAGTATAAGGTGAACCGCTTTGGAGTGGTACATATGTACAATCCGGTCGATTTGAATTATCGACTACGCTCTGCTTTGATTATGCAGCGCAGCATCAATGAAAGCGGAATGGAATTTCCTCTCTCCGTGCAGTACCTCGATTCTGCTTTTGCTTCCAGGTTGGAAGCCTTGGGAATGACCTATAAGAGTGGTATCCGCCAGTACTACGCTCCCTCCGATAGTACAGTGGTGGAAGCAGGATATGCCTCGGCAAAATATCAGGATATTTCTTCCCGGTTTATACCGTTGAAGGAGGACAGCATCCTTTGTATACAAGGTGTGGTGAAGAATCCGTATCGCTACGTCATAAGTTCCGTATGGTATCTGTTTCTGCCTCTTTGGGTGATGTTTTTGGTGGTGTTGGACTGTATTCTCGGCCAGGTGAAAGTTTTGCGTACACAGCGGCATTTGGAGCAATTCCAGAAGGATTTTACTTATGCTATGATACACGACATGAAGTCTCCTCTGAGTTCCATCCTGATGGGAGCTCATATTCTGAATAGCGGCAAATTGTCCGGTAAGCCCGGAAAAGAAGAGAAATACCGGCAGGCGATGATGGAAGAGTGTGAGCATCTGCTTACCCTTTCCAATCGTGTACTGGTACTTACCAAGCTGGATGAGGGACATTTGGAACTCCATCAGGAAGAGGTGCCTTTGCGGCCTTTACTTGATGATATGATTGCCAAAATTTCTCTGAAAACCAGCAAAAGGGTAGAATTTACGACCGTTTATCATCGTTGTGAAATGGTGTATGCCGATGCCTTCTGTTTGCGTGAAGTGTTGGGCAATCTGCTGGACAATGCCATTAAATATTCCCATGAAGAGGTAAAGATAGATATTATTTGCGAATCGGAGAAAGGCTTCTGCAAGATAAAGGTGTGTGACAACGGATTGGGTATTCCCTTAAAAGACCAGTCTCTTATCTTCAACCGTTTTGAACGTTCTGCAGCAGTCGGGCGAAGTGGAAGGGGCGGTGCTGCAGGTTTTGGTCTGGGCCTGAATTATGTACAGCAGGTGATGCTGGCACATGGCGGCAGGGTAGAAGTGGAAAGTGAAGAGGGGTGCTTCAGTGAATTTACACTCTACTTTCCTATTGAGACTGTATAAATTTACCACACGTGGAAATTCAATCCTTCTGATTTGTCAGTAATATAGGAGCCTCCACCGAATGAGCGTAATTGCCAGAGGATGTAAAGGTCATCGAAACTCATGACAGCCAGTAATATTCCAAATCGTGTGACATCATAATTGCCACTTGTCATACCATATATAAGGGGCAATATACCCAGTAGCAGGAAGGGCAGCAGGCATGTGGTGCGATATTGCCACATGCGTATCGGCGAAAACAATCTGAACAACAGTTTATGTAGGAATAGATTTACCAGGACAGCTGCCAATATACACATGAAGAATCTGACCAGCGATAGATGGCTGGTTGTTTCTCCATGTATCGACTGAAACAGAATCAGCATTGGTACTGCAAATACTATGGCAGCTATGATGCCGTATTTATTAATCCTCTTGCCCGAAACTACTATCTCTGTCCCTTTTCGGCTTTTTGTTATTGAAATATCTGCTTTCATAGTGTGGATTTTTTGTATTGATGTTGCAAAGGTAGAGTGGGGCACATGCTTCATAAGTTATCGCTACGTTAATATTAGGTTAAGAGGCGTTGTTTTCCTCGTTTATTTTATAGCAATATGACTGTTGCATTCATTCTTTTCCTTATTTTTGCAATATATAATAAACGCATTATGATAAAGTTATTGTTGGTAGAAGACGATGCAAGCTTGAGATATATAGTTCAGGGCGGGTTGGAAGATATGATAGGCGGTTATGAAGTGATTGTTGCCGCCAATGGCGAGGAGGGCTTGAAACAGTGGAAAGAACAACATCCTGATGTGATAGTATCTGATATAGAAATGCCCGTTATGAACGGTTACGAGATGGTGAAGCGTATCCGCGAGACAGATGGGGAAACTCCGATTCTGTTCTCCTCTGCCCTGATATCTCCTAAAGATGTGGTAAAAGGTTATGAAATCGGTGCCAATAACTATATAAAGAAACCGTTCATTCCCGAAGAACTGGATGCACATGTCCACGCCTTATTGAAGCTTTCCAAAGGCGAAAAATCGAAAGACACGAGTCAATGCTACAAGATAGGCAAGGAATATGTGTTGGATGCCACACATGCCACTTTGAAACATGCTTCGGGTGTAAACAAGACTTTGACTGTGCGCGAGACAGGTTTGTTGCAGATGCTTTGTGAGAAGCGGGGAGACGTTATCCGCCGGGAAGCTATCTTGGATAAATTCTGGAATACGGAAGATGATTACTTTGCTTCCCGCAGCCTGGATGTATTTGTGACGAGACTTCGGAAATTTCTTTCGGAAGACGAGTCGGTAACCATTAAAACAGTGAAAGGAGTAGGATTGATACTGATAGAAAATTAATAATGTATCCTTCTATATTGCAATAATTTAGCAGTACATGTACTGTTCTTCTGGTTTATTTTCGTTATTTTTGTATAGCAGTATTATATGAATATAAAGAAGGAGGGTATATGCGTATAAAACGGAAAGTCAGTATCTCTTGTCTTGGTGGCCGTTTGGGAATCTGCCTGCTGTTGGCTTTTGTGCCGCAATTGCTTTTTGCGCAGGAAGACAGTGTACGTTTCATTCGTGACAGTATACAGATACAGCCGGAATTCAATGAATCTCTATTCTCTCCTTTTGAGCTTCCTTCTGAAAACTCTGCCCCTTCTTCCATGTTTCATCCGGAGCACTCCTATTCCCTGCCCGATTTTTCACTGAAAGAGTCTCTTCGTCTGCCTTATCAGACCAATCCTTCCCTGCTATTTCGGGGAGATTACAGTACAAGCGGTGTATTAAGACAGTTTCCTCACGGTATGTTATTCGGTTCCGGTGGGCAGACCAGCGTACCGGGTATCGGACGTTTCAACAATGCTTCCCTGGGATATCAGCATGCCTTTAACCAAAGGCTGACGCTCCAGCTTGGCGTAGATGCCATGAAGATAAATATGATTCATTCCACCGGGCAGGCTTTCAGTACTTCGGGAGCTTTGCGGTATCAGGCTTCGGACCGTGTAGCTTTTAAGGTTTTCGGTTCGTATGCCATAGGAAATACTTACGGGATGGATACCCACCGCTACGGTGCCACCATGTCTCTGGATATGTCCGAACGTTTTGGTATGGAAGTTGGAGTACAACGTTATTACGATGCTTATCGCGGTCGTTGGGAGACGGTTCCCGTTGTGATTCCCTATTATAATTTCGACAAGTTTAAATTAAGTCTGGATGTAGGTGGAATCTTGTATGAGATTCTGCGTAACACCGTCTTTGATAATAGAGGGGGCAGTGGCGGAGCGACTATTGCCCCACCACGTTTTCAGATGCCGCCATTGAGATAAGATAAGTATAAATCAGCTTTTTGTAGGGACAATCATCAAACAGTTTACTACTGTTACATAATATTATTGCTAATGTAGAAATACTTTCATGATATTTCGTTTATTTTTTGTTTTGCTGTTCGTTTTTGTGCGGACAGTTGTCCGAAAATGGACATTACTATAAAATAGTTATTCTTTGATAATCAGTGATTTAATTCTTTGGCACGCAGATTGACTATATATAGGCGAAGGCGGTTATGAAACAACAACCTCCTCAGAGAAAGAAGTAATAACAATAAAAAATAACGATTATGAAAGCAACAATATTTTCAAAAGCAGTGGTAATGATGGCAGTGGTAATGGCAAGTGTAATGAACTTTTCTGCAAGCGCGACAACTCCTGCCGATTATGTGAAAAACGAGGAGATGACCGGAGAACTGATGACCGCCAAGACTATCTTCCGCAATGAGGACGGACACCTTTTCCGTCACCTCCGCTACACTTACACTTATGACAGTGAGAACCGTGTGACGAGCAAGGAAGCTTTCAAGTGGGATAGCGTAAAGGAAGCCTGGGTGCCTTATTTCAAGCTGGATGTTGAATACACTGACAGTGAAGTTGAGTTGAGCTATGCCCGTTGGAACAGTAGAACTAATGGTTACGACAGCTATACGCAAACTACCGTTTACGAACTGAATGACAGCAATGCGGCTTTGATGTTGGCAAGTACCAAATAAAGGATAATATATCAAATACAAAAGAGCCAAGTATCGTGAGGTGACACACCTTTGATACTTGGCTCTTTTTCGTTGAGGAAATGTATTATTGTTTCTCTGTTATCAGTCCGACAGCATAATTCAGCACTGTATCTTCATCCTTCATGAAATCTGCTACGGTTTGGGATACTTGATGATGGGGCGGTATGCCTATACCTTCCATGGGGAAACCTTTAGAAGAGACGTCCGGCTGGCGGGTAGGGATACGGAAATAGGTCCGCTGTTTGGTACAGAAAGGACGGGGGCCATTGCCGGTATCCCCTCCGGTAGCTTCGCCGATGAGGGTGACATTTCCGCTTTCCTTCATGTCGAGTGTGAAGCTCTCGGCAGCAGAGAGCGTATATGTGTCGGTCAGCAGATAGATTTTACCCTTATAGGCGTCGGCTTCGGGCTGCATGAAGTAGTTCTTGCTGACGCAGTGTGGTTGTGTTTCGCGGATGAAGTACTTGCAGATGTTTACTCCATTCATGCTGTTTCCTCCTCCGTTTCTACGTACGTCTATAATGAGGTATGGTAAATCCTTGACTTTGGGATAGACCGCCTTGAAATCTTCCATGACGGGGTTCATCATGGTTTTGATGGTAAGGTAACCAATGCTGTCTTGTAATATCCTGCTCTCCATAGTTTGTTCTTCGTTATCCGGAAAATAGTCCCTTTGTTTCAAGGGAAGGGTGACGGTCAGAGTATCGCCCCCTCTCAGCAGTGTATAGTTTCTTAGGGTGTCTGCATAACTACGGAACGCATCATAGGCTGTACGGAGCCGTCTGTGGGGGACGGTAGATGCTTCGGTATATTTTTCGTTCTGTTCAATCCATTGTTTATAGGGGAGTCCGTTGATAGCTATAATTCGGTCTTTGTCCTGGAAGCCGTATTCTGTCAGATAGTCACTGGGTTTGTCAACGAACAAGGAATCCTCTATAAAGGCTACGCGCTGATTGGCTGTGTACCTCTTGTAGCAGGTAATGGCGTGGGCGCATTGTAAGGCAGAGATGTATTCCTGCACTATCAGTCCGTAGTCTGTGGTGGTCTGCGCCTGGCGAACGCGGGCGTCACAAGCTTGATACAATGAATCCATATTCAGATGCTTGGCTTGGTATAATGAATAATTCTCCATGACAATCTGGTGTATTTCTTTGAAATCTTCTTCAAACTGCGAGGGGGGTAACGGTAGTTCCGCGATGTAGAAGTTTTCTACATCAATCTGCTTGTCATTATAGAAATAGTTGGCATAAACATACAAACCACACCAAATGGTTGCCAGTACAGCCATTACGATGACTATTACTTTTGAAATTTTTTTCAGAATCTTCATGTTTTATAGAGTTTAGTCGATATTTGCTTTTTCGGTAAAAATAGTAATAATTTTCGTTAATCTTATTTTTCTAACTCCTTATTTGCCAATAATGGTAACATGGAGGTAACTAGCTGAGCTTCAAGTGCCTTCTTGTACGATGTCTGGTAGTTGGCTAACTTTGCAGCCGTAAATCAAAACATACTAAGGAGAAGTGATTATGAAGAACTATCAGAAAGTAAATGTGCCCGCAGGCGAGGCACGTGTCGAGTTGCACGATTCATTGAATCTGACTGGTGCAGAAGTATCTATCAGCAATTTGCCGGCTGGTGCAGGAGTACCTTTTGTGCATTCGCACAAGCAAAATGAAGAAATTTATGCCGTCCTCTCCGGACGCGGCACCATGGTGGTTGACGGAGAAACCGTAGAACTGCAGGCGGGTGACTGGCTTCGCGTGGCTCCGGCAGGAGAACGCCAATTGTCGGCTGCGGCAGACAGCGCCATCAGTGTGATTTGTATTCAGGTGAAAGCCGGCTCTCTGGAAGGCTTTACGATGACGGACGGTGTGGTGAAGTAAGAGGAAGTCACACAAGTAAAATTAAGGTGATAGGGGATGGTCTGTGGTGCAGGCTATTCCCTATTGTCATATGATGTGCAGTGATTTATTGACTGCGATTTGTTTTAAGTCAAAATAATCATATATTTTGTACTATACCTAAGAAAACAGACTATGTCAACTGATGCAATAAAACAGAAATTATGATTAAATTGAAGAAAGAGCATTGTTTCTGTCACATAACGAGGACCCAATCAAAGAGCTTAAAACTAAGAATTGAAAACATAATATCATGACCCAGCATAATGCCATCAAGCTTTTCGAAGCGAAGAAAGTCCGAACCGTTTGGGACGACATAGAAGAAAGATGGTACTTCTCAATAGTAGATGTGGTGACAGTCTGCTGTATGCCTATCCAGTTACGTCTCCGATAGATTGGAAAAGGAAAGATATAAGAGGAAACGTGTTTTCATTTTGTTCTTGTTTTGGGCGCAAAAGTAATAAATATCTCCGTTAACCTAACATTAACGTAACGATAACCTAAAAGCTTTTTACCACCTCCTATCTTTGCAATGTCGAAAGGGAACAACTCCCCCAAAGACAAGAACTTGAAACAAAATGTATAACTTAAAAAATAGAACCATTATGAAGACTTTAGTAATTTCAGCAATCATCGCAATGACCTCTTTAGTAAACGTAGTAAGCGCAGCAGCCGTTAACCGTACAGACAACTTTGCCTATAATACCGAAACCAACGACGGCCGTGTGGAAACACAAACCGTATTCAAAGTGGAGAATCAGAAATTCCTGCACCGCCACCTGAAGTACAATTACATTTACGACAACTCCGGTCGCATCTCCCAAAAAGAAGTGCTGAAATGGAACGAATCCACGCAAAGCTTTGAGAAGCACCACAGTCTTAACTTCTTCTATACGGACGACGTCACTGTGGAATACGCCCTCTGGAACGAGCAAAGCAATGCCTACACCGACATCAAGCAGAAAGCCGTCTATCGGCAGACCGACAGCAGTGTCTTGCGCTACCTCAGTTACGAATGGGACGAAAAGAACAATGACTGGAGCTTGACAGCAGACCATCACATGACGGATGAATCTGTGCAGCTATTGGCAGAGAAATAAGAAAACACGATTTCTATTCTATTTATTTTAAAAACCAAGACATTATGGCAATATTATTTCGCAAACACGAACGTTTAAGTAATTTGGCACAGAATTCTGTAAAAAGGTATATCCTACAATTATATATAAATACAGCAATCCGGCAAGACTGAAAGAAGTGGCAAAGGAAATCAGCACCATGTCCAGTGGGAGTGAGGGTAATTCCTATAGTGTGCTGAAAGTTATCTGAAGAAATCACTGTTGGCAGGTCGTATCGTGACTGAGTAAATTCTGAAAATATAGAGACTATGGGCCTCCTTTCTACACTGTGTGCGGGAGGGAGGCCTTCTTCTCTTCCAAAAATAACGGATTGCCTTTCTTGAACAAACAATTATAAATATCTTTGGAGCATTATTCACTCATTAAACTAACAGAAAACACCATGAAAGTCACAAACAAATCAACAGTGAGAGTAGGCGCGGCAGGAGTCGCAGTCATTGGAATTATAGTATTGTTCTTGGTCATGTTTGCCGTGGAGCGTATTGATTCGGGACAGACGGGCATCATCGTCAATCTGGCCGGTAGTGAGCGTGGAGTAGATGATGCCAAGGTGGAGACCGGATGGGTGGTTTACAACCGTTTTGCCAAGCAGCTATTCGAATATCCTGCATTTGCGCAGATTGTAGACTACGAACCTTTCGACATTCAGGACAAGAAGGGAACCATCTTCAAGACAGACCCTACTATAGAATACTTCATTGAGCGGGAGGATGCCAAAGTAGTTTTTCTACGCTATCGCAAGACTACCGAAGAATTGGAACAGAGTGTTATCCTGACGGAAGTGAAGAACGCTTATAAGGACGTGGCAGGACTCTATGAGACGGATTCGCTCATCAACAACCGTCCGGCTTTCGAGAAGGAGGTGGAGGCATTACTGAAGGAGCGTCTCAGTACCCGTGGCTTTACGTTTACCAACATACAGTCGTCCGTGAAACCCAACGATGTGCTGCAAGCTGCCATTGACGAAAAGAATACTGCTGTGCAGAATGCCTTGAAGGTGGAGAATGAAAAGAAAGCCGCTATAGCCGAGGCGGAAAAGGTAGTAGCTGCCGCCAAGGGTAAGGCAGATGCCAACCGTATCCTTCAACAAAGCATCACGCCGGAATTGATTCAACTAAAGGCTGTGGAGAAATGGGACGGGAAATTGCCGTTGTCTACCGGTGGAAATACGTTGCCATTCCTGAAGTTGCAATGACAATCTCTATGAGACCCCATTGGCAACTTGATTCTTTTGGGGAGGTACTGATTGTGTGCGCGGATAATCACAAATAAATCAAGCGGTAAGCCATCTATCTCTCTATTTGCTAAGATTTATTCGTCCGATACTTGTTGAATTATCGTCCGACAGCCGTTGAATTATCGTCCGACAATTGTCGGACGATAATTCAACGGCTGTCGGACGAATAAGTTTTAGTAAGCAAGAATTTAAAATGCAGTATTGCAGGAATTGTTGCTTAAATAGGGAATGTAGTAAATGGGAGACAACTGTTGCTCATCCTTGTTGGGATCGCATGAACAAGGTTTTCAAGAAGATAAAGGGCGTTTCGCCGAGTGAATATGTACTTTTGTAAGGGAAAAGGGGAAAGATACGAAAGGTATGGGCATAAAAAAAGGAGTACCGCTGTACTCCAACCTTTGTTAACCTTAAATCTAATACTATGAAAAACACATTGCAAAGGTACGAACTTTTTGCTTATCTCCAAATAAAGCAAATAAAAAAGACTGTTTTATAACATGTTTTAGGAAAATGCGTCTCTTTGTTAAGGCTTGCTAAGGTTTTGAAGCCTCTCCGTGGCTGTTTTCTAAAAAAGAATTATCTTTGTCACATTAAGTTTTGGGTCTTACTTGACGATTTCCTGCTCTCTTGGCTCAAAGCTTTGGAAATTAAAAATTAAAGACTTGTATGCACGAAGATATTGTCCTTACCCCGATGATGAAGCAGTTCCTCGATTTGAAGGCAAAGCATCCCGATGCTGTCATGCTGTTTCGTTGTGGTGACTTCTATGAAACCTATTCCACCGATGCCGTCGTCGCGTCCGAAATCCTCGGTATTACCTTGACCAAACGTGCCAATGGCAAGGGGAAAACCATCGAAATGGCGGGTTTCCCGCATCATGCGCTCGACACCTATCTGCCCAAGCTGATACGTGCCGGCAAGCGTGTGGCCATCTGCGACCAGTTGGAGGACCCGAAGCTGACGAAGAAACTGGTGAAGCGCGGCATCACGGAGCTGGTGACGCCGGGAGTTTCCATCAACGACAATGTGCTGAACTACCGGGAGAACAACTTCCTGGCTGCCGTGCATTTCGGTAAGGGTGCCTGCGGTGTGGCTTTCCTGGACATATCTACGGGCGAATTTCTGACGGCGGAAGGACCTTTCGACTATGTGGACAAGCTGCTGAACAACTTTGCCCCCAAAGAGGTGCTTTTCGAGCGTGGCAAGCGGCTGATGTTCGAAGGAAACTTCGGCAGCAAGTTCTTCACCTTCGAGTTGGACGACTGGGTGTTTACCGAGACATCTGCCCGCGAAAAGCTGCTGAAGCATTTCGAGGTGAAGAACTTGAAAGGCTTCGGTGTGGAGCATCTCAAGAACGGTATCATCGCTTCGGGAGCCATCCTGCAATACCTCATCATGACGCAGCATACGCAGATAGGGCATGTCACTTCGCTGGCACGCATCGAGGAGAATAAGTATGTCCGCCTGGATAAGTTCACGGTGCGCAGCCTGGAGTTGATGGGGTCGATGAACGACGGTGGCAGTAGTCTGCTGAATGTGATAGACAAGACCATCAGCCCGATGGGTGCCCGCCTGCTGAAACGCTGGCTGGTATTCCCGTTGAAGGACGTGCAGCCGATTAACGAGCGGCTGAATGTGGTGGAATACTTTTTCCGCCAGCCCGATTTCAAAGAGTTGATAGAAGAGCAGTTGCATTTGATTGGCGACTTGGAACGCATCATCTCCAAAGTGGCGGTAGGGCGTGTCTCTCCGCGTGAGGTGGTGGCGTTGAAGGTGGCTTTGCAGGCGATAGAACCCATCAAGGCAGCTTGCATGGATGCCGATAATGCCAGCTTGAATCATATAGGCGAGCAGTTGAATATCTGCCAGTCTATCCGCGACCGTATTGACCGGGAGATAGACAATGACCCGCCGTTATTGATTAATAAGGGAGGTGTCATCAAATCCGGTGTCAGTGCCGAGCTGGACGAGTTGCGCCGGATTGCCTACTCCGGCAAGGATTATCTGTTGCAGATACAGCAGCGCGAGAGCGAACTGACAGAGATTCCCAGTTTGAAGATAGGCTACAACAATGTTTTCGGCTACTACATCGAGGTGCGCAACACGCATAAGGACAAGGTGCCGGCAGAGTGGATACGCAAGCAGACCCTTGCCAATGCCGAGCGCTATATTACCCAGGAATTGAAGGAGTACGAGGAGAAGATTCTCGGTGCGGAGGACAAGATACTGGTACTGGAAACACAACTCTATGCAGAATTGGTGCAATCATTGAGCGAGTTCATCCCCGCCATTCAAATCAATGCGAACCAGATAGCGCGTCTGGACTGCCTACTCTCCTTTGCCACGGCAGCGCGCGAGAACAACTATATACGCCCCGTCATTGCCGACGACGATGTGCTGGAAATCTGCCAGGGGCGCCACCCGGTGATTGAGAAGCAGCTCCCCATCGGCGAGAAGTATATTGCCAATGATGTGATGCTGGATAGCCAGACGCAGCAGATTATCATCATTACGGGTCCCAACATGGCGGGTAAGTCTGCTTTGCTGAGGCAGACGGCGCTGATTACGCTGCTGGCTCAAATCGGCAGTTTTGTGCCTGCGGAGAGTGCCCATATCGGGTTGGTGGATAAGATATTCACCCGTGTGGGTGCCAGCGATAATATTTCCGTGGGCGAGTCTACCTTTATGGTGGAGATGAACGAGGCGGCGGATATCCTGAACAACCTTTCTCCCCGCAGCCTGGTGCTGTTCGACGAGCTGGGGCGCGGTACTTCTACATATGATGGTATTTCCATCGCCTGGGCGATTGTGGAGCATATCCATGAGCATCCAAAGGCGAAGGCACGCACCTTGTTTGCCACGCACTACCATGAGTTGAACGAGATGGAGAAAAGCTTCAAGCGTATTAAGAACTACAACGTTTCGGTGAAGGAGATAGATAACAAAGTCATCTTCCTGCGCAAATTGGAGCGCGGTGGCAGCGAACACTCCTTCGGTATTCATGTAGCCAAAATGGCGGGTATGCCCAAAAGCATCGTGAAACGTGCCAATGACATTCTGAAACAACTGGAAACAGACAACCGCCAGCAGGGGATTTCCAGCAAACCGATGGTGGAAGTGGGAGAGACACGCGGTGGTATGCAGCTCAGCTTCTTTCAGCTCGACGACCCGGTGCTGTGCCAGATACGCGATGAGATACTGAATCTGGATGTGAATAACTTGACGCCGCTGGAGGCGCTGAACAAGCTGAATGATATTAAGCGGATAGTGAAGGGAAAGTGATTTTTACTTATAGGAGAAAACGTGGAATTTCAGGACTTGTACAAGTTTTTGCACAAGCCCTGAAACTCCATGGTTAATAGTTTTTCCTCTAAAATTATTCTTCCAAGATTATCTCTAATTCTGCTATGGCAGCTTTCTTTCCTTTGTCATGGGCCGATAATCCCAATAGTTTCACATAACGTGCCCGGCAAGGAGTAAATTCTATAGTTTGCGTTGCTGTACCTATATGGAAGGTGCCATAGATAATGGGCTGCCCCCAATTTTTTCCATCTTTGCTTGCATATACTTCATAGGAAGCTATCCGTCCTTCTTCGCTATCTTGTCGCGGAGTGTAGCGGATACCCTTTATAGTGGCCTCTTTGGATAGGGAAAGATGTATCTCATGAGGGTAGGGAGCTATGTAGAATTGGTTGTGTACCGTGTGCCAATAGGTGTTTATGTTACCGTCTGCCGCCAGCTTCATGCTGTTGTCTGCATCGCTGTCTACGGAGACCACTATTTGTCTCTGGGATGCTCCGCTGATGTTTTTCAGGATGCTCACATTCAGTTCGGCTGCCGAAGCCCATTTCCTGCCGTGCATTTCGGACAAGGGAACGAATTTGAAGTAACGGGCAGTGACGGGTGTTTCCAATGTTATGGTTTGGGCAGACGTCAGATTGGAGAATGTACCTTTGACGGTGCTTTCCCAATTTTTTCCGTCTTTGCTGAAGCTTAGCTCGTAGTCTTTGACGTGTCCGTTATCATTGGAATGTCGTGCTGTGTAGATGAATTTGTCCACTACCAGTAGGGAAGCCATGTCTACCACAATGCTGTGTGGAAACTCTGGAATGGGTTCGTGCCAACGGGTGTGCCAATACGTGGAAGGGTCTCCGTCGATGGCGTTTTGCGCCTCTTCTCCTTGGCTGTCGCTGCTGGAGGAGACCACCTTCCATGCCGAGTGGTCTACGAATATGGGTAGTTCCATAGTAGTGACCAGGCTCTTGCCTAATTTTCCGGAAACAGCGTATGTTTGTATCTTTCCACCGTCAATGAACTCGAATGGAGCTGTGTATTCCCGGTATTCGTTACCGTTAAGGCTGTAGAAGATGGTCGCGTCCGGAGTTCCAGTACTCATTTGCAGGTAACCGTTGTTATCGCGTTCTACCATTACGGGCATGCATGCAGGCATCTGTACGCGTGCTTTCTTGGTAAGCTCACTTTGCGTGTAGCTTCTTTCCAAAGGCATCATGATGAAGCTGAATGCTACGGGAGTTGCTTGCAGTTCGTATTTTTTCATCGGGCCCGGACCGCAGCTTGCGTTGCCCAGAGGACGATTGTGGGCATCAAGACAAAGAACTGTCTCCTTGCGCATCGGGATGTCGTATTTGTGAATCAGTTTTTGCAGATGGTCGGGATCTGCCATGTCTTGTGCTCTGACATGCAGGGCAGAAGCCGCCATTTGGTCGCCTGCCACGAAAACGAAGCCCATACCGTCGGCGTTGGTGATGGAAATCCAGCGTACCTCTTCATGGTTACCCATCTCCTGAGGCTTTACATAGTTCACCCATTGGTCGGATACTGTACTTTCGTATACGCCTATTGGGGTGGCATCCTTGCGGTCTACGTAGTTTTCCCATGGGCCACGTCCATACCAACGCATACGCTCGAAGCCTTCGGGCAGTTCCATTCGATAGCCCACACGCGGAATGATTTCGCTGTCGGATACCGGGATGATGACACTGTTCACCATGATGGAACCATCGGCATTTACGGTGTATTCTATTTCTGTGCGATACTCAAAACCGAGTTTACCTTTGTGGCAGTTCCGGATGTGCAGGGTTATTCTGTCCTCTTCTTGGTGGGTTTCCCATTTGCCGGTTTCCGCTTGCAGCTGGTAAAGGCCTTTGCGTTGCCAATCGCCACTTACCTGTTTATCGTTGTCGGTGGGAGCACGGAAGAGGTTCAGTTCGAGTCCTTTACTTATCAGGGGGATATTATTCAATGTATATGCCGATAAAGTTCCTTCTTCCTTGGAGAAGACAGCTTCAAAACGTTCACCTTTCACCACCAATGCGTCGGCAGTTTCGTTTAGATTGATGTTTCCTTTTTCGGGTACGAATATAGGTTTCTCGCTGCTTGATAGCTTGAATTGTTCGGTGGCTACCTCGTAGTCGGCTTTTGCCCATTCGGTATCTCTTTTTTGGCAGAAACTGAAATTGATAAAGTATTCTGCTCCGGGTACCTTCGTTGCGGGTATGTCTGGCAGGGTGATGACTTTGCTTGCCTGTGCTTCCAGCTTCAAATCTTCCAGATTGCCTGAGCAGACGGTCCTTCCATCTTCCGTTATTTCGTATCTCCCGTAGAGGTCTTCCATATTGGCATGGAATCGCTTGTTGCTGATTCTATATTTGCCATTCCCTAATGCTTCTATGCGGATGGGTTGATGTATCTTCTTCATTTCATAGGATTTGGCAGATAATGTACGGTCGGAGAAGATGACGCCGTTGGTACAGAAGTTACCGTCGTTGGGCTTGTCACCAAAGTCACCGCCTACGGCCATGTAGAAGCCTTTGCCGTCGGGAGTGGGCATACGCAGGCTTTGGTCTACCCAATCCCAGATGAAACCTCCGATGAGTGCCGGATAGCGTTCGTAGGTTTCCCAGTATTCCTTGAAGTTTCCTATGGAATTTCCCATGGCATGGGCATACTCGCATACTACGTGCGGTTTCACGATCTCGCCCTTTTGTATTTTCTCCAATCGTTCACGGCCTACGTTTTCCAGCCAGTCCACACTTGGGTACATGCAACTGGTCACGTCGCAGAAAGAACTGTTTCCCTCGTAGTGGGTGGGGCGGGTAGTATCCAAACGTTTGATGGCCTTTTCAGCAGTGGAGAAGTTGTTTCCGTTTCCCGATTCGTTGCCCATGGACCACATTACGATGGAAGCGTGGTTACGGAAACGTTTCACTTGGTTCTCGTTGCGCTCGGTGAATGATTTTTCCCATTGTGGCTCGTGTGAGAGACGCATTTCGCCGTGACACTCTACATTGGCTTCTGCCAATACATAGATGCCATAGCGGTCGCATAGGTCGTAAAAGTAAGGGTTGTTGGGGTAATGGGAGGTACGGACGGCGTTTACGTTCAGCGCTTTCATTAGTTGTACGTCCTTTTCCATCTCTTCTTTGGAGACGGTACGGCCATTCAATGGGCTGTGATCGTGGCGGTTGACACCTTTGAAAAGAGTGGGTTTGCCGTTAATCAGCAGTTGTCCGTTTTTGGCAAACTCTATTTCGCGGAAGCCTACCTTTACACTACGTAGGTCTGTCACTTTTCCCTTCTGTTTTAGGGTCAGGGTCAGGTTGTAGAGGCTGGGTGTTTCGGCTGTCCATTTCAGTGGGTTCTCCACATCGAATTCCAGATGGGTACTACCTGTTTTTGTGGCGTGGATAGTGCGTGATAGCACTTCCTTTCCTTCTGTGTCGGAGAGCTTCACTATGAGTTCGGCAGAACTTTTCTTACCGGTGATTTCCACGTCCAAAAAAACTGTAGCATTACGATAATCTCCGTCCAAGTCGGTTCGGAAGAAGAAGTCCCTAATTTGCGTGCGTGGTGCTGACCATAGGAATACATCGCGGAAGATACCGCTGAACCGCCAGAAATCTTGACATTCAAGAAAACTTCCATCGGTGAAACGGTACACTTCAACTGCCAATGTGTTTTTTCCTTCTTGTAAATAGGGAGTCAGATTGAACTCGGCAGGTAAGTAGCTGTCTTCTGAATAGCCCACTTTTTTACCGTTCAACCAAAGATAGAAACCTGCTTCCACTCCATTGAAGCGAATAAATACATCTCTGCCCTTCCAAGATGTGGGCAAAGTGAATTCACGTCGGTAACTGCCTACGGGATTGGGCATGTTGGCAAAAGTATAGTCTGCCGGGCGAGGTTGGATGACGTTGGGCCATTGTACTCCTTTACTGTAATCACAGAAAGGGTAAATGGTATTACAATACAAAGGCTTGTCCCAGGGCTTGTTATGGCGTACAGCCTCTATCTGCCATGTGGCGGGCACTTTGATGTTATCCCAGTCACTTACGTCGTAGTCGGGCTTGAAGAAATCCTTCGGCCGTTTTTCGGGGTCGGCCACCCAATGGAATTTCCATGTACCGTTCAGAGTTTGATAATAGGGGGATTCCTCGATGCTCAGGCGTAGGGCTTGTCCTTCGTCGGCAAAGGGAATGGCGGTTTGGCATGCCGTTTCTTTGTTCACTCCCGAAATGTTCAGGTCATTCCATTCGGGCTGTTCGTGAGTTTGTGCTGTTGCGGCTGCGGTAGCAAGCAGCCCGGTGAATGCGATACTCAAAAAAGAGCTTCTTTTCATAAATGCAGATGGTATAAGATGATTAAGTATTAGTGATTTCCTGTCCTTCCCTCACGTTCTTCTTTTGCCGTTCGCAGTATTGACGGGGCGGCATTCCGTAACGTTGTGAAAAAGCTTTATAGAAAGTGCTTCGGTTGGTGAATCCCGTGCGGTCCATCAGCTCTTCGATGGTGAAGTTGCTGGAGACTAACAAGCGTTCCGCCGTGGAGAGGCGGTATTCTTTGATGATGTCGGCAGGCGATTTGTCAGTAAGTGGTTTCAGTTTGCGGTAGAACTGCCGGCTGCTGTAGCCCATTTCCTTACTCAAAAGTTCTACTTGCAGGTCTGGATTGGCTAAGTTCTTTTCAATGACTTCTGTCATTTTCTCTAAGAATTCTTGTTCTTCTTTGTGCAAGCAGCTTCCTTCTTTCCAGGTAAAGGTGCTGAGTGCCGAACTATAATATTCCTTCAGGTTTTCTTCGCGGCGGATGAGATGATAGACCATCTTTTCCAAATATTTCACATTGAAAGGCTTGGTGACATAGGCATCCGCCCCCGATTCCAGTCCTTTTACTTGGTCGTCTTCGTGATGCAGTGCTGAGAGCAGGATTAGGGGAATATGGCTCCACAGCTTGTGTTGCTTGATGGTGGAGGTGAAGGATAACCCATCTATATCGGGCATCATCACGTCTGAGATGATGAGATCTGGCTGTCGTTGCTCCAGGCTGTCTAATGCCTTTTGGGCATTATTGAAAGAGAGTACGTTGTATTTCTCTGTGAATATTTCGGATACGAACCACAGCATGGAAGGGTCATCATCTATCACCATGACCGTCTGCTTGTTTGCGTCGAATTCTTGGGTGTATTTTTCGGGCAATTCTTGCACTTCTTCGGTGGGAATGCTTGGAGAAGCCGCTTCGTATGCTGTTTGCGGTACTTCTTGTCCGTTGGGGGGGAGCGAGGGAAGGCTTACAGTGAAGGTGGTCAGTTCGCCCGGTGTGCTTTCGATGTTTATGTCTCCTTCCAACAGTGTCACCATGTTTTTGCAGATGGCCAACCCCAGTCCGTTTCTTGAGTTTTTGCCGTTCATCTCCACGGAGTCGAGAATCTTATAGCGGTCGAATATCTTTCCGAGATTTTCCGGTGTGATGCCTTTGCCGGTATTGGCTATCTTCAAAATAAGACGTTCGTTTTTCGTGTACAATGTTACGCTGATGTTCCCCTTGTCGGGTGTGTACTTGAAAGCGTTGGATATGAGGTTTCCGGCTATTTTGTTGAAGCAGCTCAGGTCGGTGTTCCATGTCAGTTCGGGGGCTATGTCAAGGCAGTAGTTCATTTCTCTGTTTTCCGCCATGTCACCGAAGGATTCGGCGATGTCCCTTAACTTTTCGGAAACAGGTTGCGGCTGTATGGAGAGCATTTTGTTTTCCGTTTCCAGTCTTCTGAACTCCAGCAATTCCACAATGAGACCATTCAGCTTTTCCACATTTTGCTGAATCATCTTGGCGTAGCGGTGCGTGTAGATATCTGTCTCCTTGTGGGTGAGTATCTTCTCGCACGGTCCCTGAATCAGGGTGAGGGGGGTGCAAAACTCGTGGGTGATGTTGGTGAAGAAGCGTAGTTTTGATTCATAGACTTCCTCTTTTTTCTGTCGTTCCATTTTCTTCATCATGTGCTGCCGCTTCAGGCGGTAGGTATAGAATGCATAGGCGACTATGCCTGTACATAATAGTAACCCTAACAAAAAGTAGCCCACATAGGCCCAGGTACTGAGATACCAGGGAGGAGCGATGTAAATGGTGAAGGCTTGCGGATGGCTTTCTTTACCGTTGATGTTGTTGCGGTATTTCACAAACAGAGTATATTCTCCGGGGGAAAGGTTGGAGAAGATGGCATTGGGTGAAACTCCGTTTTCTATCCATTGGTCGCTTGCTTCCTTTAGTTTATAGGAGTAGAAATAGTCGTTTCCGTTAATGTAGTCTGTTATCCGGAAGTTGAGCTGGAAGAAGTTGTGTTTGTAGTCCAGTTGTAGCACGGGCTTCCCGTCTTTGTAATGTAAAAAGTCATGCAGGTTGTATTCCTTACCGAAGATGGAAAGTCCTTTCAGGCTGATTTCGGGCATATAGTCCGTGGTGATGTAAGAATCGGGCTTCACGGTGACGAAGCCGTTTACACCTCCAAAGAAAAGGATTCCCGTAGCATTGTCTTTGTAGAAGGCTCCATCACTAAATTCGGTCACGGCCAGTCCGTTTCCGTTGTTGTAGGTCTGCTTGGTCTGTTCTTGGGGATTGAGTCTCATTAATCCTTGATTGGTACTCACCCAGAGATTGCCTCGGTTGTCCTCCAAGATACCATGTACGGTGCTGTTGGTGTAGAGCTTTGCACTGATGCTGTCTGGGTTTCCGTCTTCGTTTGAGTAGAAGCGGAGAAGCCCTGATCCAGTGCCCAGCCAGTAGCCTTGCTCGTTTTTGTGTATGGCGAACACATCGTTGGCGGTTTGGCTGTTTACCAAGTTGTTGAAGCGGAACTGTGCCATTTCTCCAGTACGTACATCAATGCGGTAGGCTCCGAGCCCTCTGTTCCCGAACCACAGCGTAGAGCTGCTTTCACGGTAGGAGGTGAAAAAATAGTTTGATGCCATATGTCCGTTACTCACCAAAGTCCGTGTAGCATGCTTCACAATAGGATCTTTTCTCTGATTTTCTAATGTCACCTTTACGATTCCTTCGCCCACGGTGGAAATCCAAAGTGTACTGTCATTGGTTTGATCAATGGAGTGCACATATTTCACTTTGGTTCCATTGGCTTGTACCGCCAGTTCTTTCAATTGGTGGGTAGAGTAGGAATAATAATTGATTCCGTTTTCCGTACCTATCCAAAGTCGGTCTTTTCCACCGGGTGCAAAACAGTAGACGGAGTTGTCGGTCAATGTGCTGTTACCGGTGATGAGACGATCATGTTTTTCGGGTGTATTGTTGACAAGATAATTCGGTATACGCAATATGCCACTGCCTTTGGTTCCTATCCATAAGGTTTGCTGTGGGTCGAGGTAAAGGCTGCGTACCGGGTTGTTCACCTGATATGCGGGAGTGTTGAGCAGGGTGTTGGTCATGGTGAATGTGTCATTGTAAAGCATGTATAACCCTTCTCCGTCGGTAGCTACCCATACGATATCTTGAAATTTGTCTTTCATCAGACAGAAGATGCCCGACTGTATTTCAGTGTATTCTATACGGTATTTAATCTTTTGGTTTGCTTCATATTTCAGTACTATCAAGCCGCTGCTTTTGAAACCGATACAGAAGTCATTTTCTCGTTTGATGATGGAAGATACTTCACCTCGTTTTTCTATTTCGTCTTTCAGGTCGGCAATGTAGTAACACTGTCGGTTGCTGAAACTATATTCGTAGAGGGCATAGGTTTCATCAATGAAGTAGGCTGAATCTTCTCCGATGAAGGCATGCTTCAAGCCGTGATGTCCAAATGGCTTTTCCGGAATCAGTGTCACGCTTTTTCCCGTGTGGTTCAGACGATAGCAACGAGTGTTGTTTCCAGTTGCGAATATCCAAAGCAGGTTGTTGGAATCAATGGTCATGGACAGTACTTTATTAAAATCCATGGAAGAGATGTTTAACTGGAGAAATTTCTGGTTCTCTTGTTGGTAGTGATACAGATTTCCGTCATCTTTCAGCACTAACATGCACTTGTTGTTGCTTCGTGCCAAGAAGATGTTGTCCTTGAATTCGGTAAAGGTCCGGCAGGTCTGTCGGTATGTATCCAATCTGTCTAACCCGTAGTTGGTTTGTAACCACAGTATGCCTGGCTCTGATTCTACGATCTGGCTGATAATGTTGCCTGACAATAGGTTGCGTGACGCATCAACGGGCGTATATAGGTGGATATTGTTGCCGTCAAACACGTTCAGTCCGTCGCATGTTCCTATCCATAGTACACCTTGGCTATCTTGGTAAAGGGATTGGATGGCACTATTGGAAAGACCGTTTTTATTGGAGAATTGCCGTAGGCTGTAAGCGTACACAAAATCCGGAAAACAGCATAAGAGGCTGATAAGCAATAAAATCGTATGGCCTTTCCAGTATATGTCTTTCATGTGGCTTGTTGTATTGATTTTGAGTTGCAAAGATATATTTTAAGGTGGAAACAGTCAATATTTGCAATATATTTCTTTAGTTGTAGGCTTACAGTTTGCTTTGTATCTGCTCCGTATCCTTAGAAATGTATTTGTACGGAGCAGATAGGTATGGATATGATTAGCGAATGACCGCAGCGAATCCACCGTTGCGTGCCAAACGGACTGTGATATGGTCGCCTTTCTTCAAGGATTGTTCTTGCTTGCGGTAGTCCATGGCTTGGTGGTCAGCGTTGATGCCGTCTTCAAAAGAGGTCATGAGATAATTTTTTCCTTCTTGCAGGAAATCAAGGGAGATGTTAAAGACCCGTTCACGTTCGCGGTTGTTGGTCATGCCTCCTATATACCATTGTTCTCCTTTGCGTTTGGCCACGATGGCATATTCTCCTGCTTTGGCTTCGAGAGCGATGGTTTCGTCCCATGTTTGGGGTACTTGGGTGATGAAACGTGTACACTCGTCGTTGCGATAATAGAGGGTAGGATTGTCTGCCATCATCTGCAGGCCGGTTTCAAAAAGAACAAAGAGTGCCATCTGATAGGCACGTGTGCCGATGCTGGCAGAATTGGGACGTTCGGAATGGTAGATTTCAGGCTGCATGCTAAGCATGGCGCCGGGAGTATAGTCCATGGCTCCTACTGCGTTGCGTATGAAGGGGAAATAGACACTGTTGTCGGGACGGCATCCGCCCATTTGCTCCATACCTCTTACGCCTTCGTAGGAGAGTACGTTTGGGTATTTGTATTCTAATCCGGCAGGTTTGAAAGCACCGTGAAAGTCAACGAAGAGATGGTGTTTGGCGGCTTCATGTGCTACGCGTTCATAGAAGTTTACCATCCATTGGTCGCTACGATCCATGAAATCTATCTTTACGCCTTTCACACCCCACTTTTCGAAAGTTTCGAATAGGTCAAAGTGGTTTTCTACCGTAAGCCAAGTGAGCCATAACACAATGCCTACGTTTTTTTCTTTGCCGTAGCGGATGAGTTCGTGTATGTCTACCGAGGGATTGGGTTTATAGGGGTTGCGGGTGTTCATGGCCCAGCCTTCGTCCATTACTATATATTCTACGCCGTAGTGGGATGCGAAGTCGATGAAGTATTTGTAGGTGTCAAGGTTGCAACCTGCTTTGAAGTCCACGTCGGGGCCGTAGGGTGTGGCTCCGTTCCACCATTCCCAGCTGGCTAGTCCTGGTTTAATCCAAGAGGTGTTTTCTATGACATTCTTTTCAGCGAGGCGATAGGATAGAGTGTTTTCTATAAGTTTGCGGTCATCGTTGGTAATGACGAAGTAACGCCATGGATAACTGCGCTTGCCTGCGGTACGGGCTATGCAGTTGGCTTCTTTCAGAATCTTGAGACTGCGGTCACCGTCTTCTCCGAATTCAAGAGGCAGACGGGGGAAGACGGCGGTAATGCCGCCTTGTCCATCGTTTTTCAGAAACATGGCGGGATAGTCTGTCAGATTGGTTTCACTCATGAGGATTTTGTCACCTTTGGGTGTGCTGGCTAAAAGGGGAAGCAGAGCCATGCGATTGGAGTTTTTCCACTCGCTGCTTGTTTGGTGGCGATATTCTTCTTCATAGGAAGTCTTAAAGCCGTCAGGTTGCTGAAGATGTAGCAGGCAATCATCCACAAAGTTCAGGCGGAGGATTTCATTCATTATTTCTTGCTCGCCTTTCAGGTCAGTAAGGAAGCGGTAGGCGAATCCGTCATCAAAGGCACGGAACTCTACTGAATAGCCTCCTTTAAACTTCAGTAGCAATTGGTTGTAGCGGTTGGTTATAGTAGAGAATTTCAGGGGTACGATGGGAGTCAGTTCCTCGTTTACATTTTGGCGTACTACTTTGTTTAGTTTAGGATGGATGCCCAGCTGGTGGTTGGCAGTTTCCAGACCAATGACACAGTTGTCCATCAGTGTTTGATTTCCTTGGGTTACATCATATTGGATTTGATCGGTCAGCTCCACTGAGATGCGGATGTTTCCGCTGGGTGAGGCCAGTTGATGTACTTTCTGTCCGAAAGCGGTCAGTGAGAGGCAGAGAACTGCCGAGAGTAGGAATTGTTTTTTCATGTTCTTAGCTTTTGGATTTTTACAATATACAAAAGTAGTTTGTATTCTGTAGGAAATGTATGCTATTTATGACATAAATATATAAAATCATGCCACAGACGACTTTTTACATATCTATGTCGCGAATCTGTACAGTATGAGAGTGAAGGATGGGCTATTTTTGTTACCAACATTCCACATGTCAGAAAACTATTGTTGCCGGATGGAGGCTAAAGAGAGAAGGTGAAAGAGCGGTTTGCGGCTAGAGGAGGCAGCACATTTATAACAAAGAATGCGGTGGTTTATATCGAATTGACATTATCTTTTACGAAAAAACAATAATAACAAAACCATGAAAAAGAGACGAATACTGATGGGGAAGACCCATCTGATAGCGGGAGCCGTGATGTTGGCCGTTGCAGGAGGACAATTATCGGCTCAGACCGTTGCACCGAAGAAAGCAAAAGCGTACATGGTGGCAGATGCCCACTTGGACACGCAGTGGAACTGGGACATTCAGACTACTATTAAGGATTATGTTTGGAATACCTTGAATCAGAACCTTTTCCTTTTGAACCAGTACCCCGACTATATCTTTAATTTTGAAGGTGGAGTGAAATATGCTTGGATGAAGGAATATTATCCTCGTGAATATGAACTGATGAAGGCTTTTGTAAAGGCAGGTCGATGGCATGTGAGTGGGGCCAGTTGGGATGCTACCGACACTTTGGTGCCGTCTGTTGAATCGTTTATTCGCAACATTATGCTGGGGCAGGAGTTCTATCGTAAGGAGCTGGGGGTAGAAAGTACCGACATCTTCCTTCCCGATTGCTTCGGATTCGGTTGGACATTGCCTACTGTTGCTGCCCATTGTGGACTGATAGGTTTCTCTTCACAGAAGCTGGATTGGCGTAACAATCCTTTCTACGGTAAGAGCAAGCATCCCTTTACCATCGGACTGTGGAAAGGAGTGGATGGAGCGTCCGTCATGCTGGCTCACGGATATGATTACGGTCGTCGTTGGGATAATGAAGACCTTTCAGAAAATAAATATTTGATGGAACTCTCCAAATGCACTCCCCTGAATACCGTTTACCGCTACTATGGAACAGGTGATGTGGGCGGTTCACCTACCATCGCTTCTGTGGCTTCCGTGGAGAAAGGTATCAAGGGAGACGGTCCGTTGAAGATTATCAGTGCAGCCAGTGACCAGTTGTTCAAGGATTACCAGCCCTATGGCAGCCATCCCGAGCTCCCCGTATTTGACGGTGAATTGCTGATGGACGTTCATGGAACCGGCTGCTACACTTCACAGGCTGCTATGAAACTCTATAATCGTCAAAATGAACTTTTGGGTGATGCCGCTGAACGTGCTTCTGTGGCTGCTGCCCTTTTGGGGGTTGCCGAATATCCTGGCAAGAGTCTGACGGAGTCTTGGCAGCGCTTCATATTCCACCAATTCCACGATGATTTGACTGGTACCAGCATTCCCCGTGCCTATGAATTTTCTTGGAACGATGAACTTCTCTCTCTGAAACAGTTCTCCAGTATCCTGACTCATTCTGTGGGAAGTGTGGCAGGCAAGTTTGATACTCGTGTCAAGGGGATTCCCGTAGTGCTCTATAACGCTTCGGGCTTCAAGGCTACAGATGTGGTGACCATCGAAGTGGAGGCTTCCCGTTTTCCCAAAAGTGTAGCTGTATATAACGAACAAGGCAAGTTGGTGGTTTCTCAGTTGGTTTCATATACTGATGGAAAGGTCCGCTTGTTAGTAGAAGCCACTGTACCCGCCAATGGATACGCAGTTTACGATGTCCGCCTCTCCGGCGAAGGAAAAGAGATGTCTGCTGTTGAAGCTGCAAGTGTTGAAAATTCGTTCTACAAACTGACATTGAATGAGAACGGTGACATTACTTCACTGTTCGACAAGAGAATCAACAAGGAATTGGTAAAGGCTGGTAAGGCTATTCGTTTAGCCCTCTTCACTGAAAACAAGTCATTCGAATGGCCGGCATGGGAGATATTGAAAGAGACTGTGGACGCTACTCCTATCTCCATCACCGAGGATGTGAAAGTGACTCTTTGCGAAAACGGTGCATTACGTAAGACTCTCTGCGTGGAGAAACGTCACGATGATTCTTTTTTCCGCCAGTACATCCATTTGTATGAAGGTGTATTGGCCCACCGCATTGACTTTACTAACGAAGTGGACTGGCAGTCTACCAACGCTCTGTTGAAGGCTGAGTTTCCCCTCAATTTGAATAATGAGGTGGCCACTTACGACTTGGGCGTAGGCAGCGTGCAGAGAGGAAACAACATCTTGACCGCTTACGAAGTATATGCTCAATATTGGGCAGATTTAACGGACGCTAACGGTTCTTATGGCGTTTCCATCATGAACGACAGCAAATATGGCTGGGACAAGCCTGATAACAACACCCTGCGTCTCACTTTGCTGCACACTCCGAAGACAAAAAAGAACTATGCTTATCAAGATCGTCAGGACTTCGGTCACCATACCTTTACTTACAGCTTGGTAGGTCATGTGGGCGCTTTGGACGTAGTTCAAACCCGCGAGAATGCTGAGTTGCTGAACCAGCGCATCAAGGCGTTCGTTGTTGGAAAGCATCGCGGCGAATTAGGTAAGAGCTATTCATTGGCTTTTTCCGATAACCGGAATGTACTTATTAAAGCCTTAAAGAAAGCCGAAAGTTCAGATGAATATGTGGTACGCGTGTATGAAGCCGCAGGCAAGCAGGCGCAGAAAGCCTCGATTGTCTTTGCCGACAACCTTGTGGCTGCTGTAGAAGCAGATGGTACGGAAAAGACCATCGGTAAGGCTACATTCAGTGGAAATCGCTTGGAAGTGTCAGTCAATCCAAACAGCATTAAGACCTACAAGGTACGTTTTGCTTCCAATAAAAAGGTGCAGACGGTGGCCGAACCATTGCCCCTTGTTTATGATAAGAAGTGCTTCAGTTGGAACGAGTTCAAGGCTGCTGCCAACTTTGAGTCTGGTTATTCTTATGCTGCTGAATTGATACCTGCCGAGATGAATGTGCATGGAGTGCCTTTCGAATTGGAGACACGTGAAGAGCTGAATGGTATGGCTTGCAAGGGCAATGTACTGAAACTGCCCGCCGACTGTACTTATAACAGACTCTATATCCTTGCTGCTGCCGCTTCTGATAAAGATGTGAAGGGGATATTCCGCGTAGGCAAGTATGTGCAGGAAGTCATTGTTCCTTCTTATACTGGCTTCATCGGTCAGTGGGGGCACACCGGACATACGGAAGGTTATCTGAAAGATGCTGAAGTTGCCTATGTGGGTACGCACCGCCATTCCGGTGAAGGCGATCAGCCGTATGAGTTCACTTACATGTTTAAGTTCGCAATAGACCTGCCAGAAAAGGCTACTGAGGTGGTATTGCCCGATAATAAGGATATTGTTATTTTTGCCGCCACTTTGACTGATGTTGCTGCTACTTCTGTTTGTCCCGCTTCCGAACTGTTCCGTACGGCAAACAAGTGCAATCGCTATCAGACGGAAAGCTCCACAGAGAGAGTGAACATTCTGAAGCAGGACATGGTAATGGGCTATTCAAGCTATGTGAACGAGAAAGAGAAGCCGGCTTTCATGGTAGATGGCGACGAAAACACAAAGTGGTGTGCTATTGCTGAAATGCCCCACTACGTAGACTTTGATTTGGGCGGTGAAAGAAGCATTAATGGCTGGAAGTTACTGAACGCTGCCGGCGAAAACCATTCCTACGTCACTTCCTCCTGCTTTCTGCAAGGTAAGAGCGACAAGAATGGTGAATGGCGCACACTGGACTATGTTTCTGGTAATGGTAAGAATGTACTGAATCGCACGCTAAATAAGTCTGAAAGTGTTCGCTACCTGCGTCTTTTAGTGACACAGCCCATGCAATCGGCTTCTGGTAAAGATGTGCGCATTTATGAAATGGAAGTATACGAATAAACAGTTATTATATTCCCATTTTTCAGATCTTTGTGTCTGTCACCACAGACACAAGGATCTGATGATTCTCAGGTGTAAGTGCTTAATGTGAGTAAGTTAACAACTCTATTGAAGTAAATTTATTGGAAATAACAAATACCTTGAAAAATGAAAATTAAAATATTTGCTGTTGTATGTTTATTAGCTGCTAATCTCTTTACAATATCTGCTCAAAAGTGGTTTACGCCTGAGGCGGAGAAACAAGTGGATGCTCTTTTGAGCCAGGTAGTAGAAGGAAACTACAAGAATAATCGCTATCCTCTACTCCGTAAGCCCTTAATGGAACTTCCTTTAGGCAGTATCAAACCTAAAGGCTGGTTGCACGAAATGCTGGTTCGTCAGAAAAATGGCGCCAGTGGTCAGATGGATGTTCTTTACCCTTCGGTTATGGGCAAACGCAATGGTTGGTTAGGTGGTGATGGAGACCAGTGGGAACGCGGTCCATACTGGATAGACGGTCTACTTCCTTTGGCGTATATACTGGATGATGATGTCTTGAAAGCCAAAGTGCAACCTTGGATAGAATGGGCTTTGCAGAGCCAGCGTGAGGACGGATTCTTCGGTCCTGAAAAAGATTATCCGGGAGAGCCTGGACTGCAACGTGATAACTCGCAAGACTGGTGGCCGCGTATGGTCGTGCTGAAAATCCTACAGCAGTATTATTCGGCAACGAACGATAAGAGAGTCGTCGCTTTTATGACAAAATATTTCCGTTATCAACTGAATACCTTGCCGCAAAAACCTTTAGGACACTGGAGCAGTTGGGCAGAATTCCGTGCTTGTGACAATTTGCAAGCTGTATATTGGCTTTATAATCTTACGGGGGAGGATTTTTTGCTTGAATTGGGGCATTTGCTGCACCGGCAGAGTTTCAGTTTCATAGATATGGTAGATAGGGGAGACTTGCGCAGACCCTGCACTATACACTGTGTTAATTTGGCACAAGGCATCAAAGAACCGATTATTTATTATCAGCAAGATACCGACCGGAAATATATTGATGCTGTCAAGGAAGGCTTTCGAGATATTCGCCGGTTCCACGGACAGCCGCAAGGCATGTATGGAGGCGATGAGGCTTTGCATGGAAACAATCCTACACAAGGCTCGGAGTTGTGTTCGGCCGTAGAGTTGATGTACTCGCTGGAAAAAATGGTGGAGATTACAGGAGACATAGACTTTGCCGACCATTTGGAACGCATTGCTTTTAATGCTTTACCAGCCCAAATATCCGATGACTTTATGACTAAGCAATATTTCCAGCAACCGAATCAGGTGATGGTAACACGCCATCGTCGCAACTTCGACCAGGATCATGAAGGGACAGACCTTGCTTTTGGCACTCTGACCGGATACCCATGTTGTTTTTCGAATATGCACCAAGGTTGGCCAAAATTTACACAGCACCTATGGTATGCCACACCTGATAACGGCATTGCAGCCATTGTCTATTCTCCGTCGGAAGTAACAGCCAATGTGGGTGATAATGTACCGGTGGTTATCAGTGAAGATACTTACTATCCGATGGATCATCAGATAACTTTTACCATTAAAGAGGTGAGGAATAAGGTGAAACAAGTGAAATTTCCATTTCACCTGCGTGTTCCGAAGTGGTGCAAGCAAGCTGAAATACGGGTAAATGGAAAGATGGAGCAAACTGTCAAAGGTGGGAAAATAGCTATCGTAGACCGTATATGGAAGCGGAATGATAAGATTGAACTGTATCTGCCCATGGAGGTCTTTACTAGCACTTGGTATGAAAACGCAGTATCTATTGAAAGAGGTCCGTTGGTATATGCCCTGAAAATGGAAGAAAATTGGGAAAAGAAAGAGTTTAAGGATAGTTGGTATGGTTCTTATTATTATCAGGTGACTTCTTCGGATCCATGGAACTACGGATTGGTGGATTTTGACCGTAACAGAATGAACGAGGTGGCCCAAGTAAGTATCAATAGCCAAAAACAGCAATTGGACTTTCCTTGGAATCAGGAAAATGCACCGGTTGAAATAAAGATGAAGGCTCGTCTTATCCCTACTTGGACAGTATATAATGAAATGGCAGGGCCCCAGCCTTTCTCTTTCTGTGGCAGTGCCGAAGGAGGAGAGCAAGAAATCACGCTGATACCCTACGGTTGTACAACCCTGCGTATTTCAGAATTTCCAGTTGTTGGGAAATGATGTTTCCGAAGTATGGGGGAAACGGTGTGTCTGTTTTGTGACAAACTTGTTTTAGAATTCTGCCATGTCCGGAATGTGGACGGTTATGTCACGGATTTATAGTTGGCTTTTAACCTTACTGTCTATTTTTGCAATCGTTTTTAATAGGGTTTATATATTATATAAAAGAAGACTCCTGCAACGGAGTGAAAAACAAGTCGAACAATTTAATGCCGTAGAAAAAAGATGAAAAATTCCAAGAAAGCACTCCTCTGCCTATTGGCATGCGCCTTGGCAGTAACCGGATGCAAGACACAGAAAGAACCGGCTGTGGCAGACAACGCAATGCTGGTCAGATCTACACAAACACTTGATTCCTTATATGCTCACTATTCCGCACCGGGCACTTGTCTGTTGCGTGAGAATTATCCTTCGGACGTGGAAGGCTATACCGCTACTTATCTGGCTTCCGAGGAACAGAAGAACCGTCCCAATCTCTACTCTTATTTGTGGCCTTATTCCGGTACCTTCTCCGCAGTGAATGCGTTGATGGAGGCCACTAAAGATAACAAGAAAGATTTCGGGAACTATCAGAAGTTGCTTGATGAGAAAGTGCTTCCGGGACTTGCTGAATATTTCGATACTCGTCGTATGCCCAAAGCGTATGCTTCTTACATCAAGGACGCTCCGTTGTCCGACCGCTTTTACGATGACAACGTGTGGCTCGGCATTGACTTCACAGACGTCTATCTGATGACTAGCCAAGAGAACTATCTGCAGAGCGCCAAGCTTATCTGGAAGTTTATAGAAAGCGGTATGGACGATTGTTTGGGAGGAGGTATCTATTGGTGCGAACAGAAGAAGGAATCAAAGAACACTTGTTCCAACGCCCCTGGTTCCGTCTTTGCCCTGAAACTTTTCAAGGCTACGCAAGACAGCTCCTATTTTGAGAAAGGGAAGAGTTTGTACGAGTGGACTAAAGCAACATTGCAGGACACAACAGACTGCCTTTACTTCGACAACATGCGTTTGGACGGTGAGATAGGACGTGCCAAATTTGCCTATAACAGCGGTCAGATGATGCAGTCGGCTGCTTTGCTCTATCAGCTTACCGGTAATGGGCAGTATCTGAAGGATGCGCAAGCGATTGCTGCTGCTTGTCATAATTATTTCTTCATGGAATTCACCCCCGGACAAGGAGAACCGTTCCATATGCTGAAGAAGGGTGATGTGTGGTTCACCGCCGTTATGTTGCGTGGTTTTATGGAACTCTATCAGGTGGACGGTAACAAGGTTTATCTTGATTCCTTTGCCCGCAGTCTGGACTATGCTTGGACGCATGCCCGTGAAGATAACGGCCTTTTCAATACTGATTTCACCGGCAAGAGCCGCGACAATCGTAAATGGCTGCTGACACAAGCCGCCATGGTAGAGATGTACGCGCGTTTGGCCGTGTTCGCTAATCAGTCTTTATAATTAAAACGAATCAGACCAAATGAAAAAGAGAAACATTACCTTGTGCGCTGTTGCCATGCTCTGTATGCAAGGCTATGCTAAGGCAGACACTTTTATCCTGAAAGGTGACAACACTTGTGTGGAGAACTATGCTCAGATGACTGCTGCTTACAAGAGCAATCGTCCAAAAATGAAGAAACGCCTTTTCACCTCAAAAGCGGTGGAAGCTGAGATTGTTCGCGTGAAGAAACTGCTTACCAATCCTAAGTTGGCGTGGATGTTTGAGAATTGCTTTCCTAATACGCTTGACACTACTGTACACTTTCGCATGCTGGACGGTAAACCCGATACTTTTGTTTATACCGGTGACATCCATGCTATGTGGCTGCGTGACTCCGGTGCGCAGGTGTGGCCATATGTGCAGTTAGCCAACAATGATGCGCAATTGAAAGAGATGCTCGAAGGTGTCATTCGCCGTCAGTTCCTTTGCATCAACATTGATCCGTACGCCAATGCTTTCAACGACGGACCTACGGGTGGCAACTGGATGACTGACTTGACAGATATGAAGCCCGAACTGCACGAGCGCAAATGGGAGATAGACTCTCTTTGTTACCCGCTTCGTCTGGCTTACCAGTATTGGAAAGTAACTGGTGACAGCAGTATCTTCGACGGTGAATGGATGAAGGCAATTACTGCTATCCTGAAGACTTTCAAGGAACAGCAGCGTAAGGACGGTGTAGGCCCTTACCGTTTCCAACGTAAGACGGAACGTGCTCTGGATACGCTGAATAACGACGGCTTGGGTGCTCCGGTCAAACCGGTGGGACTGATTGTTTCCGCTTTCCGCCCATCGGACGATGCCACTACGCTTCAGTACCTGGTCCCTTCCAACTTTTTCGCTGTCTCTTCTCTGAGAAAGGCTGCTGAAATTCTGACGGAAGTAAACAAGGAAACATCCTTGGCCAAAGAATGCACCGATTTGGCAGCCGAAGTGGAGGCAGCCCTGAAGAAATATGCCACTTACAATCATCCTGAGTTTGGGACAATCTATGCATTTGAAGTAGATGGATTCGGCAATCATCTGTTAATGGACGATGCCAATGTACCCAGCCTTCTTGCTATGCCTTATTTGGGTGATGTGGACGTAAACGATCCTATCTATCAGAATACACGCCGCTTTGTGTGGAGTGGCAGCAACCCTTACTTTTTTAAAGGTAAAGCCGGTGAAGGTATCGGAGGTCCGCACATTGGTTATGATATGGTATGGCCTATGAGTATCATGATGAAGGCATTCACCAGCCAGAATGATGAGGAGATAAAGATTTGTATCAAAATGCTGATGGATACGGATGCCGGTACGGGATTCATGCACGAGTCTTTCCACAAGGATGACCCCACTAACTTTACCCGTGCATGGTTTGCTTGGCAGAATACGCTGTTTGGAGAATTGATTTTGAAATTAGTGAACGAGGGTAAAGTGGATTTGCTGAACAGCTTGTAAAAACAGGAATTATTTAAAATCAATAAAGTGCGCTGGAAGGAGGATTAGGATACAAATTGCATGAATTGGTTGTTCGTTGGTATTATTTGTGTTCTTTTCCTTTTTTTATCGTGATTTATTATAATGTTTAATCTTAAAGAATATGAAAAAGAATCGAGTGTACACAGTAAATTCATTGCTGGCTCGGATAGGTGGGAACTATAAGTTCTGGCTTATTGCCTTGCCTGCTGTGACTATGCTGGCGCAGGCTCCTGCGGTTTATGCACATGCGGAGACTATTACTGTGGTGCAGCAAAACAATGCCACGGTGAGAGGTTCCGTTAAGGATGCCACAGGTGAAAGCCTGATTGGAGTGAGTGTTACTGTTAAGGGTAAAGAAGGTGTGGGTACCATTACAGATGTGGATGGAAACTATTCCATTGTTTGTAGTGCCCAAGATGTTCTCGTCTTTTCCTATGTGGGATATGCCACTCAGGAAATTGCTGTGAAAAATCAAAAACAATTGAATGTTGTCTTAAAGGAGGATACCAAGGTGCTGGATGAAGTTATTGTCATCGGTTATGGTACTACTACCCGCAAGAGTGCCGTAGGTGCTGTAGACCAGGTAAAGGCTTCCATGATCGAAGACCGTCCCGTGGCTAACATGACAGATGCTTTGCAAGGGGCTGCGCCCAACGTGGTTATCCAGCAGCGCAGTAGCAATCCTAATGATCGTAAGACTAACTTTAATATTCGTGGTATCAGCACTGTGAATGACAATAGTCCGCTTTTTGTCATAGACGGATTGGTAGCTGATGGCGGTAGTTTCGATAAATTGAATCCCAATGATATTGAGAACATTTCCATCTTGAAAGATGCCGGTACAGCTGCTATTTATGGTTCACGTTCTTCCAATGGTGTAGTTTTGGTTACTACTAAGAAAGGTAAGAAGAACCAGCGTGCGACAGTTCGGTTAAGTGGTATGATGGGATGGCAGAATCCGGATATCTTGTTTTCTCCGGTGAAAGGCTATCAGAACGCTACTTTGCGCAATTTAGCTGCCACCAATGCTGGAGAGGCTCCTTTGTATACACCCGATCAAATCCGTGACCTGGCTGCCCATCAAAATGAAGAAAGCTGGTTTTTTGATCAGATAGTCCGCACAGCCTTACAGCAGAATTACAATCTAAGCGTATCTGGAGGTAGTGATAAAACTACTTACATGGTGTCCATGGGTTATTATGACCAGGAAAGTAATTATGTGGGCAACAGTGATTTTGGCGTGCAGCGTTATAATTTTCGTACCAATGTTAGCACGGAAGTGGGACGTTTGAAACTGAATGCTATTTTGGCTTATACACGTAATAATAGTGTAAGTACCACCGGTGGGAGTTTGGAAGTGGATGCCGCCCGTGTACCTACTTATTATTATTACAAAATGAAATCGGAAGATGGAAGATATTTGTTAAATGATGTATTGACTGAATTTAACCCATTGGGAGCATTGGAAGCTGGTGGCCGTAACAAGTATCGTAACAATTATCTGAACGCTAATGTCAATGCTGAATTCCGGCTTATTGACGGATTGAAGTTGCGTGGAGTGTTGGGTGCGGATGTGATAAACGACATGCGTTCTACCCGCAATTTGGGCGTATCCTATTACTTGAATGAAGAGGCTACCGAACCACGTCCAGTGAAAGATACTGACTATCGGACCAGTAACTGGAATCATACGGCTTACCTTATTAATAGCCAACTTTTGTTGGATTACAACAAGACATTCGGTAAACACAATGTCAGCGGGCTTTTTGGAGTAACCAATGAATCGTTTACTTCGTCTAGCAATGAGATTGAGAAGAAAGGGGTAGATCCCGACTTGGGTATCGGTACAGACATTACCAATAGTACTGTGGGAAACATCACAGGAAAAACATTTGTAGATGAATCCAACCGTACCAGTCTGACTTCTCTGTTGGGACGTGTGGGGTATTCTTACGCTGACAGATATTATACAGAATTCAGCTTCCGTTATGACGCTTCTTCCAAGTTTCATAAAGACTACCGATGGGGTTTCTTCCCTTCTGTTTCATTAGGCTGGCGTTTGAGCGAGGAGAACTTTATGCAGGCTTACAAGGAACGTGTGGGTGACTTGAAACTGCGTACTTCTTTTGGTATCTTGGGTAACCAGTCTATTGGTACTTATGACCGTTTTACTGTTTACGAACTGTACAACAACTCTTACGCATACAACAACCAGACAGTATCGGGCGCAGGTTTTAAGTTAGGTAAGGATAATTTGACTTGGGAAAAGACCAAAACCTTCAACGTGGGTGTAGACGCTTCGTTCTTCAATAACGCTTTGAATGTGACGTTCGACTATTTCTACAAGCGTACGAGCGACATTTTAATGAAGCCCCTTGTGCCTTCGGTATTCGGTACGGATATGGCGATGGACAACATTGGTGAGATGCAGAATCAAGGTTGGGACCTCTCTATCAACTATCGTTTGAAAACGGGAGCTGCAAATCATAACTTCAACTTCAATCTTGGTGACTCTTGGAATGAAGTGCTGAAGTACCCTGGTCACGAAAGAATCTCACAAATAGAGGAGTTGAGCCGTATCACCCGTGAAGGATGTCCGTTGGAGTCTTACTACGGTTACAAGATGGACGGCTTTTTCCAAAGCTACGAGGAGATTGAGGCATCGGCTATTCCTGTAGGTGGAAAGGTACAGCCGGGTGACGTGAAGTTTGTAGACCGTAACGAAGATGGTGTCATCGACTCGAAGGATAAGTTTATCTTGGGTAATGCCTTCCCTCGTCTTACTTTCGGTTTCAACTACAATGTAGAATGGAAAGGATTCGATTTCGGTATGTTCTGGCAGGGTGTGGGCAAGCGTGACATGATGCTTCGTGGTGAATTGATTGAACCGTTCCACGCCAATTACTCTTATAATATCTATAAGCATCAACTGGATTTCTGGACTCCTACCAACACCGATGCACGTTGGCCGAGACTTACTGCTCCGGGTTCTACTTCCAACAGAAACAACTACGGAAACGGACAAGGTTCCGACCTATTCTTGATGGATGGAAAATACCTGCGTCTGAAGAACTTGCAGATTGGTTACACATTCCCTAAAACATGGAGCCGCAAGGTGGGTATGGAAAAGGCACGTATCTATGTCAACGGACAAAACTTGCTGACTTTCAGTAATAACTCGTTTATTGACCCTGAATCTTCTGAGTTCGACTCTAAGATGGGTAATAGTGGCGCCAATTCTGGTAGAAACTACCCGACGCTCCGTTACTATGGTTTCGGTATAGACATTGAATTCTAAAAACAACAGATAACTATGAGACTAAGAAAATATATAGCTTTTGCCGGAATGGCTGTTCTGATGCTTTGCAGTTGCAACGAGATGGAGAACGCACCGACAAACAAATTTACGGATAACTCTTATTGGACTTCCACCACCAAAGCCCAGTATGTGGTGAACATGGCTTACAGCCAGATGTACAATGCAGGCCGTATGTGGAGCGATGAAAGTTTGAGTGACAATGCTTACGACGGTCGCAGTGTGGACGACCAACGTGCCATTCGCAAAGGTATGGCTACTCCCTCGCTCGACATCTTCAAGAATGAATGGAAAGACCTTTACGGAGGCATAAAGACCTGCCACGTGTTCCTTGAAAAGGTGGATCTGGTACCCAACATGGACGCATCTGTTAAAGCACGTATGATTGCCGAGATACGCTATATCCGTGCAAGCCTCTACTTCCGTCTGACTAACCTTTATGGTGCAGTACCTTTCTTTACGGAGGACATCACGCTGGAAGAATCGCGGAGTGTAAGTCGTACAGACCGCGAAACCATTATCAGCTTCATTCACCAAGAATTGGAAGACATCAAGGATGCGCTTCCCACTCGCGACCAATTGCCCGAAGAAGACAAGGGCAAAATTACTAAAGGTGCCGTTTGTGCTTTGCAGGCTCGTGTCTACTTGATGGATAGCGACTGGAACAATGTGATGCTTTATTGCGACAATCTGATGAACAAACAGGGCGAATATGGTACTTATGCCTTATTTCCTGATTATGCCGGGCTTTTTGATGAAGCCAATGAGTATAATGAAGAGATTATCATGGACCGTTCTTATGTACCCAATTTGATTACTTGGGGTGAGATGGTAGACATGATTCCTTTGTCAAGAGGCGGACGTGCCGTGAACCGTGTGCCGCAGCAATCGTTGGTAGACACTTATCTGATGCTTAGTGGAAAGACTATCAGTGAAGCCGGGACAGATTATAACCCTGCTTATCCTTACGACAACCGTGACCCACGTCTCACCGCTACTATCATTTATGATGGCTATGACTGGAGTGGCAATGTGGACGATGGCAGTAAAGACGTAGTCATCAACATTCGTCCGGGTTCGGGAACCGATGCCTACGATGGTGGTGGAAACGGCACTTCTACCGGTTATTTCACCCGTAAGTATTATAATCCGCAGGCTCCCGGTGACCAGAATTCCGGTATGAATATCATCACTATGCGCTATGCTGACATCTTGCTGATGTATGCTGAGGCTGTTCACGAAACAAGCGGTATGACTGAAGAGGTATGGAACAAGACCATCCGTCCCATCCGCGAACGTGCCGGATTTACTGCCGATGCAGCCTTGAACTTTCCTGCCGGAAAGAGCAAGGAAGAGATGAGGCAGATTATTCGCGACGAACGTCGTGTAGAAATGGCGATGGAAGGTTTGCGCTGGTATGATATTAAGCGTTGGAAGGCTGGTAACGAATACTTGTCGGGCAAGGTGCGCGGTGCAAGCTTCGTGGACGAGAACAAGCTTGACACTCGCAAGTTCGAAGAGGCAAGAGATTATCTTTGGGCAGTTCCTATCAGTGAAATCAATTTGAATCCCAATCTGGCGCCTAACAATCCGGGATATGGAAATTAACGTGTATCTAAACTCATTAAAAACAATAGAACAATGAAAACAATATTCTCAACAATAGCTCTTTTTTCGGCAGTCCTCTTTGCTACGTCTTGTACGGAAGACATGGAATACAAGGATTCCAAAGTTTCCTCAGTAAATCAGTTGTATGAACCCACTGACGGCAAGGAAGTAGTCTTGCAATCGTCGGCCAGCGCCAGCCTGTTCTTTGAATGGGAGTCGGCCAAGGCTGAAGATAGCGGTGCCCCTCTTTATGAAGTGGTATTCGATAAAGAAGGTGGAGATTTTTCTAAGCCTATTTACAAAGTGCTTTCTGACAATGGCGGTTCTTTGAGCTATGCTACCATCAGCCACAAGACATTGAACAAGGTTGGTGCGGCTGCCGGATTGAACAGTGGTGAGACGGGTACACTTGTTTGGACAGTAATGGCTTCCAGAGGTTTGAATTCTGTAATGGCAAAGGAAAGCAAGAAGCTCACCATCACTCGCTTGGTGGGATTTGAAGAGATTCCGGCACAGCTTTACTTGACCGGAAGTGCTACTGAAGGTGGTATGGATGCTTCTAAGGCTGTGGCGTGTGCTTCACCCGAAAAGGATAAGTTCGAAGTCTTTACGAAGTTGGAAGGCGGAAAGACTTACAAACTGGTAGATAGAGCAGCCGAAGGTGCCAAGGTGTTTTATATCAATGGCAATAAGATTATGGAAGGCGAAGGCGAGACAACCGTAGAAAAGACGGGAGTTTACCGCATTGAGATGGATTTCTCCATTGCATCTGTAACCGTCAGGGAAGTAAGTAAGATGGAATTCTACTTCTGTCCGAGTGGTGCCGCAACTTTTGAATTGCCTTATGTTGGAAACGGTGTGTTCTGCGGTCAGGATAAAATTGAGTTCAAGCAAGAAGGATGGGGGCGCGACCAACGCTATAAGTTCTTGATGACTTATGCTGATGGTAGTATACAGTATTGGGGAACCAAGAATACTACAGACTCTAATCCTGGTGCGGCTACTCCCGAAGATCCTTATTTCTACATTATGGAGACTCCTGATAACCAATGGGATCAGAAGTGGAAACTGAACAATGAATTCGATGGTGCGGCCGATGGCCACAATCCGGGTGCCATCACCAAGATTAGTGTGATATTCAATGTGGAGAACTATACTCATAAAGTGGAATTGGCCAACTAATTTAAGGAGAGATTATGAAAAAAATATTATTTTGTCTGCCCCTGCTTCTTTTGGCACTTCAATCGTGCGAGATAGAAGATGAGTATATGTATGATAAGGGGCTTTACACCATAGATTGGGATGCGGCTGCCGACAGCAGTTCTGTGACCCTGATAGATCGTTTCTGGAATACGGAAGAGAATTATTTCAACTACGGGAATGACGGTTCAATCAAGGATTTCCATTATTGGCCGCAGGCTCATGCTATGGATGTGATGATAGATGCTTACAATCGTACCGGAGATAGCAAGTACAGCGACTTGTTCGACAAATGGTATGTCGGTATCAAGGCAAAGAACGGTGGCAGTTATTGGAACAACTTTTATGATGATATGGAGTGGATTGCTCTCACCATGATTCGCTTGTACGAAGTTACTGATGAAAACAAGTATCTGGAAACTTCTCAAGAGATGTGGAATGAAATCAAGACCGGTTGGAACGATTACGCAGGTGGTGGCATTGCTTGGACTCACGACCGGCTATGGAGCAAAAATGCTTGTTCCAACGGTCCTGCTGCTTTGATTGCTGCTCGTCTTTACCGTATTAACGGGAATCAGGAGGATTTGGATTGGGCTGTCAATATTTATAAATGGGAGCGTGAAAATTTATTTAACCCTGCTACCGGCGCCATCTATGATAATGTGAACGGTGAAACGGGTGAGTTGAGTACACTTTCTCTTTCTTATAACCAAGGTACATTCTTGGGTGCTGCTTACGAACTGTATAAGATCACAGGAGAAGAGTCCTATTTGAAAGATGCTCGTAAGGCTGCCAATTTCGGTATCAGTAATAGCAGCATGATAGATACTGGAAACAATTTACTTCGTGATGAAGGCGATGGTGACGGAGGTTTGTTTAAGGGTATTTTCATGCGTTATTATGTGCAGTTGATTATGGAACCGAATTTGGACCCCATATATAAGAAGAAATTCATCACTTTCTTTAACAATAATGCTGAAATCTTGTGGCGAAAGGGAATCAATAAACTTGATTTGCTGTATAATACTAACTGGGCAATGAACAATAGCGGTAACAACCATTTGACTACGCAGACAAGTGGTTGTACTTTGATTGAAGCCAAAGCTCTCTTTGAAAAGAGCCTGAAATAAGTTAGCAATTAAAAGTGTGTCGAAACTCAATCTGGTTATTGGGTTTCGGCACATTTTTTTTTAGAGCCAGTTTTAATTGGCAGTTATTTTGGAAATAATGTTTTTAGAGACAACAGTTTTTTATATAAAATAAACACAAAAGATGAAACAGAATCAATATTTATTTCTACTGTTCGCCCTGATTGTTCTGACGGGCTGTGGCGGTACGCAGAAGAAATTAACCGAATATGTCAATCCTTTCTTGGGTACGGCTACTTTGTGGGAGCCTGAGGACTTAGGGTATACGCGCAAAATAAAGTCACGTACATGGGGTGCGGAAACTTATCCGGGTGCTACCTTGCCCAACGCAATGGTGCAGCTCAGCCCCGTTACACAGTTTCGTAGCGGTGCGGGCTATCAATATGAGGACACTGTGATTTATGGTTTTTCACATACTGCTAAAGGGCATTGGAACTTGTTGCATGTCCCCATGTTGCCAGTGGTGGGAACTATCGCTCCGGGTAATTATTGCTCCGGGTTTAGTCACGAGAAGGAATCTGCGCATCCGGGGTATTACCAAGTTTATCTGGAACGCTATAAAGTGAACGCCGAGTTGACCAGTACCTTGCGTTGTGCCTACCATAAATATACTTTCGGCAAGGGCGACGATAAGTCATTATTGGTAGACATCCGCCGTTCTAATAATGATGTCCGTGATTGGAAGATTGAGAAGGTTGACGATAATACGTTCACGGGTTATCAAGATGGCGATGGTAAAATCTACTTTTACGCTAAGACCAACTATAAAATAGGCCAAGTGGAAATGGTAAAAGACGACAAACATGAGGTGGCTGTGCTGCGTTTTATCGACAGCAAAGGTGTTGAACCTTTGGAAGTGAAGGCTGGTTTCTCGTTTGTGAGTATAGAGAATGCTCAAATGAATTTGAAGGCCGAAATGTTGAACAAAAGTTTTGCACAAGTGGCAGAAGAAGCCGATGCGGCTTGGGAAGCACTCCTCTCCAAGATTCAAGTTGCAGGTGGCACGGAACGTGAAAAGAGATTGTTTTATTCTACTTTCTTCCATGCTTTTAAATGGCCGGCTTTGCGTAGCGATGTGAATCATGAATATACTGATGTCCGTGGCGAAGTAGTGAATAACGGCTTCCACTATTACACTGACCCTTCTTTTTGGGACGATTATCGCAACAAACTGGTACTCATAGGTATGATTTCTCCCGATGTGACTACTGACATCATTAGGTCTATTATTGACAAAGGCGAGAAGCGTGACGGCTACATGCCCACCTTCTTCCATGGTGATCACGCTTCCACTTTTATTTCTGGTTCTTGGTTGCGTGGTTTGCATGATTTCGATCTGGAGCGTGCTTATAAGTTGATTCTGAAAAATGCTACGGTGCCCGGTAAAGGAGGACGTCGCTATTTGGATGAGTATATGGAGCGAGGTTGGATTGCTGAAAAAGACACAGTGAATGTACCCACATGGGACGAATACAAAGGGGCTGTGACCAAGACCCAGGAATATGCTTACGATGACTATGCCGTAGCCTTGGTAGCCAAGGAGCTGGGAGATGAAGCCAACTACAAGCTGATGATGGAACGCTCCAACAACTACAAGACGCTATTCGACCCCTCTACCGGCTTTTGGAGAGGTAAGATTGACGATGGTAGCTGGATTCAGGATTTCGATCCGTATTATCCCTATTACCAGTACATGTACCGTGAGGCCAATGCATGGAACGCCCTCTTCTTCGCCCCCCACGACCCCGAAGGCATGATTAAGCTCTATCCCAGTAAAGAGGCGGTGGAGGCTAAACTGGATTCCTTATTCAGCGAACCGTGGAGAGGTTACGAGGCCCACAACCTGACCGGATTCATCGGAAACTATTGTCACGGAAACCAGCCGGGACACAGCATTCCTTACACCTATTATTTCATAGACAAACAAGAGAAAGCCCAATGCATTCTCGACAGCCTGATGAACCACTACTATGACATGGGTGCCGACAAGCTGGCTTATGCAGGGATGGATGATGCCGGCGAGATGTCTTCGTGGTATGTGCTCAATGCTATTGGACTTTACACTTATTCGCCTGCCGATCCTGAATATATTGTTACTGTTCCCTTGTTCGATAAAGTGACGTTCAATCTGAATGGTCGTCCCTTTACGATTGTGAAGAAAGGAAGCGGCAAGAAGATTATTGACATTACTTATGACGGTAAGAAGATTGACGGTTACTTTATCACCCATGACCAACTGAGGGAGGGCAAGGAACTGGTGATTACTACGGAATAGATAAACAATGGAGTTATGAAAAGAAATATACTGCTTCTATTCACATTCTTTGCTTGCATTACTGTACAAGGGCAGACTCCGGTTCGTTTGGTTGATCTGAGGAGCGAACATCTTGACAGACCTATAGGTTTGGATAATCCCGTTCCACGCCTTTCTTGGCGGATGGAAGATGGTAGGCAGGGAGCTGTGCAGACTTCCTGGCGGATTGTGGTAGACGAAGACTCGTTGAATGTGGTCAATGGCTGTGGCAGGATGTGGGATAGTGGAAAGAACGATTCCCGTAATCAGCTTGTGGCCTATGCGGGCAAAAAACTGCAGCCTTTCACTAGATATTATTGGAAAGTAATCTGCAGCGACATGGAATATAAGGAGACTGCTTCTCCTGTCTCTTACTTTGAAACGGGCATGATGGGGATGCAACATTGGCAAGGTGCTTGGATTGGCGATGGCAAGGATATTCATTATGGGCCTGCCCCTTACTTCCGAAAAGAGTTCAAGACCGGCAAAAAGGTAAAGTCAGCGCGTGCTTATATTGCCGCTGCTGGACTATATGAGCTTTACATCAATGGCGAGAAGATAGGAGACCACTGCCTTGCCCCTCTCTATACCCGCTTTGATCGCCGCAACTTGTATGTGGCTTATGATGTGACTTCACAATTACAGAATGGTGACAACGCTATTGGCGTACTTTTGGGTAACGGCTGGTATAACCATCAATCCAAAGCAGTGTGGGACTTCGACCGTGCCCCTTGGCGCAACCGTCCCACTTTCTGTCTGGACTTGCGCATTACCTACACCGATGGAAGCGTGGAGACTATTCCCACCGATCTCAGTTGGCGGACAGCGTCGGGTGCAATCACTTTTAATAGTATCTATACTGGCGAGCACTACGATGCACGTCTGGAGCAGAAAGGATGGAGCACTCCGGAATTCGATGATTCCAAGTGGCGCGGAGTAGCCTATCGGAGTGTACCTTCTTCCAATGTCACTGCCCAGCAAGTACATCCCATCCGTAATGTAAAGATTTTCCCCGCCGTCTCTTTCCGCAAAGTGGACGAGAAAACATACATCTATGATTTCGGGCAAAATATGTCCGGTGTGACTTGTATTCATGTTTCGGGTGAACGGGGAACGGAGGTCAGAATCAAACATGGCGAACGCTTACATCCAAATGGCCGCCTCGATCTCTCGAACATTGATGTCTACTTTCGAGGCGATAAGGAGAAAGACCCTTTTCAGACGGACATTCTCATTCTGAGTGGAGAAGAGGATGAGTTCATGCCCCGATTTAATTACAAGGGATTTCGTTATGTGGAGGTAGTGGCAGATAAGCCTATTGAGCTTGACCAAAACAGCTTGATTGCTTACTTCATGCACAGTGATGTGCCGGCAGTAGGTAGCTTGGAATCTTCGAGCCCACTGATAGGCAAGCTGCTCCATGCTGCCAATCACTCTTACCTTTCCAATCTGATGGGCTACCCCACCGATTGCCCTCAGCGCGAGAAGAACGGTTGGACTGGTGACGGTCATTTTGCCATTGAGGCAGCATTTTATAACTTTGATGGAATTACCGTTTACGAAAAATGGTTGGCCGACCATCGTGACGAACAGCAGCCCAACGGAGTGCTGCCCGATATTATTCCAACTGGTGGATGGGGATATGGTACAGACAACGGGCTGGACTGGACTAGTACTATTGCCATCATCCCTTGGAATATCTACCTCTTCTACGGTGATAGCAAGCCCTTGAGCGATTGTTACGAGAGCATCAAACGTTATGTGGATTATGTGGAGCGTATCTCTAACAATCATCTCACTACGTGGGGGCGCGGAGACTGGGTGCCGGTGAAGTCAAAATCCAATAAAGAGCTGACTTCCTCGGTCTACTTTTATGTAGATACCAAGATTTTGGCCGCTGCTGCCAAACTCTTCGGCAAACAGGCCGATTACGAATATTATAATGCCTTGTCGGAGGAGATAAAGCAAGCTGTCAATGATAAGTTCCTGAATCGAGAAACAGGCATCTATGCCGAAGGTTCACAAACCGAATTGAGTGTTCCCTTGCAATGGAAGATTGTGCCCGAAGAGTTGATAGGAAAAGTGGCAGCTAACTTGGCACATAAGGTAGAGGAGGACGGTTTTCACTTGGATGTGGGTGTATTAGGAGCTAAAGCTATTCTGAATGCACTCAGCGAAAATGGTTATGCTGAAACAGCTTATAAGGTGGCTGTACAGGACACTTATCCTTCATGGGGTTGGTGGATGGTGAACGGTGCCACTACGCTGCTCGAGAACTGGGATTTGCAGGCTACTCGTGACATCTCGGACAATCATATGATGTTCGGTGAAATAGGTGCTTGGTTCTACAAGGGGCTGGGAGGTATTTTCCCTGATCCCGTGCAACCTGGTTTTCAAAACATTCTGCTCCGTCCCCATTTCATAAAGGGATTGAAACGGTTTGAAGCTCGTCATCGGTCGCCTTACGGTGAAATTGTTTCTCGCTGGGAATGGAAAGGGAAATGTGTGCATTATGAAGTTACAGTGCCCGCTAACAGTACAGCTACACTCACTTTACCTGACAAGGCCGAGAATGTACGGGTGGTGGAACTGGCGGCAGGAAGATATGAGTTTATTGTAAAGTGACCCTGTACTTTTCATTTATGCTTGCAAATATGTAATTAGCGGGTTTGCCACGTTGTTGTGGCATAACTCGCTAATTTTTATAGTCGGTATGTTAAGGGATGGCTTTTTCATTCTTATAGCCTGATCTTTCCCTCCAACCGTATATCTTCCGATGAAGCCCCTATCAGCAGCTTCACCGTTCCGGGTTCTACAACGAACATCTGCTTTCCTTCGTTCCAATAGCCGAGCTCTTCTTTGGGCACGGTAAGCGTCACTTTCCGGGTTTCGCCGGCCTTGATGGGGATACGCCTGAAGGCGCGCAACTGCTTGGAAGGACGTTCCACTTTGGAGTCCGGATAGCTGGCATAGAGCTGTACGACTTCTTCTCCGTCGCGTCCGCTGGTATTCTTCACTGATACCGTCACGCGGATGTTCTTCTTGTCTTGCTTGACGGATTCAATCTTCTCGTACGTAAAGTCGGAATAGCTCAGACCATAGCCGAAAGGATAGAGCACAGGGCCTTGGTGGTACATATACGTACGTCCGTTGCGGATGTCGTAGTCCATTATGTCGGGTAGGTCAGTGATGTCTTTCACCCACGTCTGTACGGTACGTCCGGCTGGATTCACCTTGCCGAAGAGTACGTCGGCCAGTCCGTTGCCCTGCTCCTGACTGCAGTGGGTGATGTGGACGATGGCAGGCACGTGCTCCTGGCTCCAGTTGATGGTGTAGGGGAAGCTGCTGACGAGCACCAGTATGGTATTGGGATTGGCCTTGAGCACCAGCTTCACCAAGTCTTCATCGGGCAGCATCAGCGATTTGCGGTCCACGGCTTCGCGGCCGTCACTGGGGACGGGAGAGAACTTCCAGTCCGCACGCGTGCCGTAAGGATGGTTTCCTACACACACGATGGCAACGTCGGCGGCTGCAGCAGCCTTTTCTGCCTGGCCCATGCGGTTGTCTTCGGCGTGGATGATTTCGGTTCCTTCTTTCACAGCATTGCGTATGCCACTCAGAATCGTTGTTTCGTAAGGCGGGGTACCACTATACCAGTCTTGCACGATTTTGTCCGAATACGGGCCTATAACGGCTATTTTACGCAGCTTTCCGGCATCGAGTGGCAGGAGTTTTTTGTTTTTCAATAACACCACGGACTTGGCGGTGACTTCCCGTGCCAGCCTGCGGGCTTCTGCTGTCATGAAAGGCGGTGTCTCCGTACTGTTCTTTCCGATAGAGAGATAAGGGTTACGGGAGTTGTCCCCGTCCAGCAAGCCGAGCTTGAGGGCGACGAAGATGTTCCCGCGGATAGCCTTGTCGATGTCGACTTCGGTCAGTAATCCCTTTTCCAGAGCTTCCTTGACGTAAGGAACGTATGCGTCGAGAAATTGTCCTGTGGTGGCTTTTACTACGGCAGCAGCACCCTCCGCAAAGCTCGGAAAACTCTTGTGCGCTTCAATCAGCAGTTTCAGGGCACCGCCGTCCGTACAGATGATACCGTTGTTGCCCCACTGCTTGCGGGTAATCTCTTCGAGGCAGGGATGGATGGACATGGGGATGCCGTTCCAACTGTTGTAGGCGGCCATGAAGGCACGGCTGCCTCCCTCGGTGATGCCTTTATAGAAAGGATAAGCATAGTATTCATGGAACAAGCGCGTGTCGAAGTCGGAGGAAGTGCTGTCCCGTCCGTCCTCGTTGCTGTTGGCAAGGAAATGCTTCATCAGAGAGGCGGTTTTCCAGTAGCGGGGATGATTGCCTTGCAGGCCGCGTACGCTGGCAATGGTGAGTTGGGCGGTGAGGAAAGCATCTTCTCCGAAACTCTCCTCGGTGCGTCCCCAGCGTGGGTCGCGGGCAAGGTCGGCATTCGGAGCGCGCATCACGAGGGCATGACGCTTGTTGCCGGTGGTCTGCATGTAGTAGCGGGCTTCTTCAGCGGCTTGTTCCGCTACTTTCCGCACCAAATCGGTGTCCCATGTGGAGCCCAGACCGTAGGACTGGGGGAATATGGTGGTGGGGCAGTCGGTAGGGACTACTTTCCCGTCTTCCGTTCTTTGGCGTCCGCCCCACATGGCAGGCCCGCCGAGGGTCAGCCCGTGCAGTCCTTCGTAGTGTCCGCAACGGGGAATGTTGAGGCGGGGGACACCGAGGTCGGTGGAAAGAAGGTTTATCTTTTCATCCAATGTCAGGATGGAAAGAAGATGTTCCACGCGCTGTTCGTCGGTGAGCGTGGTATCTTGAAAGGCTTGTGTGTGTTGTGCGCTTGCCTGTAAGCCGAATAGCAGGGGCAAGGCGAGGAACAATAACTTGTTTCGCATGGGGTATTAGGGTTTAATGTGTTTGATATACCGGTTATGGGATTGATATCCGTTGTAACTGTCCGTCCTGCGGCAGGCAGAGCAATCCTTTAGCTTTCTTTTCGTCTGCCAGATACTTCTTCCACGTAATCTTGTCCCATTTCATCTGGTCTGTGCATTGTGCCACGGGGATATGGGGGATGGCCGAACCGTCCTTTACAAGAATGACGATGGGCAGGGTGCCGCACTCGATATGGTTCCATCCCGGAGCATACACCTTTCCGGTCTGGTAGTCTATCCATTTCTGCCGTCCGGGGAGGTAGACATCCCGTCCGCTGCCCTCTTCGAGCATGGGTGCCACGAGGAGGTTGGAGCCGAACATGTACTCGTCCTCTACCAGCCATGCACCCGGGTCGTCGGGATACTCCAGCAGCAGGGCGCGGAGCATCGGCCAGCCGTTCTCGGTGCACTCTTTGGATTGTGCGTATACATAGGGCATCAGTTTGTACTTCAGCTCGGCGCAACGGCGGAAATAGTCTGTGAACTCTTTCCCGTAGTACCACGGCTCAGTGGGAGGTGCTCCGTGCACGCGGCTGTGGCTGGTGAGGAAGCCGAAGGGCAGCCAGCGGCGGTAGAGGCTTTCGGGGCTTTGGGTCACGAAGCCGCCTATGTCATTGCTCCAGAAGCAGAACCCGCTCAATCCGATGGAGAGACCGCTGCGGACGGTTCCCTCGAAACCGGTTTCGGTGGTGGCGGCATCACCGCCCCAGTGCAGCGGGTAGCGTTGTGAGCCTGCCCATGCAGAGCGTGCCCAGATGATGTTTTCGCCGTGCAGCTTCTTGATGATGTCGGCCACGGTTTTGTTGTAGCGCAGCGGGTAGAGGTTGTGTTCGTACAGTCCGCTACGGCCGTTGGCATAGATGGCATCCAGCGGGGCACCTTCGCCGAAGTCTACTTTGATGGCGCCTACACCCATTTCAATCAGATTGCCGAGTTTTTCCTGATACCACTTCACGGTTTCGGGGTTGGTGAAGTCCAGCACCACGTCCTCGTAGGGGAGCTGCCCCTTACCGTTGCGTACGTACAGACCGCGTTCCACCAGCTCGGGGAAGAACTTGTTTTTCGGAGTGAAGTAGGGGAGTTGCCAGAGGCAGGTGCGGAAGCCTTGTGACCTTAGGTCGGTGAGCATCTGCCGGGGATTGTCGAAGCGGTCGGCGGCAAAGGCGTAGTCGCACTGCCAGTCCACGCCGAACCAACCGGTATCGAAGTGGATGACGTCGCTCGGTATCTTGTTCTCACGCAGTTTCCGGGCTACATCGCGGCCCTCTGCTTCGCTGAAGTAGGTGATGCGGCTCATCCAGGTGCCGAAGCTCCACAAGGGGGGCATTTCGGGCCGTCCTACCAGTGCGGTGTATTCGCTCAGCATCTCCTTCGGCGAACCCAGGAAGATGAAGATGTCCATCGCTTCGTCTGCCATAAAGAGTTTGGTGGCTCCGATGTAGGAGCAGCCGAAGTCGCAGGTCACGGGGGCGGAAGTGTGCATAAACATGCCATAGCTGCGGTTACTGAAAAAGAAGGGGATAGGCTTGTACATATCCGGAGTTTCGGGGCCCTGCGGGTCGGTGACAAAGAGGTTGACCTTTTGTCCGGCCTTGTTCAGTGCGGTGGCGGACTCGCCGCAACCGTAGATTTTCTCGTTTGGCGCGAGGCTGAATACGGGATTGATGCTGCGTGAGTTGTCCGAGCCGCGCTTGATAAAGCTGAATGGAGGTACCTTGACCTGTGTGGAGTCGTTGTCGCTCCAGCAACGAGTCTGTGTCAGCAGGCGTCCGTCGGCATCTTTCAGCACCAGGCGCCAGGGGTAATTCTCGATGAGCAGGCTGCCGTATCGGGAGGTGTACAGGGTACCTTTATCCGTCTTCTCGGCTTTCCAGAAGGAGCGTCCGTCGGCAGGCTTTCCTATGAGCATGGGGTCATCGGCATCTTCTTTCGGTACGATGGGCGAGGTAAGCATACGGATGCGGAGGGTGCGTTCGCTGACCGGTTCGACGGTGAACGTCAGCTGCGGGTTGTTGTCGTAGGCCGTCTCCGGGAAGTCCAGCGACTGGAGGGGCTGGTGCAGGTAGGTGTTTGCATTGAATGCCTGGCGGGGCATCAGTTGCTGGCGTTTCCACTGGACAGTCCCTTTACCGGTAGAGGTGTCGAACGATACCAGGCTGTCGGCAAAGAAATAGGTGTTGCTGAGGTCCAGAAAATCCTGGCTCATGTCTTTCGACTGGGAAAGCAGGTATTGCACGCCGGCATTTGTTTTCAGTTGGGCATGTGCGGGCGGGATGGCAGTTGCTGCTAGCAGCATAAAAGCTGCCCCTTTCATCAGTTGTTTCTCTTTCATGATAAATATATGATTTACGGTTACTGTTTCGATGCCGTAAAAGTAGAGAAATCCACACAGATGAAAGGGGTGGGTATGTTGCTTATGTAGGGCTGAAATGTTTATTTGGAAGCTTTCTTCCCGTAGAAACACATGAAATATACCCCGATAATCACAAACGGGATACTGAGCCACTGGCCCATGTTCAGCGTCATGCTGTCCTCAAAGTTCACCTGGTTTTCTTTCAGGAACTCGATGAAGAAACGGAAGGTGAAAATCTCCGTCAGGCAGAGTCCGAAGAAGAAACCGCGGTGATAGGGCAGGGAGGCTTCGGCCTGCACGGTGGTTGATTTCCGCTTGGTGGTGCTGAAATCTGTTTCGAGCTTGGTCTCTTGTTTCTTCTGTCCGCGTTTGTATAGCCAGACCATCCCCAGGAAGAAGATGAAGTAGGCGATGGCTTCGTAGAGCTGTGCCGGATGGCGGGGCAGCATGTCTTCGCGCTCGAAGATGAATGCCCAGGGCACGTCGGTCGGTTTGCCGATGATTTCGGAGTTCATCAGGTTGGCAAGGCGGATGCAGCAGGCGGTGATGGGAGTGGCAACGGCTATCATGTCGAGCACGTCCATGTAGTGCATCTTCGTCTTGCGGCAGTACATCCAGAGGGCGATAATCAGGCCCAGCGTGCCGCCGTGGCTGGCAAGGCCGGTGTAACCCGTCATTTTCCATCCTGCGGCGGTCTGCTTGATGGGGAGAATCATTTCAACGAAGTGGTCTTGGTAGTATGCCCAGTCGTAAAATATGCAGTGGCCCAGTCGTGCGCCTATCAGTATGCCGAAGAAGCAATAGAAGAAGAGAGGTTCGAATTTCTTTTCGTCTATTTTGCGGTCGCGGTACTGGTGTTGCACGATAAGGTAGGCAAAAGCGAGGCCGATAATCCATAACAAACCGTAGTAGCGGATGGATATGCCGAAGAAGTTGAATAGTTCGGGGTCGGGGTTCCAGTTGATGGTGAGTAATGATAGCATATTTATGAAGAATTAAATTACTGAATTACGGGGTTGTTCGGGACAAAGGTATGAAATTATCTCGTTTGGCAGTTCATCGTGACAGTTTATTTGAATTTCTCCGCCACCATCCTATACGTCGGCACCTCAATCCCTTGTTCCTCTGCAGCCGTAATCATGTCGAACAACAAGCCTTGTACTTCGCTCTGATGTCCTTTGGCCATATCTTTCTGCATGGAGGCGGTACTTTCAGGGGCGAGTTTGTCTATTACTTTGAGGTTATACTGCACGATGTCTTCCTTGAATTCTATACCCAACTTCCTGCCCAAAGCTGCACTCTCTTGTGACAGTCCGATAAAGGTGTCGCGCACTTTGCCCGGTTTCTGGACTTCGCCCATAGGTACGTCGTAATAGGCTCCGGTGACGGCCATAGCAGAAATGAAGGACCACTTGACGAATGTGTCCCGGTTGATGTCGTCGGAGATTTCGGCTTTGATGCCGCTTTCCTGCAAATCGCGTTGCACGGCTTCCAATGTTTCACGGGAAACAATCGTGCTGCGGTGTGCTCCGTAGACGAGCCGGAAAATCTTTCCCATCTGCGTGATTTCTCCCCGTCCGGATACGAATCCTACGATGTAGATGCAGCCGTCGAGCACCGTGACGCCGGGGACCAACCGCTGGATACGGGGACCGGTTCCGTAAACATTCAGGATGGGGATTACCACTGTACGCTCGTGTGAGGCACGTTTGATGAGTTCCGTAATGGAGTCTACGGAATAACCTTTGACGCAGACGAAGATAACATCCGCTTTGCCTTGGAATTCTTCTGCGGTAAATGCCGCCACTTTCAGACAATGTTCACCTTTCAAATCGGAGTGCAGTTGCAGACCGTTCCCGCGTATGGCGGCAAGGTGTTCGCCACGTGCAATGCAAGTGACGTCTTTGCCGGATAATGAAAGAAAGGCGGCGATGCTTCCGCCTACGCCGCCGGTACCTGCTATGAGGTATTTCAGATTACTGTTTGCCATTTGTTGTGTATGGTTTATTGAACGTAGTTTTCCTTTTCCATATAGTAAAGCCCTTCGCCCCGGTCACCGTTTTCCATGTCTTCCAGCTCTACTTTGAAGATACGGTAGGGAAGGTCTTTTTTGGGATGCTTGGGCATGTCTACTGTCAATAGATAGGCGTTGCCATATTCGTTGCTGTCGAAATATTCTTTTATTTCCTGCTTCATCAGCACGGGGACTTTCTCGCCGTCTATCCAGACGGTGACTTTCAGTTGCCCGGGCCGGGGAGCCATCTGGCATTCTCTGGCTTCTTTGTTTTGTTCTTGTTGCTCAATGTCACTCAGGTTTTCACCGTGTACCAATGACTCGGGCTTTGTTTCTTTCATCCATTGGTAGGTACGTGTCAAGCTCATGGGACGGACGTATATCTGATAAGTAGGCATGGCTCCGGGGATGCAGAAAGCACGCAGGCCATAAGCTTCCATACGATGATAACGTATGTCGAGTGTAGTGTCGCGGTCGGCGATGAAATCCCAGGCCCAGAACTCCAGGCGGTGTTCAGTCTCGGGCAGCCCGCTTTTCATGGCAATGTGCGCATAGGAGGGCAGATAAATAGAGGCTGCACTTTGATATTTCCCTTTGGGTATACGGGCCGTGTAATGCCCGTCTTTGTCGGTTATGGCTTCTATGATGTCATTGAACTGCGGGTTTTGCCACCAGACGCTGGCACTGTCTATCGGCTGTCCGTTGTAATCAGTCACCCGTCCGTGAATGGTTACCGAGTCTTGCTGTTGTGCATAAACGGCAGTACAGGACAATAAGAATAAAAGGAAGATAATCTGTTTCACAGTATTGTTATTGTATGGAGTTTATTAGAAAATGGCAATGTACAAAGAAAGTACATTGCCATCTGGAATGAATATCATTACACATTGAACCTGAAGTGCATGATGTCCCCATCCTGCACCACGTATTCCTTACCTTCCACACCCAACTTTCCGGCTTCGCGCACGGCTGCTTCGCTGCCATACTTGATATAATCCTCATACTTGATGACCTCTGCCCGGATGAATCCCTTTTCAAAATCCGTATGGATAACGCCGGCGCATTGTGGAGCCTTCCAGCCCTTGCGATAGGTCCATGCTTTTACTTCCATCTCTCCGGCAGTGATGAAGGTTTCGAGGTTCAGCAGGCTGTAGATAGCTTTAATCAAACGGTTGCAGCCGCTTTCTTTCAGTCCCAGGTCTTCGAGGAACATCTGCTTTTCTTCGTATGTCTCCAGTTCGGCGATGTCGGCTTCGGTCTGGGCGGAGATGATGATGAGTTCCGCATCCTCGCCCTTGATGGCTTCACGCACCTGCTCTACGTACTGGTTGCCGCTGGCGGCACTGACGTCATCCACGTTGCAGACGTAGAGCACGGGTTTGGTGGTGAGCAGGAACATCTGCTTGGCACATTGTTCCTCGTCGTCGTTCTGCGGAATGACGGTGCGGGCGCTTTGTCCTTGTTCCAGGGCATCCTTGTAGCGGAGCAGGAGTTCGTACTCTATCTTTGCCGCCTTGTCGCCACCCACTTTGGCAATCTTCTCTACACGCTTGATGCGGTTTTCCACCGTGTCGAGGTCCTTCAGTTGCAGCTCTGTGTCGATGATTTCTTTGTCGCGTACGGGGTTCACCGAGCCGTCCACGTGGACGATGTTGCCATTGTCGAAGCAGCGCAGCACGTGGATGATGGCGTCGCACTCGCGGATGTTGCCCAAGAACTGGTTGCCGAGTCCTTCACCTTTGCTGGCGCCCTTCACCAGTCCGGCAATGTCGACGATGTCGCACACGGCGGGTACGATACGCCCCGGGTGAACCAGCTCGGCGAGACGGGTCAGTCGTTCGTCGGGTACGGACACTTGTCCCATTTGGGCGTCGATTGTACAGAACGGGAAGTTTGCCGCTTGTGCCTTTGCGCTGCTCAAGCAGTTGAAAAGAGTGGATTTTCCTACGTTGGGAAGGCCCACGATACCAGCTTTTAATGCCATAGTGTTATCTTGTTTTTTAGTTATTGTTCAGTTAATTGGATGCAAAGATAGTGCAAACCGAATGCAGAATAAAATGAACTCGTTCATTTTTTATGCTGAGGTGCAGCCTATCTTCACTTTTTTAAGCAAAGATAGTACTTACCGGGGAAAGTGGGTATGTTAATTTGCATTAAAAGCACGAGAGTAAAATGATAAATTGATAGTTTTGTCGCAATTATAAATTTAAGTATCATTCTATAAATCAATGCGATTATGAAAAACAAAGTAAGAAAAATTCTGATGATTTTCTCATGTCTCATCGGTCTGTCTTTTACATTATCTGCACAGAATCCTTATCTGCCGCTTTGGGAGTTTATTCCTGACGGTGAGCCCTATGTGTTTGAGGATCCTGACTGCCCCGGCAAGTACCGTGTCTATATTTATGGCTCGCACGATAATCTCAAGTGGATGTATTGTGGACGTGACCAAGTGGTGTGGTCGGCACCCGTAGAGGACTTGACCCGTTGGAGATATGACGGCGTGATATTTAAAGTCAATGAGTCGCCCGAGCTGTATAAACTGAATGCTGATGGGACCGACGACGTGCTTTTTGCCCCTGACGTGACAGTAACTACCGATGCCGATGGTAAGAAAACTTATTACCTCTTTCCGAATAATCAAGGTGGCGGGCGCAATTCCATGATTGCCAAAAGCGACCGTCCCGATGGTCCGTTTACAGTATGCAATTGGAACAAGGAACGTCCTCGTGAGACTTTCGGTTGCTTGGGATTCGACCCCGCAGTGTTTGTTGACGATGATGGACGCGTGTATGGTTATTGGGGATTTGGCATTTCGCATGGCGCGGAGTTGGACCCTGCTACCATGTGCACGGTAAAGCCCGGTACCGAAGTGGTGGAGAACATGATTTCGGGCTATCGGCAGGAAGGTATATTCCGCTTCTTTGAGGCATCTTCTATCCGCAAGATTGAGGATAAGTATGTGTTTATCTATAGCCGTACTACCGCTGAGGGTGAAGATGGCCTGCCAAACGCCAGCAACTATACGTTGGCCTATGCCTACAGCGAGCATCCCTTGGGCCCGTGGACTTATGGTGGGACAATCATCGATGCGCGGGCGCGTGAGTATGACGAAAAAGGCAACGTGATAGCTTCGGCCATGCCCGGTGGAAATACGCATGGCAGTATCTGCAAGATAGGCGAGCAATGGTACGTGTTCTATCATCGCCAGATAGGTACCGATTGCTATGCACGCCAAGCTATGGTGTCGGCCATTGATGTAAAGGTGGAAAAAGGAAAAGGCGGGAAAGTCGTGATTTCACGCGGAGAGTTCAATTCTGAAGGCTTCCTTCTTGAAGGGCTCAATCCTATGCAGCGCATCTCGGCCGGGCTGGCTTGTTGGCACACCAATCCCGGAGGAATCAAAGAGGTCTATCCCCATTATGTGTATACGGGGTCTTATATCCGGCCTGTGTACCGGGATAATAATCCCTATGCCGGCGATAACAACCACAAAATCCCGTTCGCTCCGGTGGTGAATAACACAAGTGGGTCGATTGTAGGATATAAATACTTGAATATGAGTGCCGTTCCGCGAGATAAGTCTTTGCAGATGCAGTTAAGGTTGAAGGCTGAAGATACCGACGGGCGCATCCGCATCATGCTGGGTAGCCCTTGGACAACAAAAGGCGGTGTAGAGATAGGACTTGTGAATGTGAAGGCTGGCAGCACTTGCAGGGAGTTCTATGCTTCGCTCTCTATTCCGGCAAAGCTGCATAAGGGAAAGCAGCCGCTCTTCTTTGTCTTCGAATCAGAGACCGAAGGCCAGTCCATCTGTGAGTTTTATGATTTCCTCATGTTGGCACGCCCATAAGTCTTTATACTTATGGAGGCGGATACTTATCTTGTGAGACCTTCTAAATAGAGCTATTGTATTAGTTCACAGTACTGAACACTTTGTTACACCCCGTCGGAACAGATTGTTTCTCTTGTATGAAACGACTTGTTTCGACGGGATAAAACGATTTGTTCCGTTATAGGAAACACTTTGTTTCCTTATAGAGAACACTCTGTTCCATTATAGGAAACAAACCGTTTCCATAGTCGGAAATGAAATGGGGCATATGTTTCATTGATACCGCTATTACTTTTCCTCCTCGAATATTCGGTTGAAAACTTGCCGCAGTCGTCCTTCGTCTGCGATAATGGCTTGGAGCTTCTTCAGCTGTTCCGCATTCTTCCCCTCGGGAAACCAAAGCTTCAGATAACCGCCGGGTGCATACTTTGCCATGAGATGCTGATGGAACCGTTGGTAGTGCCACTCCTTGTCTGCGGCAGGATTCTGTTTCAAGCCGTATTGGACGGTGCGGCGCAGGGTGATGTCCGGGTCGATGATACGGTCTGCTTCGGCAACAATCTTGCCGTAGATGCTGCGCGGCTCGTGGTCGGTGGAGGCGCGGTGGTCTTCTACGGCTTCTTTCATGAGGAGGATTTCCGTATCGGAGAACCATTGCCGCAGGGTGGAGTCCGCCATCAGTATCTCGCCGGAGACAAGGTGGTGGGTGGTGCGGTCGCGGCACAGTCCCGTATCATGGTAGGCGGCAATGACGTATGCCAGGCGTTCGTCCGCTTCGGGATGTTGCCGGGCGAGGGCAAGACTTTCTTCGATGACGGTACGGACGTGGGAGAGGTTGTGTGCCTTGTCAAACTCCTTGTAACGGGGGATGATTGCTGTCTCGATGTAGGTAATGAGGGGCTTGGGTATCATGTGGCATTCCTTTTTCGGGTAAAGGTACGAATAATAACCGATAGCTGAATAACGAGGAGCAGGGAATGGCTCATAATTAGGTACCGATTACTATCTGTCTGTTTACTTAATGTTCCAAAGACTGCTCGTAGCTTTTCCCGTTGGCGTCAGTCACCACGATTTTTATTTTCTTTGCTTTATCGCTCGGTTTTGTAGAGAAAAAGAAATAAGCATTCTTGTTAGCTTGGCGACCACGTTCCTTCATATCCTTTCCCTCTGTGACAGCTTTGCGCTGCAGGAAGAAATCATAATCAGGATCCATGCCTTTATACTGCTTCATTTCGCCTTTCAACTTCCCGTCTTCGTAGTATTCCACTTTCCAGCGGTTATCCCAATTCCATACCTTGACACAGAGTTCGTCTTCATGGCCGGGTACTGTACCCACGGGATAGTAACGGAACTGATAGTCACGGTCATGTCCTAATGACTTGAAATAATTTGCAATTCCGTTCTTGCCGGATTCGAATACTTGGTAGCCAATAGGGGTACCGTCTTTGCTATAGATGCCGTCCCATAACCACCACGCGCCTCCGATGGAGGCGATATTGTACTCACGAATGTTGTTTCTGATTTGTGTGTTGCATTGTACATGGGTGTGACCACTGAGAATATCTACCTTATAACCCTCGAAAAGGTCGAGTAACTCGGCTACGCGTCCCAACTTGTAGTTCTCGTTATAGAAGTATGCCGGAGCATGCATGCAAACAAACAGATGAGCCCCTTTGGGGACGTACTGCAGATAGCTCTTCACCCAATTGAGCTGCTGATCATTGAGCCCCACCTCATACTTCTTGTTTCCTTTATAAAGGATATTGTCCAAAACGATATAATAGTCTTTTCCAGCATTGAACGCATAGTAAGTGGGTCCAAAGAAATGCCGATAAAGATGTGCACTGGCATCATCGTCGCTCACCTCCTTGTCGTGGTCGTGGTTGCCGATAACCGGATAGATGGGAATTTGGATCTTTGCTATCTCTTGCTTGATGTGGGGAAACATTTCCAGGTTATCCCATAAGATGTCGCCCAAGAAGATGGCGAAAGCAGGAATATTCTGGCTCATATATTCAAAGCCCACTTGCTTGAGGTCGGGGAAAGCTTCCGTTTCAAGCCGATGGAATGCGTTCTCTCCGCGCGGTTGTGTATCGGCTGCTGCCATCATGGCGTATTTGCCTCCTACTGTTCCCCAGCGATGGAGCTGGAAATCGTGGCTGTTCTCGTTCAGAGTCTTATAGAAGACGGGAGTACCCCCGTTGCAAGGTGCCATATAGCCTGAAGGTGTCACTACATAGATAAAGTGGGCCTTCTCATCAGCATCAATCATATAGCTTCCGTCTTCACTGGTAAGAGCGAATGCGGTGCCATCGGTTACTACAACTTTGGCCAGCCCCTTGCCGTCGGCCATGACTTTGCCTTTAATCTCTTTAGCTTCTGCCCCTATTGCCATAAGCAGCAATGCGGCGTAAAAAATGTTCTTTTTGTTCATTGCTTTTCTCTTTCAATTATTTGTTGTTTGAATTGAGAGCAAAAATAGGTGAGTGAAATTACTTCGTCGTTTCTATGGGGTTACGTTCAAGTTACATATGTCGGGCTCTCATCCGGTGTCATATCAAAATCACAGAAGTGACACAAGTCTGTAATACAGCATCCATTCTTTTGCAGCCGAAATTAAAATCATCATAGAAACTAATGAAAACAAGAATGATTAAATCCTTTGTGTGTGTCTGTGGGCTGCTTGTTTCGTTGAATGTAGTCGCAGCTTCACTGAAACCCATCAAAGGTAAAGTGGTGGACCGGTTCAATAATCCACTTCCCGGTGCTACAATTCAAGTGACCCATTCTCCCGAGAAAACCATTACCGATGTGGACGGCAACTTCAATTTTGAAACCATCGAAGACGCGGAACTCATCGTATCCTACATCGGCTTCCGTACCCTCAAGCTGAAGACTGCAGGGGAGAACTTCATTCATGTGGTACTGGATGAAGACTCACAATTGCTTAACGACGTGGTAGTGGTAGGTTATAGCACTAACAAGAAGGTTAATCTGTCAGGCTCGGTTTCTTCGCTTAACAGCGAGAAGCTTGCAAGCCGTCGAGTATCAAACGTATCTTCGGCTCTGCAAGGCATGGCTGCAGGTGTAACTGTCACTACACAGAGCGGTGAGCCAGGCGGCAATGGCGGTCATATACGTATACGTGGTATCGGAACCTTCGGTGGTGATAGTGCCGCCCCGTTGGTGTTGGTCGATGGCGTAGAAGGAACCATAGATGAAGTGGATCCTAACATCATCGAGTCAGTGTCCGTCTTGAAAGATGCTGCATCTGCATCCATCTATGGTTCACGTGCTGCCAATGGTGTCATTCTGGTGACTACCAAACGGGGTGGCAGTCAAGACAAGTTCAGCATATCCTATAAAGGATATTTTGGATTCCAAGGCGCAACGATGCTTCCTCAAAAAGTGGATGCATTGGAATATATGCAATTGGAAAATGTGGCAGCAGGTAACGACGGATCCGACCTGCCCTATAGTGATGAATATATAAGGGAATATGTGGCTGGCATGGCTACTGACCCGGACATCTATCCTAATACAGACTGGCAGGACTTGATTCTTACAGAAAACGGATTCAACCATGGGCATACGCTTACTCTGACTTCTTCATCAGAACGTATCAAGACACTTACTTCTATAGGGTATCTGGACCAGACGGGTATAGTGGTCAATTCCTCTTACCGTAAAATCTCTGTACGCAACAATATGGACATCAAGCTTAGCGACCGTCTGGACATGAAGTTTGACATACAAGTAAGCAATGCCAATAAAAATAGTTCTCCCTACGAAGGACATGCCTTCAATTATATGAACACCCGAACCCCGAACATTGTCAATCAATTTACTACTGGTCTTTATAATGGGGCAAATGGTCTGATGGGCAATAACCCCGTGCTGTTGTTGCGTGAAGGCGGTATTGTGAAAAACAATGTTATCCGTGCTACCATGGCGATGGCTCTGACCTATAAGATTCTCGATGGATGGAATGTGTCAGTTCAAGCCACTCCACGTTATATCACCAAGAATAACCATAACTATAAGAATTCTGTCACCACGTATGGTGACCCGGAAGGTACTACCAGCTTCAAGAGCGGCGAAACCTACAACTCGCTTACAGAATCGGCCTACCGTTACTTCTACTGGAACACACAGGCACTGACCAACTATGAGAAACAGCTGGATGACCACTACTTCAAAGTAATGGCAGGTATGGAGTGTCAGACCTATACAGAAAAGACTCTTTCTGCCTATCGTCAAGTATTCAACTTCCCTCAATATGACCAAATTGATGCCGGTAACATTGAGAACATGAACAATGGAGGAGGGGAGTACCAATGGGCCATCAACTCCTTCTTTGGCCGCTTGAATTACAACTACAAGGAACGCTACCTTGTGGAGGCCAATATCCGTACCGACGGTTCTTCCAGATTTGCAGAGGGTAACCGATATGGCGTGTTCCCTTCATTCTCTGCAGCATGGCGCATCAGCGAGGAACCCTTTATGGAATCTATACGCGATAGAGTGGATAATCTGAAATTACGTGCCTCTTGGGGCAAACTGGGCAACCAGAATATCGGAAGTTCCTATTATCCCACTACTCAGCAACTCTCTACGGGCTCTATATCTATGGGAGGTAATCTTTACACGACCTCTGCTGTTACCTCGCTCTCCAATAGGGACCTTACATGGGAGACTTCTACCATGACTGACTTAGGCATAGATCTTTCACTGTTCGGCTGTATCAACATCACTGCCGACTGGTATAGGAAGATAACGGATGGTATCCTGATGAAGCTGGACATCCCCAACCACATTGGTATGGGTGCTCCCTTCCAGAATGCCGGCAAGGTAAGAAACCAGGGATGGGAGCTAAGCGTAGGCTACAGCAAGAAGCTGACGAGGGACTTTTCGCTGGATGCCGCCCTTACGCTGAGCGACGTGAAAAACACCATCACCGACATGCGGGGCACAAGCAGCACAAGCGGTGATATTCGTAACCAAGAGGGGTCTTCCATTAACTCCATTTACGGATTGATATGCGACGGTTTCATCAATTCACAAGAAGAAGCGGACGAAATCAATGCCAACTGTCTCCAATTCGGTACAACCGTATATCCCGGTGACCTGAAATACCGGAATGTCAGCGGAGACAACAAAATTACTACAGATGACAAGACGATTATCGGAAGTACAGTTCCACGCTATAGTTATAGCTTTAATTTAGGAGTAGGATACAAAGGAATTCGTCTTTCGGCTTTCTTGCAAGGAGTTGGCAAGGCCGACGGTTATCTCAATTCCTACTACGTGATGCCTTGCTATCAGGGAGGAACCTACCGCAAGGAACACCTTGACTATTGGACGGAGCAGAATCATGATGCATCCACGCCTCGCCTCTCCTATAAGAGCAGTAACAACACCTATACATCATCCTTCTGGATGAAGAGTGCTGCTTACCTGCGTCTGAAGAACCTGCAGCTGGGTTACGACCTGCCCTCCAAATGGATGAAAGCCATCGGACTGAAGTCTGCCTACATTTATGCCAATGCTGAGAATCTCTTGACTTTTACTGACTTTTGGGATGGCTATGACCCCGAAGTCAACTATAACGCATCAGCAACAGATGGGGTATCTCTGGGTGCGGCAAACAATTATCCCCAGACGAAAGCCTTCACTTTTGGCGTTGACATCAAATTCTGATTAGTCGGAATAGGGAAACCGTCTGTATTCAAGAAGACATAAAAAGAAAAAATGATATGAAACGAAACAATATTTATACAGCACTCCTTTCGCTGTTTCTATTAGGCCTCGGTGCTTGTTCACTCGGCCTTGAACCACTCACTTCACCGTCTTCTGCCTCTTATCCTTCGAGTATGGAAGAGGCGAATTTCGGTTTGAACGCTGTTTACTCATCTCTGACAGCTTATAGTGCCAGCACCACCACCTGGTGGAAGGTGACAGACAATATTACAGATATTGGTGCTACACGTGTCAACACGGCTATGTATACGGAATTAATCACCTCCGGAGCTTCTGCTGAAAACGCGGTGGCAAACAAGCTTTATAATTGCGTGTATAAGACCGTGGCACGTATCAACCAGCTTCTCGATGCGCTGGATAATCTGCATGGCACAGCCTCTGATACGGATATAGAGAGTATACGGGCAGAGCTGCTGTGCATACGGGCATTCTGTTATGATCAAGCTTGCCAGCACTATGGAGACTTGCCGTATGTGGTCCACACAGCGGGTATAAATGACAGCCAGACCCCACGTACACCGAGAGAGACCATTGTAGAGAATCTGCTTTCGGATCTTAGCGACGAGTGTTTGGCTAACCTTCCACTCCGCCATAAAGCAGAAAGCTATGGCAGTGCACGCATCGGACGGGTAGCAGCGTATGCGTTACGTGCCCGTATTGCCTTGAATTGGAAAAAGTATGACTTGGCTGCCAGTTCGGCCAAACAAGCCTTGAATTTGGCTAAGGAGGCAGGCTTTGAATTGGAATCCATCAATACACAGTATTGTGGAGAAAGTCATGAGGCAGGAGAGCCAACCGGTCAGACGGCTCTGTTTGGTTATGACGGTGAGGCAAGCAATGAGTGGCTCTGGTCCGTGCAGTATGATGCGGTAATATCCAGTAATAAAACCAAGGAGGCATATTACATGGCTCCACGTACACTGGGAGGATGCGCCTATTTTGGTCCTACACAAACATTTGTTGATATGTTTCAATGCAAGGATGGCAAATCGATTACGGAATCTTCTCTGTATGACTGGCAGAACCCTTGGCAAAACCGGGACCCTCGTCTGGATCTTTTCTGTTTGCGACCTGGTTCACGCATATTCAATCTAGAATTCCAGACTTCCACTACCAGTAAAAAGATTCACGACTATAGCACGGGCAAGGACGTGACAAACATGGAGTCACAGGGAACCAAGGGCGTATACGGTGCCAATGGCACTAAAGGTCCTGCTGGATATCTCTGGAGGAAATATTTGGATATAGCCGAGTTGGAAAGAGCTGCAATCTCCAACCATGAAACCAGTGATCTTAATTGCGGCTTGATGCGTTTAGCAGAGGTTTATCTAATAGAGGCAGAAGCCAATATTGAAATGGCTGATGGCAATCTGGAGTTAGCACGAACGGACATCAATATAATTCGTAATCGTGTAGGAATGCCCGATGTGGTAGTTACTTCGCAGAGCGGACTCCGAAAGGCATTACGTTACGAACGTACTGTTGAACTTTGTAATGAAGGTTTTCGTTGGTTTGATCTCCGTCGTTGGGGTATGGCTTCTACAGTGATGACAGGTAAGATTTATGCTCCCAATCAAAAAGGGCTTATGTCCAATGCCAAGCCTTCATTTGATGACAACTGGCATCCGGCATATTCAGAAGGTAGTTCTTGGGATGGGAAAGCACTGAATCTCCGTGTGTATAACACGATGAAGTATATCAAAGGAAAGGATGAACTTTGGCCGCTTCCCCAAAGTGAGACTGATACAAACAGTGCCATTATAGAAAACAATCCAGGATACTAATCGTGTAAGGTTATTGGTATCTGACGGAAAGGATTTGTTTTTCAAGATATAATAAAAGAGCCGGAATGTGCGAATCATTCCGGCTCTTTTATGAAAGGTTTCGGTTATTGTTGTTAGGAATAAGATTTCTTACTTTAAGAGAGAGTTTGTCAATTACATGTTAGGGTTGTCCATGATTACCGTCATCTCGGGAACCAGTATGTATTCGCCTTTCTTGCTGTTCCATTTATAGTACGTGGTAGTCACCGTCTTGCCCTGGTATGCATAGCGGATGCACATGTCGTTGCCCCATGTATTCTTGGTGCTGTTCCATTTCAGGGCTTCGCTTTCTGTCATGCGGTTCTGGTCGTCGTACTTATAATTGTACTTCATATAGTTGGCGAGCGTGTTTCCGTCCATCTTGTATACGGTCTCTGCCACCTTCATGCCATTTACTTCTTCCGAATTGTAAATGAGGTTGCTCTTATTGTCGGCTGAGGCATTTAATCCGCAAACTAAGAGAAGTGCTGAAACAATCACTGTTTTTAAAGATACTTTTGCTTTCATGGTTTTATATCTTTTTTAGTTTAACTTTCTATTTTCTATCAATATGTCATTGATTTCGCTGCAAAGGTACGTATTAAATTGACATAAATATAAATATCGGATTAAATTTTATCAATATGTCAGTAGTGAGGGTTTCGGTATGCTTTCCTTTTGGCAAGATTGGTGAATAAAAAATATCCGGCAGCGAGGTTGCCGGATATTCTGATGAGCAAACTGTATTTGGAAAGGATTGCTTCTGTTGCTTTCTGATTGTAAGTTAAATAAAGTTATTGGGCTGTTTAGTGTGCCTGTAACCAGTTGTTTCCCCACCCACAATCGGCTTTCAGGGGTACGTACATGCGATATGCCTGCTCCATCTCTTCGATTACGATTTTCTGTACAAGCTCTTTTTCTGCCTCTGGAACGCTGAAATTTAGTTCGTCATGGACCTGTAAAATCATCTTTGCTTTCAGATTGTAAGCTTGGAAGCGCTGATAGATGTGTGCCATGGCTACTTTTATGATGTCGGCGGCACTTCCCTGGATGGGAGCGTTGATGGCATTCCGTTCGGCATAGCCCCGTACCACCCCGTTTCTTGAGTTGATGTCCGGCAGGAAGCGCTTGCGGTGGAAGATGGTTTCCACATAGCCGTTCTCGCGTGCCACCTGGATGCTTTTGTCCATATACTCCTTCACTTGTGGGTAGGTTTCAAAGTAGCCGTCTATCAGCTCTTTGGCTTCCTGGCGAGAAACGCCCATGCGTTCGGCAAGCCCGAAGACGGAGATGCCGTAGATGATGCCGAAGTTTGCCGTTTTTGCCTTGCGGCGCATGTCGGCGGTTACGTCGTTTATATCTATCTTATATATCTTGGCAGCGGTGGCGGCGTGGATGTCGTGTCCGCTGAGGAAGGCGTCTATCATGTTCTTATCTTCGCTGAGGTGTGCCATGATGCGCAGCTCTATCTGCGAGTAGTCGGCAGAGAAGAACTCGCAGCCGGTGTCGGGGATGAACGCCTTGCGGATTTCCTTTCCGTCTTCGTCGCGGATGGGGATGTTCTGCAGGTTGGGATTGCTGGAGCTGAGGCGTCCGGTAGCGGTTACCGCCTGGTTGAAGGAGGTGTGTATGCGGCCCGTACGTGGGTTGATGAGCTGGGGCAGGGCGTCTATATAGGTGCTCAGCAGTTTCTTCAGTCCGCGGTATTCCAGTATCTTCCCGATGATGTCGTGCTTGCTGCGGTAGCTTTGCAGCACCTCTTCGGAGGTGACGTATTGTCCGGTCTTGGTCTTTTTCGCTTTCTCCACGATTTTCAGCTTGTCGAAGAGCACTTCGCCTACCTGCTTGGCGGAGCTGATATTGAATGTCTCGCCAGCCATCTCGTAGATTTCCTTCTCAATCTCCTGCAGACGGACGGTGAAGTGTTGGGACGATTGCTTCAAGGCTTCCGTGTCGAGCAGCACTCCGTTGCTCTCTATATTAACAAGTACGGGGACGAGCGGCATCTCTATTTCGTAGAACAGATGTTCGGCACCTTGCTCCTTCAGTTCCTTTTCCAGCACGTTTTTCAGTTTGAGGGTGACGTCCGCATCCTCGCAGGCATAACGGTAGACATCTTCGGGTGGAAGGTCGCGCATGTTCTTTTGGTTTTTGCCTCGCGCTCCAATTAGCTCATCGATGTGGATGGTCTGGTAGTGCAGGTAGATTTCCGCCAGATAGTCCATGTTGTGTCGCAGTTCGGGTTGAAGCACGTAGTGGGCAAGCATGGTGTCGAAAAGTTTGCCTTTCACCTGGACGCCGTAATTTTGGAGGATAATCATATCGTACTTGATATTTTGTCCCACCTTCATGGATTTCTCGTTTTCGAAGAGGGGACGGAACTCGTTTACAATTTTTAAGACTTCCTCTCGTTCGGCGGGAACGGGTACGTAGTATGCACGGTTTTCGGCATCGCTGAAGCTCATTCCTACAAGTTCGGCGTCCATTGGCTCGGTTCCGGTAGTCTCGGTATCTATTGAGAGAATTTCGCTTGTAAGTAACTTTTGAATAATTTCTGCTCTTTTATCTTCTGTATCAATGAGTTGGTAGTCTACATCGAGCATTTCTAACCGCGTCAGGTTTGAATTTTCAGAAACGCCCGTCCCCTCGCCCGCAAAATTTGCAAACAAATCGCCTTGAATCGGGGCGCTGTTTTCGGGAGTGGAGGTTTGCGACTGGGCAAACAGAGTCCCGGCAAAGAGGTCGGGTACCGGAGAGGTTGGAGTAGGGGAGGACGAATTGCCGCTTCCCTTTTTGAGTACCCGATCGATGAGTGTGCGGAATTCCAACTCCTCGAAAATCTTGCGGAGTTCCTCTTCGTTCGGTTCTTCGCGGACGAGCGAATCCATGTCGAGCTGAATGGGAACATCTGTTTTGATGGTGGCAAGGAATTTGGAGAAGGTTATCATCTCGCGGTTGGTTTCCACTTTCGTTTTCAGTGCGCCTTTCAGCTGGTCGGTATGTTCCAGCAGGTTTTCGATACTGCCGAATTCGGCAATCAGTTTCTGTGCGGTTTTCTCGCCCACACCCGGACAGCCGGGGATGTTGTCGGAAGCATCGCCCATCAGTCCCAGCATGTCGATGACCTGCTCGGTGGTCTGTATGTTGAACTTCGTCTTCACTTCTTCGGTACCCATCACTTCGAATCCACCAGTGTGCTTGGGGCGGTACATAAAGACGCGGTCCGATACCAGCTGGCCGTAGTCCTTGTCGGGCGTCATCATGTAGGTGGTGATGCCTTGTCGTCCGGCTTCGGTGGCAAGGGTGCCTATCACGTCGTCTGCCTCGTAGCCTGCCACCTCGAGGATGGGGATGCGGTAGGCGCGGATGACGTCCTTTATAATAGGTACGGAAAGGCGGATGGCCTCGGGTGTCTCCTCGCGCTGTGCCTTGTATTGCTCGTAGGCCTCGTGGCGGAAGGTGGGGCCCGACGGGTCGAAGGCTACTCCTATGTGTGTGGGATTCTCTTTTTTGAGCACTTCTTCCAGGGTGTTTACAAAGCCCAGAATGGCCGAAGTGTTGAATCCTTTTGAATTGATTCTCGGGTTCTTGATGAACGCGTAATAGGCTCGATATATCAGTGCATAGGCATCGAGCAAAAACAGTTTATCGATTGAATTCATACATTTAATCCTTTTTTTCATGGTAAAAGTACAAAAAAATACCGTATTAACCGTTTTATTACTATTTTTGTAGGCAAATAGCGATGCATGGACAACTCATCATTGATAAAATCTCCGATTTCTGAGGAATTGGAGGACTTCAAGAAGCTTTTTGAAAGTACCCTCTCCAGTTCCAACCTTTTGCTGAACAGCGTAATTGCGCATATCCGGCAGAAGAACGGGAAGATGATGCGCCCCATTCTGGTGCTTCTGGCTGCGAAGCTTTTTGGTAAAGTATGTCCTGCAACCCTGCATGCTGCGGTTGCACTGGAACTTCTCCATAATGCAAGCCTTGTACACGATGATGTAGTGGATGAAAGTACTGAACGCCGTGGACAACTCTCCGTTAATGCCATTTTTAATAATAAGGTAGCCGTGCTGGCAGGCGATTATCTGCTTGCAACAGCGTTGGTGCAAGTGGGCATGACCCGTAACCATGACATTATCGACATCGTCTCCTGCCTGGGGCAGGATTTGGCAGATGGTGAACTTCTGCAGCTTTCCAACGTCAGCAATCTCCATTTCTCCGAGGAAGTCTATTTCGACGTTATCCGCAAGAAGACGGCCGTGCTCTTTGCAGCTTGTACGAAGGCGGGCGCTCTCTCGGTGGGAGCCAGCGATGAAAAGGCGGAATCTGTGCGTCTGTTCGGTGAATATATCGGGCTTTGTTTTCAGATAAAGGATGATATTTTCGATTACTCCGAGAGCAAGGAGATAGGCAAACCTACCGGAAATGATATGGTGGAAGGGAAGTTGACCCTGCCCGTACTCCATGTACTCAATACCGTGAAGAATAAAACAGCGGAAGAGATTGCCGTGAAGATAAAGAACGGAGAGGCAACGCCTAGTGAAATAGCCCATTTAATCGAGTTTACCAAGCAGCATGGTGGTATAGAGTATGCTTCGCAAGTGATGTATGACTATAAGGAAAAGGCTCTTTCTTTGCTGGTTTCTTTGCCCGACACGGAGGTAAAAGCAGCGCTAGCCGGGTATCTGGACTATGTGGTGGAACGGGAAAAATGACGGAACTGTTTCCGGTTGATAATATGAAAAAGCCTGATGGAACCCACTCCATCAGGCTTTATTTATAGGTAAATGCAGCTTCCTCTTAAAAGAATTTCATTTCCTCGCCCTTGATTTCCGAAAGCAGCAGGTTGGCAAGACGACTGGTTCCCAAGCGGAACAGTTCGTTGTTCAGCCATTCTTCGCCGAGCACTTCCTTGACGATGGTGTAATAAATCAGTGCATCGTTCACGCAGTTGATTCCTCCTGCGGGCTTAAAGCCTACCTTGATACCCGTCAGCTCGTGATATTCCTTGATGGCCTGGCACATAACCAGGGCGGCCTCCGGCGTGGCGGCAGGCTGCTGCTTGCCGGTGGAAGTCTTGATGAAATCGGCACCCGAATACATGGAAAGGATGGATGCTTTTTTGATGTTCGAAGCCGTCTTCAAAGCTCCGGTTTCGAGGATTACCTTCATGTGGTGCTCTTTGCAGGTTGCTTTGAGTTCTTGTATCTCCTCGCACATGCCTTCATAGTCTCCAGCCAGGAACTTGCCCACCGAAATAACGATGTCTATTTCATCGGCGCCTTCCATCAGTGCCATGGCAGTTTCTGCCACTTTCACTTCAATGAAAGTCTGGGAGGAGGGGAAACCTGCTGATACACAAGCTATTTTTACATCCTCCACTTCCAGCGTGTCTTTTACGACTTCTGCAAAATTGGGGTATACACAGATGGCTGCCACATTCTTCAGGTCGGGGAACTCTTCGTCGAATTTATTCACTTTCTGGGTGAATTTCATGACGCTTTCATCGCTGTCTTCACTCTTCAGGGTGGTAAGGTCGATGCAGTTGAACAGGAATTTCTTTACCTCCGGTGTATTGTTTGCCGGTACCTTCTCTGCAATGATTCTGGCAGCTTGTGCAGCTATTTCTGCATCATCCAGTTGGGTGTTGTACTTAGCCAGGGCGGCGTCATACTTACTCTGGGTAGGCTCATTCTTCTCCATGGTCTTTCAATTTAGGATTATTGATATGTCTTGTCTGGTCACGTCTGGTTTTCTTCTCGAAGTTGCGGCGGAAAGCCTCTGTTAGGTTCACTCCGGTCTGGTTTGCAATACAGAGAAGTACCCAGAGAATATCTGCCATTTCATCGTCGAGGTTGTCTTTTTCTCCTTCTTTGAAGGACTGGTCTCCATACTTGCGGGCCATGACGCGGGCCATTTCGCCCACTTCTTCGGTCAGTATGGCCATGTTGGTGAGTTCGCTGAAATAGCGTACTCCGTATTCCTTTATCCAGGAATCCACTTGTTTCTGTGCTTCTTCTAACGTCATTATTCCTTGTTTTTTGTATCCATACAGATGGTTACGGGACCATCGTTCATTAGTTCTACTTTCATATCGGCACCAAATTCGCCGGTACCTATTTCTTTACCTAATGCTAAACTCAGTTCCCGGCAGAATTGTTCGTACAGCGGGACGGATATTTCCGGTCGTGCTGCCCGTATGTAGGAAGGGCGGTTACCTTTCTTGGTGGAGGCGTGTAGGGTGAACTGGCTGATAACCAGTATTTCGCCGCCTGCCTCAAGAATGGATTTGTTCATCACGCCGTTTTCGTCATCGAAAATGCGCAGGTTGACTATCTTCTTGCAAAGCCAGTCAATATCTTCTTTTCCATCGGATTCTTCGATGCCTACGAGTATCATGAGGCCTTTTCCGATAGAGGCTTTGCAGGTTCCGTTGATGGTGACGGAAGCGTGTCCGGCACGTTGTATCACTACTCTCATGTTGTTCTTGTCTTTTTGAGGGAACAAAGTTACGAATTAATTCGTTGTGTGCATGGCTTTGCAGGCTGATTTATCAGTCATTATTTCTCTGAGAAATAGGTCTGGATGATTTTGGCTTTCGCTTCTCCCACCACGGCGGCAAGCTCCTCGGCAGATGCTTCGCGGATACGCTTCACGCTTTTGAACTCCTTGAGCAACGCGCTTTTCGTCTTTTCACCGATGCCTTTTATCTCGTCCAGTGCGGAGGCAATCTGCCGTTTGCTGCGTTTGTCGCGGTGGAAGGTGATGGCGAAGCGGTGTACTTCATCCTGAATCTGTGTCAGCAACCGGAAGAGGGGGGTGTGCTGTTTCAATCCGATGGTCTGGGGAGGGTAGCCATACAATAGCTCGGAAGTGCGGTGTTTGCCATCTTTGGCAAGTCCGGCGATGGGGATGTTCAGGCCAAGCTCGTCTATCACCTCTTTTACGGCGCTCATTTGCCCTTTTCCACCGTCGGTGATAAGAAGGTCGGGCAGGGGTGTTTTCTCTTCTATAGCGCGCTGATAGCGCCGTTTTACGACCTCTTTCATGGAGGCATAGTCATCCGGTCCCTCTACGGTCTTGATATTGTACTTGCGGTAATCCTTCTTGGAAGGTTTCCCCTTGACGAAGACCACGCACCCGGCCACGGGGTCGGAACCCTGGATGTTGGAGTTGTCGAAACATTCTATCTGCATGGGCAGGCGGTCCAGGTGCAGCTCTTGCTGTATCTCTTTCAGCAGGCGCACGGTCCGTTGCTCCGGATTCAGCTTTTCGGCTTGCTTCAGGCGGTCGGCTTTGTACTGCTTCACGTTGAGGATGGAGAGTTCCAGCAGCTTCTTTTTGTCTCCCCGTTGCGGGATGGTAAAGACGACATCTTTCAGCTCCATATCCAGCTCGAAAGGCACGATGATTTCGCGTGAAAGGCTTTTGTATCTTTCCCGCATTTCGATGATGCCGAGGGAGAGCAGTTCTTCTTTGCTCTCATTCAATCGTTTCTTGTATTCAAAGGTGAAAGCCTGGTTGATGGCACCGTTTGTAATGTGCAGGTAGTTGACGAAAGCGGACTTTTCATCGCTGTCTTCCTCGATGGAGAACACGTCGATATTGTGCAGCACGTTGCTTACCACTTCCGATTTCGCCCGGTAGTTTTCCAACAGCAGGTATTTCTCCTTTATCTTCTGTGCTTCTTCAAACTTCATTTCGGCTGCCAGTTCCTGCATTTGCTGGAAAAGCATCCGTTCTATCTCCTGGGTATTCCCTTTGAGTATTTCCTTGATTTCAGCGATGTTTTTCAGATACTCTTCCTGGCTTTGCTTCCCGATGCAAGGTCCTGCACAGTTCTTGATGTGGTATTCCAGGCAAACATTGAACTTTCCGGCACGTATGTTTTCCGGAGAGAGGTTCAGGTGGCATGTACGCAAAGGGTACAGATGCTTGATGAGGTCGAGTAATGCGTACATGGAAGGTATATGGCTGTAAGGGCCATAATAGGAGGAACCGTTACGGATTATCTTCCGGGTTCTGAATACACGTGGAAAGTATTCGTTCTGCACGCAGATGCTGGGATACGTCTTGTCGTCTTTCAACAGTACGTTGTAGCGAGGCTTGTATTTCTTGATAAGATTGTTTTCCAACAATAGCGCGTCTTCTTCCGTATTCACCACGATATATCGGATATCTGCAATCTTGCTGACCAGCACTCTCGTCTTTCCCGGTTCGTGCTCCCGGTTGAAGTAGGAAGACACTCTTCGCTTCAGATTCTTTGCCTTTCCTACATATATAATAGTCCCTTCGGTATTCAGATATTGGTAAATACCGGGACTTTCGGGAAGGTTGGATACAATCCCTTTGAGGTAGTCGTTAGTTCTGAGTTCTTCCATAATACCGACGTTTCACCACAGATTACACAGATTAGCGCAGATTTCTCTTTGATAAAACTGTGTTTTGTGGTGGATAAATAATCTGTGTTAATCTGTGTAATCTGTGGTGAAATATGAAATGGCTAAAGCGACAGCACAGCCTCCACTTCCACATCATCTCCAAACACATCCTTGCCATGAAGCTCTTTCAGCTCGATGATGAAGTTTACATACACTTTCTTGGGGTTCATCTGTTTCACCAGTTTGCAGGCGGCTTCCATTGTTCCACCGGTTGCCAGCAAGTCGTCGTGTAGCAATACTACATCGTCTTCATTGATGGCATCCTTGTGCATCTGCACGGTGTCTTTGCCATATTCTTTATCATAGCTTTCTTCAATGGTTTCTGCAGGAAGCTTTCCCGGCTTGCGGATAGGTACGAAGCCTGCCCCCAGTTTGGTGGCGAGAATGGGGCCCATAATGAATCCTCTTGATTCTATACCCACTACTTTGGTGATGCCTTTGTCTTTATACATCTCGTATAGTGTGTCCGAGAGTTCCTGCAAGGCGGCAGGTTCCTTGAACAAGGTAGTTACATCGTAGAATAGAATTCCCGGAATGGGGAAGTCGGGTATTTCTCGGATGCTTTTGGTAAGAGTTTCTTTGCTCATAATCAGTTTATTTAATACGTTTATTGAATTCTTTGTTTCACGTGGAACTTTGCGCCCTATCGTCCGCAAAGTACCAGTAGCACGTTGATGTCGCTTGGAGATACTCCCGGAATCCGACTCGCTTGGGCTATTGTTTCCGGATCTATCTTCATCAGCTTCTGTCTGGCTTCGGTAGAAAGGGATTGAATGGAATTATAGTCAAACTTGCCTTTTATCTTGATGCTTTCCAATCTTGCCAATTTATCCGCAATAATCCGTTCGCGTCCGATGTATCCCTCGTACTTGATGAGTATTTCTGCAGCTTCTACAATTTCTTCCTTTCTATCGGATATTTTATCCAGTTCTCGTTTAAAGGCACTGACGTGTTCGGCAATGTTCTCAATCGTTATCTGCGGACGGTTTATCAAATCTATCAATTTGCATCCCTGGCGCAGTGGAGTAGTGCCGAGCTGCTCCAATACCGGATTGATTAATGCCGGTTTCATCGAGTAATTCCGCGCGAAGTCTATAATCCGGTTCACGGCTTCACGTTTTTCTGTCAGCAGCTTGTACCGCTCTTCCTTGACGAGTCCCAGCTTCCAGGCTTTTTCCGTGAGTCGCATGTCCGCATCATCCATACGGAGCAGGATGCGATATTCGGCACGGGAAGTAAACATACGGTAGGGCTCGTCCACACCTTTTGTTACCAAGTCATCGATTAAAACGCCGATATATGCTTCATCCCTTGCAAGGGTGAACGGTTCTCCGCCGTGGCAATTGATGTGGGCGTTGATACCTGCCATGATTCCTTGTCCAGCTGCTTCCTCGTAACCGGTTGTTCCGTTTACTTGTCCGGCAAAGAACAGATTCTTTATATTCTTCGTTTCCAGCGTATGTTTCAGTTGGGTGGGGTCAAAGAAGTCGTATTCGATGGCATAGCCCGGGCGGTAGATGACGAGGTCTCTGAACGCCGGTATCTTTTTCAATGCTGCAATCTGGATGTTCATGGGCAATGAAGAAGAGAATCCATTCAAGTAGAGCTCTTGGGTTGTTTCCCCTTCGGGCTCCAGGAAAAGCTGGTGCTGCGGTTTGTCGGGGAAAGTCACAATCTTGGTTTCTATACTGGGGCAATAACGTGGGCCGATACTTTGGATTTGTCCGTTGAAAAGGGGAGAATCCGGCAGACCTTCCTGCAGGATGCGGTGTGCTTCTTCGTTGGTGAAGCAGGTCCAGCAAGGGAGCTGTTTCAAATGGCGTACATGAGTGTCCATGAACGAGAACTTGTGGAAGTCACATTCTCCGTCTTGGATTTCCATATCCTCATAATGCACGCTGCGTCCATCTATGCGTACGGGGGTTCCCGTCTTCATGCGTCCAAAGGTGATGCCATGCTTTGCGATGGATTCGGTTAATTGGTAGGATGCAGGTTCTGCCATACGTCCGCCTGGAAGCATGGTACGTCCCACGTGCATCAGTCCATTGAGGAAAGTTCCTGCGGTGAGTACTACACATTTGGCATGGAACGTTACTCCCCATAATGTGACTACTCCCGTAATCTCACCGTTTTCAACGAGGATTTCCTGCACGGTATCCTGCCAGATATGCAGGTTGGGGATATTTTCCAGTATCTCTCTCCATGCCCAGATGAATTTGTTGCGGTCGCACTGCGCGCGCGGACTCCACATAGCGGGACCTTTGGAACGGTTCAGTATACGGAACTGTATGGCTGTCTGGTCTGTCACCAATCCCATATATCCTCCCAAGGCGTCTATTTCGCGTACTATCTGTCCTTTGGCGATGCCTCCCACTGCCGGGTTACAACTCATCTGTCCGATTTTGTTCATATCCATTGTGATAAGACAAGTCTTCGAACCCAGGTTTGCAGCAGCGGCAGCGGCTTCGCATCCTGCGTGTCCGGCGCCGATTACAATAACGTCATACTTAAACTCCATTCGTTCAGTGTATTTTAAAACTGTGCAAAGTTACGAAAAAAGTTGTATGCCGGGACGTGTCATATCTTAAAATCCGGATATATCTTCTTTGGCATTGCTTATATTTCCGTATCCAGTATCATACTTATTGCTTGGAATGCTTAGGCTATAGACATATTGCTTGTGTTTAGCTTAAAATACAATCAAAATGAAGCTTTTTGAATACTATTGCTTTTCTTTTTGAAAAAGATACATACCTTTGCAGCGTTTGGATATTAAAAAGTGTTTTGATTGACTAATTTTAAGGAAGAGAAGCATGAGAAAGAAATTCTTCTTGTTAATCATTGTCTGCCTGGTTATGGGGGCGGGAGTGATGGCTCAGACGTCTACGGTCTCGGGAACAGTATTTGCCGAGGACAACAATGAGCCGATTATTGGGGCATCGGTATTGGTGAAGGGCACAACGCTGGGGGCCGTGACCGATATCGAAGGTAAATTTACAATCTTGAATGTGCCGGGCACGGCAAAGACAGTGATTGTCTCTTTTGTAGGTATGCAGAAAGTAGAAGCTGCCATAAAGCCTGCTATGAAGGTGGTGCTGAAATCGGATTCGGAACTGCTGGATGAAGTGATGGTGGTGGCTTACGGCACGGCCAAAAAGAGCAGCTATGCAGGTTCGGCTTCTTTAGTGAAAGCGGATGCGCTGAAAGACATTCCGACGACCAGCTTTGAAAACGCGTTGAACGGTAAAGTGGCGGGCTTGCAACTGACGAATAATTCCGGCCAGGCGGGTTCCGCACCGGCCATCCGCATCCGTGGCATAGGTTCTATGAATGCCGGGAATGAACCGTTGTATGTAGTGGACGGTGTTCCGGTCTCTTCGGGCAATACGGGGCAGATGAGCGGTGAGCTCTATTCTACCAACAACATCATGAATACGTTGAACCCGGAAGACATCGAATCTATTTCTGTATTGAAAGATGCGGCGGCCAGCTCGCTTTATGGGTCGCGTGCGGCAAACGGCGTCATTCTGATTACTACCAAAAAAGGACAGATTGGCAAGCCGGTGGTGACGCTGAAAGCCGAAGTGGGCTTCACGCCCTGCTGGGCAACGGACAACTATGAAATGGCCAGCGTACAGGAGAATGTGAATATGCTCTACACCGTATTTCACGATGCCCGTACAAGCGGTAAGGGCGAAACGGACGAAAAGGCGGCAGCCTATGCCATAGGCCAGTTGAACAGCCGTTTCAACAAACATGGCTACCAATTTACCACAAATGGTACGGGAGCTTACGAGAACGTCAATATCCTTGAGTACGACAACTCCGGGCGTGGAGGCAAATACTACGATTGGGACAAGGCATATTTCCGTACCGCCATTTACCAGACCTACGATATGTCCGTCAGCGGTGCTACGCAGAATACCAACTATTACACTTCCCTTTCCTATACCCAGGACGAAGGACGTTTGAAGATGAACAGCTTCGACCGTGTTTCCGGTCGCCTGAACCTCACCCAGAAGGTGAGGAAATTCCTTGAACTGACCACCAATGCCAGCCTGGCGCGTACCAAGAAAAGCGGTTATAATGATACACGCAACACGGGCAGCAATTACTTCATGCAGACCCGTAACTTGCTGTGGGGACTCTACTGGCCCACTGATTACAAGACCGGCGAGCTCTGGACCGAACGTTACGGTAGCTACGCCTACAATGGGCTTTATTATGACAAAGAGTGGGAGAACGGTTCTACCAGTACCAAAATCATGGCTGCGGAGACGCTCACCCTGCATCTGATGCCGGGCCTGGACCTTCGTTCTATCTACTCTTACGACAATACTACTGTAAAAGACCATATCTATTACAGTGCCAATCACTATAAAGGCTCGGCAGACAATGGGAATGTCAACGAATACCGTACTACATACGAGAAGATGGTTACCTCCACTACCGCCAATTATACCGGCACCTTCGACAAACACACAGTTGGCACCATGGTGGGTTTCGAAGCGGAGAAGAACAAGACAGACTATGTGCGTGCCACAGGAAGCAATCTTGCGGTCAGCACCATTCATACAGTTTCTACTGCCGGAACGCAGACTTCTGCCGGATATTCCTGGGGAAACTCGATGGTGTCCGTGCTCTCCAAGTTGGATTATAATTACGATGAACGCTACTTCATTTCCGGTTCTTACCGCCGCGACGGTTCTTCCCGGCTCAGCAAGCAGGAACGTTGGGGAAACTTCTGGTCAGTGGCAGGAGCGTGGAACATCATGCGCGAGGGTTTTATGAGCAAATATTCTTTCCTGAGCAACCTGCGTATACGTGCCTCTTATGGTATTAACGGTACGCTGCCTTCGGACAATTACGGCTATATGAGCTTGATGAGCTATACCAGTAAGTACATGGGTAACCCGGGCGGTACAATCACTACCGTCACCAATGACAAGCTGTCTTGGGAGACGAGCTACAACACGAATGTGGGTATCGACTTCGGCTTCTTCGGCCAGCGTCTGCGCGGTACGGTGGAATACTTCAACCGTGATTCGAAGAACCTGCTCCAGGATGTTCCCATTTCGATGGTTACGGGATTTTCCTCTACGTTGCGGAACGTAGGATGCATCAATAACCATGGGGTAGAGGTGGAGTTGAGTGGTGACATCATTGATAGTAAAGGATGGTTATGGAGTGCCGGTGTCAACGCAACCTTTCTCCGTTCTGAGGTGAAAGAGTTGTATGGCGGTGCGGACATTATCTGGTACGACCCCACCAGTAGCGACAGCCGTGCGCAATATGTATACCGGGAAGGTCAGTCCACGCTGGCTTTCTATGGATACGAATGGGCAGGTGTGGACAAGACCAACGGCAAGAACGTCTACTATGTAAATGACCCCAAGAATGGCAAGGCCGGAGATTTTGAGTATAACGGACGCGGAGCTACTTATGACTATAACAATGCCAACTACACCATCATCGGCAATGCCGTTCCCAAAGTGTATGGGGGCATCAATACCTCGGTCTCCTACAAAGGCATAGCCCTTTCGTTGGGCTTTACCTATAAGATAGGAGGAGACTTGTACGATGGAGCCTACATGGATGTGGCCGACGACGGTTATTATTGGGAGCGTATCCGTGCTAAAAGCTACTACAACAACCTTTGGACGCCAGACCATACGAACGGTACAGAGCCCCGTATCGAAGGTGTAGACCTCGATGACCCGCAACAATACAGCAGCCGCCACTTGTTCAATGCCAGTTATCTGCGCTTGAAGAATCTCTCATTGGCCTATACGCTGCCCAAAGCCATGACCCGCAAGGCTTTCATCGAGAATGCCCGCCTTTTCTTCACTGCCAGCAACCTTTGGACAATAGCCAAATACAAGGAGGCAGACCCCGAAGTGAGCGAATACGGCACACGTGGTTGGGAAACCCCTATCGGAAAAACGTTTGTCGTTGGCGTTGAATTGAAATTTTAATGAACTGGAGGAACTAACAATGAAAAAGATATATCATTTATTGGCACTTGTGATACTTGGTGCCTTTACATTCACTTCGTGTGACGATTTTCTGGATATGCAGCCCACCAACTCCGGAAATGCAGAAGGTGCTGTCGGTACGGTAGCCGATGCGCAGGTGGTTATCAACGGTGTGATGAGTGCGATGACCTCATCGTCCTATTACGGCAGAAACCTTTTTATGTACGGTGATGCCAAGGGCGGTGACCTCACGATTTTTGCTGCCGGACGCGGACTGGATGCATTCTATACGTTCAACCACACTTCCAACAGCAATACTTATTCCGGTTTCTGGAGCCGTGGATATTACTGCATTCTGCAGGTCAACACCTTGTTGAGCAACATTGAGAAGCTGGAAGAATCGGGCAGTATGGAAGACTTTTCCGAAGCCAAAGGGCAGGCGTTGACTCTGAGGGCGCTGTTCTATTTCGATTTGGTCCGTCTCTACGGGCTTCCTTACAATTACAACAAGACCTCTTATGGAGTTCCCAATGTAACCGAGCCGCTTACGGTGAACGCCCAGCCCACCCGTGCTACTGTGGAGGAGAACTATCGCCAGATTCTGCAGGACTTGTCGGACGGGGCGGCCCTGCTTGCCAAGAAGAAGACAAAGCAGAGCGGATATGCGGACTATTACACCAACATAGCCCTGCAAGCGCGTGTGAAACTCTATATGGAAGATTATGACGGTGCTTTGAACGCTGCCCGGGAGATTATAGAAAGCGGTGTGTACAAACTGTATGAGCCTGCCGATTGGACGGCTTCCTGGAGCAAGCAGTTTGGTTCCGAGTCCATCTTTGAGCTGGGCATCACCACTGAGGAATCAGACCTGGGAACTTCTTCTTTGGGCTTTTACCTGATGCGCTACGGACAGTTGAAGAATGCCATGGGCTGGTATCTTGCCAGCGATTATTTCCTGAACCGTCTGGGTGAAGACGAGACGGATGTGCGTTGGGGAATTATGGACAACGATGAATACTGGGTGGACAATGAGATTGAACGCAAGGGAGCCTGCTACAAGTATATGGGCAGTACCACCCTGGCAGGTGACGGCAAGGCAACCAATACAGCCGTCAATATCAAGATAATCCGTCTTTCCGAGATATATCTGATTGCCGCCGAAGCAGCCTTGCACTCCACGAAGCAGGAAGCAGGCGCAGATGCCGCCGCCGGTTACCTGAATGAAATCCGCAGGCGTTCTCCCGGACTGGCACCGGCCACTGCCGCTACCATTACCGATGATATGATTCTGGACGAGCGCAGCAAGGAGCTTTTTGGTGAAGGACAACGCTTCTTCGACATGATGCGTATGGGCAGAACCATCGAATTCAACGACGATTTTCAAGATATTCCGGTGAGTCACCGTGGAAAAACAATCGACCGTACTTTCGAGAAGATTGTGCTTCCTATTTCGCAGGATGAGATAAATGCCAATCCGGCATTGGAGAACCAGCAGAATCCGGGATATTAGTCATTCCCTGCTGTCTATTGTTTGCTACTCCTTGTATATCAGGGAGGTATTTTGCCAACAAGTTGTCACTGCCTTGGCAAACTTTTGCCACGCCTATGGCAAAGTTTTGCCAACGCGGTGGCAAAGTCTTGCCAATGGGAAGGCAAAACCTTGTCATAGGCGTGGCAAGAAAAGCGGAAAAAGGTGCCTTTGATGAATTTCTTTGATAAAATGAGATGGTAATACCTTGATATTCCACAAAAATACTATTTATTGGTTCGAAATTTCTATTCTTTTTTTCTGAATCGGCTTATCTTTGCTTTCGTAGAAACCAATAAAAAGTTATAATACTATGAGAAGATTTTTCCTCATATCGTCATTCTTGACGTTGTTTGCAATCGGAAGCTCGGCGCAATGGAAGCCGGCAGGTGATAAAATCAAAACGGACTGGGCATCCCAGATCAATCCCGCGAATGTGTTGCCCGAATATCCTCGTCCCATCATGGAACGGAGTGACTGGAAGAACTTGAACGGACTGTGGAATTATGCCGTTATAAATAAAGGTGAGCATCTTCCGGCAGAGTTCGAAGGGCAGATACTTGTTCCTTTTGCCATCGAATCCTCCTTGTCCGGAGTTGGAAAAAGAATCAATGAAAACCAGGAACTGGTCTACCAGCGCAGTTTTGAAATTCCTTCTGCCTGGAAGGGAAAACAAGTGCTGTTGCACTTTGGCGCTGTCGACTGGAAAACGGATGTATGGGTGAATGATGTGAAAGTAGGCAGCCATACGGGGGGATTTACTCCGTTCTCTTTCGATATTACTGCCGCCCTTTCTGGCAAAGGCAATAATCAGTTGGTCGTAAAAGTTTGGGACCCAACGGATAAAGGACCTCAACCCCGTGGAAAGCAGGTCAGCAATCCGGAAGGTATCTGGTACACTCCCGTAAGCGGTATCTGGCAGACGGTATGGATGGAGCCGGTTGCCGGAAAACATATCAAGAACCTCCGTATCACTCCCGATATTGACCGTAATCTGTTGACAGTGAAGGCTGAATTGAATAGTGCATGTCCTTCCGACTTTGTGGAAGTGAATGTGTATGACGGCAATCAACTGGTAGCCACCGGCAAAAGTATCAATGCAGAGCCGGTGGAGGTGTCCATGCCCCGGAATGCCAAGTTGTGGAGTCCGGATTCCCCCTTCCTCTATACGCTGAAAGTGACTCTGAAAAGCGGAGGCAAGGTAGTGGATAAGGTGGACAGCTATGCTGCCATGCGTAAGTACTCCACCCGTCGTGACGCGGATGGCATCGTACGCCTGGAACTAAATAACGAGGCTTTGTTCCAGTTTGGACCGCTGGACCAGGGTTGGTGGCCCGACGGACTGTATACAGCTCCCACAGACGAGGCTTTGCTGTATGATGTACAGAAGACGAAAGATTTCGGTTTCAATATGATTCGCAAGCATATCAAGGTGGAACCGGCACGTTGGTACACACATTGTGACCGTTTGGGTATCATCGTATGGCAGGATATGCCGAGCGGTGACCGTAATCCGGAATGGCAGAACCGCCGCTATTTCGACGGAACAGAACTGAAACGCTCCGCCGAATCCGAAGCCTATTATCACAAGGAATGGAAGGAAATAATGGATTGTCTCTACTCTTATCCGTGTATCGGTACATGGGTACCGTTCAACGAAGCCTGGGGGCAGTTCAAGACGGTAGAGATAGCCGAATGGACGAAACAGTATGACCCGACCCGTCTGGTGAATCCGGCAAGTGGCGGTAACCATTATACTTGCGGTGACATGCTCGACCTCCACAACTATCCCCAACCGGAGATGTATCTGTATGATGCACAGCGTGCCACGGTTTTGGGTGAGTATGGCGGCATCGGCCTTGTCTTGAAAGACCATATCTGGGAACCGAACCGCAACTGGGGATATGTTCAGTTCAACTCTTCCAAAGAAGTGACTGATGAGTACGTGAAATATGCCGATATGCTGTATCAGATGATAAAAAGAGGTTTCTCGGCAGCCGTCTATACACAGACCACGGATGTGGAGGTGGAAGTGAACGGTCTGATGACTTACGACCGCAAGGTGATAAAGCTGGATGAGAAACGCGTGAAAGAGATAAATACACGTATCTGCAATTCACTTAAGAAATAGGGGCATTTACAATTTACCATTTACAAAGTACAATTTGGCTGCGCTGTCATCTGCATAGTTAAATTGTACTTTGTAAATGGTAAATTGTACATTAAAAGTGTTGTTATGAGACAGTTGATTATAAAGCTTTTACTTGGCCTGTGCATGGGAGCGGCGTTGCCGGTCTGTGCGCAGGATGCTGTTCATTACTATTTCAGAACGATGGATATCCGGAACGGTCTTTCGCAGAACACCGTGTATCAGATTTTGCAGGATAGGAAAGGCTTTATGTGGTTCGGAACCAAGGACGGTCTGAACCGGTATGACGGATTGTCTTTCCGTATTTACAAGAAAGAGAACTCCGGTTTAGGCAAGAATTTCATAACCGCGCTCTACGAGGACCGCCGGGGCAATATCTGGATTGGTACCGATGGGGGAGTCTTTATTTACGACCCGGTACTGGATTCCTTTACCGCTTTCGATGAGGCCAGTGATAACGGCAGTATCATCAGGGATTTCGTCACCATGATTGGAAGTGACGAGGACGATAATATCTGGATATCGGTAGAAAACCAGGGGTTGTTCTGCTATAAACCGGATGAAGGGAGGCTGCTGAACCATCTGCACGATTCGGGACTGCCCAATGTAACCCGCTTTTGGCTGAATGGGAATACGTGTTGGCTGGCCTTGTATGCGGATAATCTTTACTATACGAAAGCTGACTTTGAAACTCCTCTGCAGCCTTTCAAGGACGCGGAAGGAAATGAGATTTTCAAGAATGATATTATCAACTGGCAGGTCAGCGGACCCCATAATTGTGTGTATATCGCTTCGCTGAACGGGTTGACAGAGATAAACCAGACTACCGGCAAGACGCGGAAGCTGCTGAACACCTATGTGAGGGCTTTGCAGTTCAAATCTGACAACGAGCTGTGGGTGGGCGCAGAGTCCGGCTTGTATATTTACAATCTGACGAATGACAAGATTACCCATTTGACCGTTCCCGACCAGGATGATTCGTATGCATTGTCGGACAATGCCATTTATTCGCTCTGCTGCGACAAGGAGAACGGCATGTGGATAGGGTCTTATTTCGGTGGAGTGAACTATTGTCCTTATCAGTGGACTTACTTCGAGAAGTTCTATCCGAGAGACAATCTCAGGCATTTCGGCCGTCGTGTACGGGAAATCTGTGAAAGTAATGATGGCACCTTGTGGATAGGTACCGAAGACAAAGGCTTGTTCAATTACAATCCGGAAAACGGAAAGATAGAGCCTTTTGAGCATTCGGCCATTTATCAGAATGTTCATGGCCTTTGTCTGGATGGGGATGATTTGTGGGTAGGTACGTTTTCCGGTGGTCTGAATCGGGTGAATCTTCGGACCAGGCAGGTGAAACATTATGCCAAGGGTGAGAGTGAGAATTCCATGGTCGCCAATGACGCCTTTACCATTTGCAGGACCACTACGGGAGACGTGTGGATAGGCACCACGTCCGGTCTGTTGAAGTACAATCGCTCCACAGATGACTTTACCCGGATTCCTCAGCTGAAGAATATGTTTACTTATAACATTCTGGAGGACTTCAACGGAAATCTGTGGTTTGCTACTTTCTCCAATGGAGTGTTCTGCTACAATGTAAGAAGCCAGCAGTGGAGGAATTATCTGTCTAATGAGAATGATTCGACCTCTCTTCCCTACAATAAGGTAATCAGTATCTACGAAGACAGCAGGAAGCGTCTGTGGTTCATGACGCTGGGTGAGGGCTTTTGCCGCTACAATCCGGAAACGGACAATTTTACCCGTTATGACATGTCGAAAGGATTTCCGAGCAATACCATCTACAAGATGGTCGAGGATAAGCGGGGTAACTTATGGATTACTTCCAATTATGGTCTGGTCTGCTTCAATCCCGATACGGAGAGCAAACATGTCTATACCACGGCAAACGGGCTGCTGAGCAACCAATTTAATTTCCAGTCCGGTTACATTGACAAGAAGGGACGCATCTATTTGGGAAGTATCAACGGATTCATAGCCTTTGACCCGGAAACTTTTGTGGAGAACACTTTTCTCCCTCCCGTAGTGATTACAGATTTTTATCTGTTCAACAAACGGCTTTCGGTGGATAGTCCGGATTCTCCTTTGGAGAAGAGCATCACCTATGCGGATGAGATAGAGCTGGATGCCGACCAGAATTCTTTCTCTTTTCAGGTTGCAGCCCTGAGTTACCAGGCACCCGAAATGAATGGTCTTGAATGTAAGCTGGAAGGCTTTGACCGCGACTGGTATACGGTAGGGCGGAATTCCATCATCAACTATTCAAACCTTCCTTATGGAAGCTATACATTGCGTATAAAAGGTTCCAACAGCGATGGCAAGTGGAACGCGACGGAACGTGTGCTCGACATCCATATTCATCCTCCTTTCTATCTCTCCACTTGGGCGTATGCTGTTTATACGGTATTGGCGTTATGTTCACTGGCTGCTGTAATTATCTATTTCAGAAAACGGACCCGGCAGAAGCATCAGCAGGCTATGGACAAGTTTGAGCGGGAAAAGGAACGGGAGTTGTATACTGCGAAGATAGACTTCTTCACGAATGTGGCGCATGAGATACGTACACCGCTTACACTGATAAAGAGTCCGCTCGAGAATGTATTGGCTTCCCGTTCTGTTTCGGATGACATCAGGGATGATTTGGAGACCATGGAACTGAACACCAACCGACTGCTTGATTTGGTGAACCAGTTGCTGGACTTCCGGAAGACGGAGACACAAGGCTTCCAATTGAATTTTGTGGAATGTGACGTGTCTGAGCTCTTACAAAAGACGTATAAGCGTTTCAAGCCTTTGGCACGTGAAAGGGGGCTGGCATTGAGTATAGAGACTCCCGAAAGCTTGTATGCTTCGGTTGATAGGGAAGGGCTTACCAAGATTATCAGCAATCTGCTGACCAATGCGATAAAGTATTCGGAGACCTATATACGCATCAGGCTATATTCGGAAGGTGAAAGACTGCTGCTTTCTGTATGCAATGACGGCCTTGTCATTCCGGTAGAGATGCGCGAGGAGATTTTCAAGCCGTTCATCCAGTATAAAACCGGTACCTTGCGCTCTGTACCCGGCACCGGTATCGGGCTTGCACTTGCCCGTTCATTGGCCGAACTCCATGAGGGTACGTTGTGCATGGAAGATTCGATGGAGAACAACTGTTTCCTGCTGTCACTTCCGCTGAAGCACGAGCAGACGGTGGCTATGGAGCATAAAGAACCGGTAACGGGCGGGGAATCCTCTGAGGAAAGTGGTGCAGGTACTGCCTTGGAACAGCACCGGTATACTCTTTTGGTGGTGGAAGACAGTCTGGAAATGCAGGCATTTGTTGTGAAACAGCTCTCTTCGGAATATCGTGTGCTGACTGCCGTGAATGGGGTGGAAGCTTTGAAGGTGTTGAAGGAACATACTGTAAATCTTGTCATTTCAGACATTATGATGCCCGAGATGAATGGATTGGAGCTGTGCGAGCATCTGAAGTCCGAGCTTGACTATAGCCATATACCGATTATCCTGCTTACGGCGAAGACGACCCTTCAAGCCAAGATAGAGGGAATGAAGCTGGGGGCTGACGTATATATAGAAAAGCCTTTCTCTGTGGAATATCTGAAAGTGTGTGTAGCCAATCTGCTGAACAACCGTGAGAAGCTACGGGCTTCTTTCGTCAATTCTCCTTTTGTGCAGACGGGCAGTATGGCAATGACAAAGGCAGATGAATCTTTCCTTAAGACATTGAAGGAAGTGGTAGTTGCCAATATGCAGAATCCGGATTTCTGTCTGGATGATATGGCAAGCCTGCTGAACATGAGCCGTTCGAGCCTGAACCGGAAGATAAAGGGCATATTGGATATGACCCCGAATGACTACATCCGCCTGGAGCGGTTGAAGAAAGCGGCGCAGCTTTTAAAGGAAGGAGAGTGCAAAATCAATGAGGTTTGCTACATGACCGGCTTCAATACTCCTTCCTATTTTACCAAGTGCTTCCAAAAACAATTTGGTATTTTGCCCAAAGACTTCGTGAAATGATGAAACTATATAATCAAGTATTAGAATTTTTGTATCAACAATGCTTTGATGTATATATCCGCTCCAATTGTTTTATGAAATGATTGTTTTGTTGCATTTATAGTTGTATTTATGGATTATTTTTGAAGTGAAAAATTTCATTTGGTAATGTCTCGAGAATTTGTCGAATGGAATTGGATTTATGAAGAAAAAACAGTGTTTAATTAAAACTTTAAATCTTATGCAGGTAAATACAAAATTCCTCGTGTGTTCGCTTATATATATGGGGAGTCTTTCTGCGAACGCGGTGGGATCGTCTTCTTTGGCAAATGAAACGGTGCACGTATCTATCCTTTCGGTGGATCAAACAAAAAATGAACGGAACATTACAGGACGTATAATCGACGGAGATACCGGAGAGGCTCTTATTGGTGTCAGCATTCTGGTTAAAGGAGCCTCTATGGGTACGGTGACCGATGTTGATGGGAAGTTTTCATTGTCTGTGGCTACAGGAGATGTCTTGGAGATATCGTATATCGGCTATAAAAGCCAGTCGATAGTGGTTGGCAATCAGAGTGTCTTGGATATACGGATGATGTCCGATAACGAATTGTTGGATGAAGTGGTAGTGGTGGGCTATGGCTCTCAGAAAAAAGTGAATCTGACGGGCTCTGTTGCTACGGTTAATTTTGATGATAAGACCTTGTCGCGTCCCGTAACTACGCTTGCTTCTACTTTATCGGGTATGGTGGCCGGATTGAATGTGATGCAGACATCCAGTAAGCCCAACTCGGAATCATCTACTCTGCGTATTCGCGGTACAGGTACTTTAAATGATTCTGCACCATTGGTGCTGGTTGATGGAATGGAAATGTCGCTGAATAATGTCAATCCTAATGATATCGCTTCTATCTCCATCCTGAAAGATGCCGCTTCGTGTGCTATTTATGGTAACCGTGGTGCTAATGGTGTTATTCTATTGACTACCAAGAAAGGTACGGACGGGAAAATCAACGTGACCTATTCAGGAAAATTCTCCTATAATACACCGGCTAATCTGATCCGTATGGTTTCAAACTATGCCGACTACATGGAATTTATCAATGAGGCTTCGGACAATGCAGGGCAGGCACAGGTGTTTAGCCAAACTACCATTGATACGTGGCGTGCAGCGGCCAGTAATCCGAATGGAATATCCGAATCGGGCTATCCGAATTATGTGGCCTATCCGAATACGGACTGGTATGATGAGGTGTATAATCCGAAATTGATGCAGGAACATTCTATTACGCTTACCGGTGCGGAAAAGAGAACCCGGTATAGCCTGAATGCTACGTATGTGGATAACCCCGGTTTGGTGGTGAATTCAGGAATGAAGAAATATTATATGCGCAGTAATCTGGAATCACAGGTTGCCAGTTTCTTGGCTGTGGGGCTGAATGCATGGGGTTATCATGTAGATCAGGAAAGAAATAATGTTGATGATTTGAATGGTTTGCAAATGCAGAAAAGTACACCGGGAACCTATCCGTATTACGATGGGAAATATGGAGCTCCCGAAGCCCTCGAAGAAGATCCGGTAGTCAACAATCCGGTTTATTATCTGAATAGTGCGGGAGGCTCTTATAAAACAACGAAATTCTTTGTGAATCCTTATATTAAGATTGATTTCCTTAAGAACTTCCATTTGACTTCTAACTTCTACTACAATCATTATCGGCAAGAGAATCTGTGGCATTATTCCGATTATCAGGAAAGATTTTCATTCCAACGTGGAGAAACTATGAATGTTCCTCCTACTTCCGAATTGCTTGCGGAGTACCCTGTGAAATATTATATTGATGGAAATCAGAGCTGGAAAAATACTACCACCTTAAACTGGGGACAGATTTTCAAAGGTAAACACGATGTGGCAGCCTTAGTGGGCTATGAGGAATTCCGCAAATGGGCACGTACTACCGACATTAGTAAGAAAGGAATGCTTGATACCAGCCTTACAGACTTTGACGCATTGACGGAGCCTGATTATATTGATGGAAGCACTACAGAGTTTTCATCCCGTTCTATCTTTGGTCGTGTTACTTATACGTATGATTCCCGTTACTTATTTGAGGCGAATGTCCGTTATGACGGTTCCTCCCGTTTTTCTCCGGAGAACCGCTGGGGTATATTCCCATCCTTTTCGGCAGGGTGGCGTTTGTCGGAAGAGAAATTCATGAAGAAGCTGAATTGGCTCGACAACCTGAAACTACGTGTTTCCTGGGGACGACTCGGAAATAACTCAATCGGTAACTATGAATGGCAGGCTGTTTATGCTACGGCTCCCCATTATGCTTTTGGCAACAAGGAGGTTCCTGGACTGGGCATGGGAAGTTTTTCCAACTATAACTTGGAATGGGAGACAACTACGGTTACCAACCTGGGTATCGACTTCTCTATGCTGAAAAACCGTTTGAGTGGAACAGTGGAGGTTTATAATAAGTTGACGGACGGTATCTTGTATAATCCCACTTTGTCACCTACTTTGTCTGGGTTCAGTTCTCCCCGACAGAATATTGCAGAGGTTACTAATAAGGGACTTGAAATAACCTTAGGTTGGAATGATCGGATCGGTTCTGTCTCGTACGGCATATCCGGAAACTTCTCTTACAACAAGAATGAAGTAACCAAATACAAAGGAGAACTTGTCCGCGGATGGCAGCAGAATGCGGATGGTAGTTCCACTTATTATACCAATTTGGGTGAGGTTTCAACAGGAGACTTGCAGCGTGTTTTGGAAGGGCACATGATCAATGAATTTTATGTGCTGAACGTATATAAAGGCAATAGAAACTATTTTAATGCCGACGGTACGGTAAATCCGAAAGGAGGGCCTTCTGACGGAATGATCCGTACGGAAGATGATATGAAATGGTTGCAGGCCATGACGAATGCCGGATATAAGTTCTATCCGAAACAGGGAATCGGCAAGAGTAATATCTGGTATGGTGATATCATTTATGCAGACTTGGATGGAGATGGCATTTATGGTGACGACGATGACAAGGATTTCCAGGGTTATTCTAAAACACCGAAGTATTACTTCGGCTTCCAGACAAACCTGTCATGGAAAGGCATTGACTTCTCTATGAATTGGGCTGGTGCTGCCGGATTCAAAATCAACTGGTATCAGTCTGGTGAGAATAGTAGTATAACCTGGTTTGGGTATGGAATAGGTAAAGATGTAGCTTATGACCATTACTTTTACGATCCTGAGAATCCGAATGACCCGCGGACAAATCTTACTTCGGCAAATCCCCGTCTCACCATGGATAAAGCAGCTCAGGTAAGTGTTTCCGGCCAGCATATTCTACATAATGGCAATTATCTGAAACTGAAGAATCTGACAGTCGGCTACACGCTCCCCAAAGATTGGGTACAGAAGGTGTGTATGCAAAATGTGCGTGTTTATGTTTCGGGAGAGAATCTGTTGACGATTACTAAGTTCAAAGGTATTGATCCTGAAATGATGAGTGGAGTGGGCTATGCTCCTATGAGACAATATGCTTTTGGTGTAAATGTTACTTTCTAAAATTAAATGGTATGAACAAGATAAATATAAACAAAGGAAGAAATCTGATGAAAACGATGGCCGCAGTGGTCCTTGTGGGAATGTCAACCGCAGGTTGCGTAGATATGGATTTGTCACCCAATGGAAAGCCGGCGGAAGGGAATGTATGGTCGACTCCTACCTTGGCGGAACAGACGATAGCGGGTGTGTATAATCAACTGTATGTGGATTATAGCGATGTTGCCAATGGATGGTTTGATATATGGTCCAGTACTATGGATTACGGTATAGGTATAGCTCCTACTTTCAATTTCTTATTTGCGACAAATTCTCCGAGCTCTGTTAAGGGGAGTTCTGCTCCCTGGCAAAGATTCTATAAGGGAATTATCAAGGCAAATGATGTGATTGGCAATCTGCCTACGGTCGAGGGATTTGATGAGACTAAAAGAAGCCGCTATATTTCAGAATGTATGTTTCTGCGTTGCTGGTGGTATTACAGGCTGAATATCTTGTATAATGGAGTTCCTTACTATAAAAATCCGATTAAGGATATTGATGAGGCAAAACTGGCACGTTCCACTCAGGATGAAGTCTGGGGATATATAGTGGATGATCTGACTTCCTGTATCAATAATCCGGATTTGCCGGATAAATACAGTTCGGATGATGCCAATTACGGGCATATTACAAAAGGTGCAGCCTATGCTTTAAGAGGCAAGGTATATCTGTGGATGAAAGAATGGAAAAAGGCGGCTGATGATTTTCAGGCAGTAAAGGATTGTGGATACACGCTTTATAAAGGTGCGGGTGAGGAGTCATACAAGAAACTGTTTAAGGTGGAAAATGAGCGTTGCGATGAAATGATATTCTCTTTGCAATGTCTGGATCATCCAGATTATACGCAAAAGAAGAACAGAGGTTTCGGTAACAGATGCTTGCCGCCTGACCCTTCAGGCAATGGATTGGGATGGAATAATTATATTATAAACCCGCAGTTTGCCGAGTCTTACGAAAATAGAGACGGTAGTAAGTTCAATTGGGATGACATTATCCCCGGATATAATGATATGGGCATTGATAAGCGTATGGTGTATTTCCTGCGGAATAATATCACGGAGACTGAAAGAAAGAACGCAGTAGCTGCGGGGGCTGATATGTCCAAATATGATGCTTCCGGTAACGAGGAGAGGATTAAAAAAGCCTATGAAAACCGTGATCCGAGAATGGCAATGTCCGTTATAACCCCTTATGCCTCTTTTCTTGGTGGGGTTGAAGGAACTCCTAAAGAGTATGTGATGCGTTATCCTTTCCGTTCTTATACCACATATGGGGATTTGAAAACAGATACAAGTTTGAAGTTCTATTACTTAAATCGTAAGTTTGTGGGTGAAGGATTAGAGTTGCCGAATATATATTCTGAATTGGATTTGCCGTTTATCCGTTATGCGGATGTTCTGTTGAATTGGGCGGAGGCATTGAATGAGTTGAATGATCTTCCCGGAGCCATAAGCAAAGTGAATGAGGTGCGCGAAAGGGCAGGTGCCCAATTACTGGGAACCAACGAATTTACTCAGGTTACAGGAAAAACAGATATGCACCAGCGTATCATGAACGAACGCCATTGGGAATTAATAGGTGAAGACGTGATTTATTTCGATGAGATTCGCTGGAGAACCTGGAAAGATCTGAAGTTCTATAAGGACAAAGAAGGCAAGATGAATGGTATGACTCAGATATGGGGAACCAGAACTAATAATTATGCCTGGGGAGGAGATCATTACTGGAGTCTTCCGATACCGGCGAGAGAAATGCAAATGAATCCTAATATGGTGCAGAATCCGGGTTGGGATTGATGTGATTGAGTCTCTGCATACTTCATAATCTCTTTATAGGGGTTATGGAGTATGTGTCGTTTTTTATATGGTTATTAATTAAAATCAGATAGTTATGAAGTTTATAAAACATCTTTTCTCAGGAATCGTTCTCCAGGGAATAGGTTTGTCTTTGTTTGCGCAGACAGATAAACCTAATATCGTAGTGATAATGACGGACCAGCAACGTGCCGATTTGTGTGGACGTGAAGGTTTTCCTATGGATATTACTCCATTTGTCGATGAATTGGCACATCAGAACGCTTGGTTCGATAAAGCGTATACGGTTATGCCGGCCAGTACTCCTGCACGTTGTTCCATGTTTACCGGCCGTTTTCCAACTGCAACTCATGTACGTACCAATCACAATGTGCGTGACATTAATTATGCGAAAGACTTGGTAACCGTTCTGAAGGAGAATCATTATAAAACTGCTTTAGTAGGTAAGAATCATGCTTATCTGAACTCAAAGGATATGGATTTTTGGTCTGAATATTCTCACTGGGGGAAGAATAAGCCGGTGACGGAAGGAGAGCGTGCTATTTCCAAATTCTTTAAAGAGGCAGTCGGGCAGTATCTGGAACCTTCGCCTATACCTTTGAAAGATCAGCAACCTACGAGAATTGTGGATGAGGCTATAGAATGGATAGATAGCCAGAAGGACAATCCGTTCTTTGTATGGATTTCATTCCCTGAACCGCATAATCCGTATCAGGTTTGTGAACCTTATTATTCAATGTTTGCACCGGATAAGATTCCAGCTGTGAAGACTTCACGGAAGGATGTATTGAAGAAGGGAGAAAAGTATCAGATTCTGGCGGAACTGGAAGACGCTTCTTGTCCTAATCTTGAAAGAGACCTGCCTCGGTTACGTGGAAATTATATGGGGATGATTCGTCTCATTGATGATCAGATCAAACGCTTGGTTGAGGATCTGAAGGAAAAGGGACTATTCGAGAAAACTATCATCGTTGTTCTGTCCGATCATGGAGATTATTGTGGTGAATACGGACTAATTCGTAAGGGAGTAGGCTTGTCTGAGTCTCTAACCAGAATACCGATGGTTTGGGCAGGCTATCAGATAAAGAAGCAGCCTAAAGCTATAGATGCGCATGTTTCGTTGGCCGATCTTTTCCCTACTTTTTGTACTGCGATAGGTGATTCAATACCGGTAGGTGTTCAGGGACGGAGTTTGTGGCCTATGTTGACGGGTAAAGAATATCCGAAAGAAGAGTTTTCAAGCGTTGTTGTACAGTTAGGTTTTGGCGGAGAAGATGTTCCTTTGGACGATAGCTTGACTTTTGAGCAGGAAGGTGCGCTGGGACCCAATAAGGTGGCTCATTTTGACGAACTGAATACATGGACTCAAAGTGGAACCTCTCGAATGGTACGTATGGGTGACTGGAAACTGATTATGAATAGTTATGGAAAAGGGGAACTGTACAATTTGAAGAAAGATCCGTATGAAATTAATAATTTATTTGGAAATCCCAAGTTGATAGATAAGCAGAGCGAGTTGCTGACAAAATTGTTGGCTTGGGAATTGCGTTTGCAGGACCCGTTGCCATTACCAAGACATCGTTATCATTTTAAACGAAATCTTTATAATTATCATTTAATACAAGATAATAATTTAGAAAATCAAAGCAGTTTCTAAATAGGATACTTTATAAGATATAAACATGAAGAAGAATTATATATTGCTGCTATTGCTTTGTCTTTGTTTTGCAGGGTGCAAGGAAAAGCTGGTTGTAGAGTCCGACCATCTGCCCATTGCCGACCCTTACGTAATGCTTTACGAAGGCAAGTATTATGCCTACGGCACCGGCGGTACGGTGGAAGGAGAGGGCTTTGCCTGCTTCTCTTCCGACGACTTGAAAAACTGGACGCGTGAGGGGCAGGCACTGTCGGCTGCCAATTCCTACGGTACGTGGGGATTTTGGGCACCGGAGGTGTACTATATCAAGTCTAAAAATAAATTCTACTTGTTTTATTCCACCGAGGAGCATATCTGTGTGGCAACGGCAGATGTTCCCCAAGGCCCGTTCCGTCAGGAAGTGAAGCAGCCGATATGGGATGAGAAGAGTATCGATACCTCTCTATTCATTGATGATGACGGTACGCCTTACCTTTATTTCGTGCGTTTTACAGATGGCAACGTTATTTGGGTGGCAGAGATGAACGATGATTTGACCGGCATTAAGCAGGAGACGCTGACAGAGTGCATTAAGGTGGGAGAGCCTTGGGAACTTTCGCAGGACAAGCCTGCTAAGGTGGCCGAAGGTCCTTCAATTTTGAAGAAAGAGGGTGTCTACTACCTGGTTTATTCAGCCAATCACTTTGAAAGCAAGAACTACGGAGTGGGTTACGCGACTTCGAACAGCCCGATGGGACCGTGGAAGAAATACGAGGGAAATCCGATTCTGCAACATGCCGACGGCTTGATGGGTACCGGTCATGGAGCACCCTTCTGCTGTAAGGACGGTAGCTGGAAATACATTTTCCATGCACATTGGGATTCCACGAAAGTACAGCCGCGCACTTCGTATATCAAGGATTTTGCCATTTCCGACCAGGGAACGGTTTCCATCGGCGGCACTCTTGTCCGTCCGCAGGTATTGGGCAGTACATCACCCGAAAAGTAAAATGAAAGAATGAAAAGAATACATTGTATGAAGAAGTTTCTTGTATTATCAGTGTTATGCAGTCTGATAGCCTGTTCCTCGTCATCGGCTACAAAAGAGGATAAACCGGAAGAACAACAGCCGAAGAATGTCTATCGCAATCCGGTGATAGATTATAGTTTGCCAGACCCTTCTGTCATTGAGGGAGATGATGGATACTACTATTTGTATGCCACCGAGGACATACGCAATCTGCCGATTTACCGTTCCAGGAACCTGGTGGATTGGGAGTATGTAGGTACTGCCTTTACCGACCGTACGCGGCCTGATTTTGAGCCGAACGGCGGTTTGTGGGCGCCGGACATCAACAAGATAGGTGATAAATACGTGCTCTATTATTCTATGTCTGTTTGGGGAGGCGAGTTAACTTGCGGCATCGGTTGTGCTACTGCCGATAAGCCTGAGGGACCTTTTACGGACCACGGAAAGATGTTCCGCAGCAATGAAATCAATGTACAGAACTCCATCGACCCTTTCTATATAGAGGATGGAGGGAAGAAATATCTTTTCTGGGGCAGTTTTCGAGGAATCTATGCGATTGAACTGTCTGATGACGGACTCTCTCTGAAGGACGGCGCCACACCGCAGCAAGTGGCAGGAACCGCTTACGAAGGTACCTATATTCACAAGAAGGACGGGCATTACTACTTCTTTGCTTCCATAGGAAGTTGTTGTGAGGGATTGAAGAGTACTTACACTACTGTTGTAGGCCGTTCAGATAATCTTTTCGGCCCCTATGTCGACAAGAATGGCGGTAGCATGATGGATAACAAGCACGAAGTGCTGATTCAGAAAAGCAATTCCTTTGTGGGTACCGGTCATAATTCGGAGATTGTGACGGACAATGCCGGCAATGACTGGTTCTTCTATCATGCGGTGAGCACAAAGAAGCCTGAAGGCCGTGTATTGATGTTGGATAAGATTAGCTGGGAAGACGGATGGCCGACGGTAGAAGGCTCCGTTGCATCCACGGAAGCGGAGAAACCGAAATTCTGACAAGTATGAAGAAATCTATTTTAATCTCCTTGTTGGCCTTATTGATGATGGGCTGTCAAGTATCGGGTGGCAGTTCCTTGAAAGTGGAGGAAACCACTGTTGAAATGCGGAAGAATCCCGAAGGAGTGGCTGTATCGGCTCCCCGTTTCTCATGGCAACTAGTAACCGACAAGCAGGATGTGATGCAGACTGCTTATCAGATTGAAGTGGCGGACTCGGAAAAGGGCTTGCAGGCCGGCTCCGGGCTGGTATGGAACAGCGGTCGTGTGGAGTCTGGCCAATCGGTGCTGGTGAAGTACGCAGGGGCGCCTTTGGAGTCGGGACAGAAATATTGGTGGCGTGTCACTGTATGGACAAATACCGGTGACAAGGCGCAAAGTAGTATCCAATATTGGTCAATGGCTTTGCTGGACAGTTCGGACTGGAAAGCCGGCTGGATTGGACTGAACGACAGTACAAACTTGAAACTGGACGGTGAGCGGACCATCCTTCCGGCACGTTATCTGCGGAAGGAGTTTGATTTGCCGTCACAGCCGAAGCGTGCAGTCCTTTATGTTTCGGGAGTAGGCTCTTCCGTATGCTATATGAATGGCGAGAGGATTGGAAATGATGTATTCGGTCCTTTGCCTACCTGGTACGATGCTTCTGTATCTTACCTAACTTATGATGTCACCCCCTTGTTGAAGTCCGGTACCAATGCGATAGGCGTGGCTCTGGGCAACGGCCGCTATCTTTCCATGCGCGCCAATGGGATGGTAGGTTTTGGTTTGCCCCGTCTCATGGCGCAGTTGAATATAGAGTACGACAATGGTGAGACGGTGTCGGTAGTCAGCGATGATTCCTGGAAAGCGACGAACCACGGTCCTATAACTGCGAACAACGAATTTGACGGTGAACATTACGATGCCCGCTTGGAATTGGGTAAATGGACGGAAAGCGGCTATAATGATTCCGGATGGCAGTTGGCCGAACGGATGGAGGCTCCCAAAGGAAAACTTGTGGCACAGCTCTCTCCGAGTCTGAAGGTGATGGAGGAGATAAAGCCAATATCCGTTAAATCGGTAGGTGATGGAAGATATATCGTGGATATGGGGCAGAATATGGTAGGAATACAGCAGGTGAAACTGCGTGGCAAGAAAGACAAGCCCATTACTATGCGTTTTGCCGAAGTGCTGAAGGACAATGGTACGGAACTGTATCTTGACAACCTGCGCAGTGCCCTTGTCACGGATATTTATACTCCTGCCGCTGACGGTGAGTTTGTTTGGGAACCGTTGTTTGTTTACCATGGTTTCCGTTTTATGGAAATATCCGGTTTGGACTATGAACCGGCAACGGATGATTTCACCGGTAAGGTGGTGTATGATGAAATGGCAACGAACGGTACGTTCGAGACTTCCGAGGAGTTGATTAACAGACTTCACAAGAATGCCTATTGGGGAATCCGTGGAAACTATCGCGGTATGCCTACCGACTGCCCCCAGCGTGATGAACGTCTTGGATGGCTGGGCGACCGCACTACTGGTGCCTATGGTGAAAGTTTCATTTTCGGCAATGCCTTGATGTATAAGAAGTGGCTGGTGGATATAGAAGAGTCCATGAATGAAAATGGAAGTATCTCTGTGGTATCTCCCCGTTACTGGACCATCTTCCATGATGACGTGACTTGGCCGGCTGCCTATTTTTACGTAGCCGACATGCTTTACCGCCAGTTTGGCGATGATAGCTCCATCAAAGAACGCTATCCGTCCATGAAGCGCTGGGTAAACCACATGACGGAGACCAAAATGAAGGACTATATTCTGGTGAAGGATGAATACGGGGATTGGTGCATGCCTCCCGAGTCGCCGGAGCTGATTCATTCGGAGGACCCTGCCCGGAAGACGAACGGCGAAGTGCTGAGTACAACGGTGTTTTACAGCATTCTGCAACTGATGGAGAAGTTCGCGCAAATGAACGGACTTCCGGCAGATGCTGAAGAGTATGCAGCACTTGCCATTAAGGTCAAGGACGCTTATAACAAGAAATTCTTCAATACTGAGACTGCACAATATGACAACAATACGGTGACGGCAAACCTGCTTTCCCTTAGACTGGGCCTGGTTCCCGACGGATATGAAGATAAAGTATTTGCCAATGTCGTGGAGAAGACGGAAAAAGACTGTAAGGGACATGTCAGTGCCGGTGTGCTTGGCATCCAGCATCTGATGCGCGGACTTACCGAGTACGGTGGACTGGAACTTGCCTATAAGATAGTGACCAATGACACTTATCCCTCATGGGGCTACATGATTAAGAAGGGTGCAACCACCATTTGGGAATTATGGAATGGTGACACGGCAAATCCGGCGATGAATTCAAGAAACCATGTGATGCTTTTGGGAGATCTGCTGATATGGTTCTATGAGGATCTTGCCGGCATAAAGAATACTCCCGCTTCCGTCGGGTTCAAGCAGATTCTGATGGAACCGGTATTCCCGGAAAAACTGAATTATGTGAATGCTTCGCATGTATCGCCTTATGGCAGAATAGGAAGTTCCTGGAAACGTGATGGCAATAAGCTGGAGTGGAACGTTGAGATTCCTGCCAATACAACCGCTACGGTCAAGCTGCCGCTTGACTTCCATGTACAGGTAGATGCCGGTCAGGCGGGGATTCATTCCGTGGAGGAGGCTGACGGTAAGCTGGTAGTCGAATTGGGCTCCGGCAAGTATGTATTCATGTCTGAATGATATTTTTCTAACAACAATAAAACAGATGTAGCTATGAGACTAAAAAGATTGTTTTTGGGGGTAATGCTTTTGGTGGGCATTACGGGTGCCGGAGCGGCAAATGCTGCTCCGGAAGACATCTCTGCTTCTATTTCCTTGAAAGTGCCGGGGAATGATGCCAAGCAATATCCGCTGGCCTTGCAGAAGATGCAGGATGGTATGTACAGCTGCCGGGCTTCGGAAAAGTTACCGTTGGACATCATCCGCCAGGTGGTGGACAAGGATGGCAAACAGCGCATTACCGTCACACTCAAGGCGCTGGAAAATGTGTATTTCAACTACGGGGAACAGATAAAGACCGGTTACAAGCATTCGGACTGCCAGTTCTACATGCCGGGCTTCTGGTATCGCCGCAACCTGCGTTCGCCGAAGGAAGCTCCTTCTTTCCACACATCGGACAGTTGGCTGGTGCGTGAGGACCGTTTGAGCACTCCGCTGACGGCAGCTTTCAATCCGGCAAGCGGTACGTCCATGTCGGTTATCCGTATTGACAAGTTCGACAAGGAAGCTTTGACCACTCATAAGGAGGGAGAGGTAATCTTGTCCGGCGAGACTTCCATCGGATATACCGGTTTCTGCAATGTGGATGGTATGACTGTCTTGGCATACGGTTTCCCCTATAAGGAAGCACCGAAGACATATATCCGCAAATTGACGCTGGCTCCTGCCGTTGAGGCTTTCCAGTTGCTGCGTAAGGGCGACAGCATCTCCATGACTTGGGAGGTGTCCGAAAGGAATGCTGCCGATTTCTCGGAATGCGTACAGCGCACCTGGGAGTATTGTTATGACACTAACCGCCCGAAACCGGTTGACACACCTTACACGGTAGACCGCATGAAGGAGGTGATGAGCAACTTCTTTGTGGAAAGCTATGTCAGCAATACCCCCACTCATTATTACTCCGGTGTAGAGTTGGAGACTGCTACTTGTGCCAATACCGATGTTGCCGAAGTGGGCTTTGTGGGACGTACGTTGCTGAACGCTTTCAATGCTTTGGAGTATGGCAAACAGCAGAATCGCCAAGACCTGGTGGATAATGCCAACCATATCTTTGACACTTATCTCCAAAATGGTTTTTCGCCTGCCGGTTTCTTCAACGAAGTGGTACACTACAACCGCGGCTTCAAGGAAACCAGACATAGCATCCGCCGTCAGTCCGAGGGAGTGTATGCCATCTTGAACTATTTGAACTACGAGAAACAGCAGAAGCGTAAACACCCCGAATGGGAGAAACGCATCAAGGGCATGCTGGACAGCTTCCTCAAGTTGCAGAACGAGGACGGCAGCTTCCCGCGCAAGTTCAAGGATGATTTCTCTGTCGTGGATGCCAGCGGTGGTAGCACGCCTTCGGCAACATTGCCTTTGGTGATGGCGTCCAAGTATTTCAAAGACAAGCGTTATCTGGCAAGCGCCAAGCGTACGGTAGACTATCTGGAGAAGGAACTGATATCCAAAGCCGATTATTTCTCTTCTACGCTGGATGCCAACTGCGAGGACAAGGAAGCCTCCTTGTATGCTGCTACGGCTGCTTATTACCTGGCTTTGGTTACCAAAGGAGAAGAGCGTGCACACTATGCCGGTCTGGCAAAGAAAGCCGCTTATTTTGCCTTGTCATGGTATTATACTTGGGATGTTCCTTTTGCCGAAGGTCAGATGCTGGGAGATATCGGCTTGAAAACCCGTGGTTGGGGAAATGTGTCGGTAGAGAATAACCATATCGATGTATTTATCTTCGAATTTGCCGATGTGCTGCATTGGCTCTCCAAAGAGTACAACGAGCCGCGCTTCTCTGACTTTGCCGAGGTGATATCCACTTCCATGCGCCAGTTACTGCCGTATGAAGGGCACATGTGTGGCATTGCCAAAGTAGGCTATTACCCGGAAGTGGTGCAGCATACCAATTGGGATTACGGACGTAACGGAAAGGGATATTACAACAATATCTTCGCTCCGGGCTGGACGGTTGCTTCTTTGTGGGAGTTGTTCACTCCGGGACGTGCGGAGCAGTTCTTGTTGAAAAAATGATAGTCTAAACAGTAACCAATATTGTATTTATGAATAAGATGATGACTTTGTTGGCAAGCGTGATGCTATTGGCATCGGCTTGCACGGGCAAACAGGCGAGTGAAAAGACTGCTTCTGGACTGGAACCTGCGAACTTCCGTACGGAAGTGGATGGCAAGCAGACAGACTTGTTTGTTTTGGAGAATAAGAATGGTATGGAAGTTTGTATTACGAATTTCGGTGGACGTATTGTATCAGTGATGGTGCCGGACAAGGATGGCGTTATGCGTGATGTGGTGCTGGGCTTCGATTCCATTCAGGACTACATCAAGTTCCCTTCGGATTTCGGCGCTACCATCGGACGTTATGCCAACCGTATCAACCAGGGTAAGATTACAGTGGATGGGGTAGAGTATCAGCTGCCGCGCAACAATTACGGTCATTGCCTGCATGGAGGTCCCAAGGGATACCAATATCAAGTGTTCGATGCCCGCCAGTTGAGTAATCAGGTTTTGGAACTGACTTATCTGTCGAAAGACGGAGAGGAGGGCTTCCCGGGTAACCTGACCTGCAAGGTCACTTTCTCGCTGACAGATGACGATGCCATCGACATTCGTTACAGTGCCGAAACAGACCGTACCACTGTTGTCAATATGACGAACCATTCTTACTTTAACCTGGACGGTGACCCCTCCAAGTCCAATTCGGATTATCTGCTCACTATCGATGCAGATGCTTATACCCCCGTGGACAGTACCTTCATGACTACCGGTGAGATTGTTTCCGTAGAAGGTACGGATATGGATTTCCGCACTCCTACTGCTGTTGGCGCCCGTATCGACAATGACTTTGAGCAGTTGAAGAACGGCAAGGGCTATGACCACAACTGGGTACTCAATACGAAGGGCGATGTCACCCGCCCGTGTGCCACCCTCGAATCTCCCTCAACGGGTATTGTGCTTGATGTCTATACCAACGAACCGGGCATTCAGATTTATGCCGGTAACTTCCTGGATGGCACACTGACCGGAAAGAAAGGTATTGTGTACGGTCATCGTGCTTCTGTCTGTCTGGAGACTCAAAAGTATCCCGATACGCCCAACAAGCCGGAATGGCCTTCTGCATTGCTGAAGCCGGGAGAGAAGTATGACAGTCATTGCATTTATCGCTTCTCGGTGAAGAAATAAATATAGGGGATGTGTCATCTGTGTGCTATCAACCGTTTTGATACCCTCTTATTGTATGGCCTTTTTTGTGAATCTAAAATATAATATACAATGAGACACTTTAGTGTTTTTTTATTGGCTACTTTATTCCCTTTGATTTTCATGGGTTGCAAAAGTGAGGAAGACTCTTATCCTCCTATTCATTATGGATACAATTTAGCATTTGTCGATGAAAATGGCAATGATTTGATTGAGGGAATGCAAACCGGTCTTGGAAGAAATGGTAAGCCTGCTTTGAGAGAGAAAGATTACTCCTATAAATTGGTAGAACCCGATTCTAAAGATGACTTTACCGGACCGGACTGTATCTATGTGGAAAGCAGGGACGGACTTTTTACTTTGGCAATCTTTGATGCACTATGGGATGGATATAAATATGACAAGAAGACTGAAGTATTGAGGCGTACGTTTGTTTGTCCCTATATCTTTGGTGACGGAGAGGAACATTCCATTATTTCCCATTGGAAGTACAATGATGGTTATGGCAGTGTTGAACTTATTAGAGTAACTATAGATGGTGTGGATGCCCGCATCGAATCAGGAACAGACAAATATCAACAACCGTTAGTTATCGCTGTGTTGGCAAAGTAACTTGTTTTTCTTGGAATACTCTGTCTTGGTAAAATCAGCACTTTATCAAGACAGAGTTTTTATTCTTTGGAATTACCGCATCGCCAGCGCCTTATTCTCCGCCTCCTCCATAATCTCCCGTTCTCCCGGCCCTTTGTCATTGATGCCGCAAAGGTGGAGGATGCCGTGGATGATGACCCGGTACAGTTCGCGTTCGTAGTTGTTATCGGCGAACTGTTCCGCATTGGTGCGTACGGTATCGAGGCTGATGAAGAGGTCACCGCTAAGGCGGTTGCCTTCACAGTAGTCGAAAGTGATGATATCTGTGTAATAATCGTGTTGCAGATATTGGCGGTTCACTTCGAGTATTTTCTCGTCCGAGCAGAAGATATAGGCGATTTCACCGACTCTTTTTCCGTAAGTGGCGGCTACGGATTTTATCCATTCCGTGGTTTCACGCTTCTTGATGGATGGCATTTCCACGCCGTCTGTCTGATAACTAATCATTTTATTTACAATTTTACGATTTACGATTGAAATTACATTCCTGTGATTAAGACAGTTTCTTTAGAAGAAGAACATATAACTGATAATAATCGCTGCAATGATGCCGGAAAAATCGGCAATCAGCCCACACGTCACGGCATTCCTCGTTTTGGTGATACCTACGCTGCCGAAATACACAGCAAGAATATAGAATGTGGTGTCCGAAGCGCCACGTGCCACGCAACTCATGCGTCCTACAAATGAATCGGCGCCATACTGTTTCATGGTGTCAATCATCAGTCCGTTGGCACCGCTGCCGCTCAGTGACTTCATCAGGGCAGTGGGTAGGGCACCTACAAAGCTGGTATCTACACCGAATAGTCCTACTACATAACCGATACCGTTCACCAGTATATCCATGGCGCCGGAAGTGCGGAAAACGGCGATTCCAACGAGAAAAGCAACCAGATAAGGGATAATGCGTACGGCAGTGGTAAAGCCTTCTTTGGCTCCTTCTATAAAGGCATCGTATACATTGATTTTCTTCCATAGCCCCCAGAGGATGAACAGCAGGATGATGGAGAACAGCAGTATGTTGGCAATCAAAGTGGAATATACACCCATTTCATCACGGCTAATCTGTGTGAACAGATAAATGAGCGCGGCAAAGAAAAGACTGATGCAGCCAATCAGGATAAGTATGGGCTTGTTCAGCAGGTTGATGCGTTGTGCAATGCTGACGGCAATGACACCGACAATGGTCGAGATGGCAGTCGTTATCAGTGTGGGGATAAAGATGTCCGTGGGTTGGGCGGCACCCATCTGCGAGCGATACATCATGATGCTGACGGGGATAAGTATCAGTCCCGAAGTGTTGAGGACAAGGAACATGACCATCGGATTGGTGGCGGTATCCTTTTTCGGGTTCAGCTCCTGAAGTTCCTTCATGGCTTTCAGTCCCATCGGAGTAGCGGCATTGTCCAGCCCCAGCATGTTGGCAGAGAGATTCATGAATATGGAACCCATGGCAGGATGTCCTTTCGGTATTTCGGGGAAGAGGCGGCAGAATACCGGACTCAACCAACGGGAGAGGGCATTGATCATACCACTGTTTTCGCCTATTTTCATCACGCCGAGCCAGAGGGCGAGTATTCCTGTCAGTCCCAGGGATATTTCAAAAGCTGTTTTGGAAGAGGAGAAGGTGGAGTTGACGAGTTCTGTGAATATCTCCACATCACCCATAAAAATGAGTTTGCAGAGGGCTACGATGAATGCGATGACGAAGAAAGCTACCCAGATGTAATTTAAAACCATGTATCGTTACTTTGTTTCTAGTGGATTAATATTTGTTTTCGTTGGCAAGATTCCAGGCGTTGAGGAAAGCTGCTTTGGTTATTTCTATCATTTTTTCCCAGTTCAGCCGGTCGGTGTGGTCCGAAGGCTGGTGATAATCGGGATGTCCGTCTGTGTGGTACCAGATGATGGGGATGTTGCACAGGGCAAAAGAAGCATTGTCACTTCCTCCCGTGGGGCGGTCCCAGGCGCGGTAGTCCGGTTGCAGGCGCAAGCTGTAGCGTGCAATGTCCTGCTTCAGCCAGTCGCCGAATACGGGGTGGGCGGCGGTGTAGAAGTAGACAACGTGTTGAGGCTGCTCGGGCTTATTGTTACGGCCTATCATGTCGAAATTGAGATAACCTTTCACCTGGCTGATGAAAGGACAGCTTTGTACAAAGTATTTTGAGCCGAGCAATCCCTTTTCTTCCCCATCCCAAAAGGCAAAGATGACCGTGCGCAGAGGCTTCTGTCCGGTGGCAAGAAATGCACGGGCTATCTGCAGGACGGCAGAGACACCGGAGGCATTGTCGTCTGCACCGTTGTATATCCGGTCGTTTGCCAGCGTCTCGTCCACACCCAAATGGTCGAAGTGGGCACCTACGATGACATATTCATCTGGTCGTTCTCCCGGGATGGTTCCCAATACATTACTCATCTGCAGGATGCGGTGGACGCCTTGTTTAAGGATGGCGATGGAGTCGGGATGCACTTGCCACCGTCCCCGTTGTTGGCGTTCCTTGTTGTAAGCCTTGAAGGGTTGGTAATAATTGTCCTTTTCCAGCGGGGCAATGCCGGCTTCTTTCAGGCAGGATGCCAGATAGCGGGCAGCCAGTCGTGAACCGTGCATGCCTGCTTCGCGTCCTTGCAGCTCATCGTCGGCCAGAAAGCCGACAATAGCCTTGGCCGAAGTGCGGCTGATGCTTTGCAACCCCTTTTCTTGTGGAGATTGTGCATGTAAGGATAGTGCGAAAGAAAGGCAGCAGATTGCTCCCAAAACAGCTTTATACATGTCGTACGGTTTTAAGGATTGGACATACCGGTTGCAAAATTAAAGATAACTTTCCATAGTTTCTATATAAATGTTGTATTTTTGTCCATTGGTGGATGAATTCAAATCCGTGTAAATCAAATGAGAGAAGGATGAAAAAGAAGAATGAAGCAGTGGAAACCGTCTTGTGCGAACGTGTGCTTTCGGCAGAAGAAGTGGCGTGCATCTCGGTACAGATTCAGCAGGAATTGGAGGCGTATATCGACCCGGTGAAAAGGGAGTATCTTCCCCGTTTCTTCAAGACCGGAAAGGGGCAGTATGGCGAGGGGGATAAGTTTCTGGGAGTGGTGGTACCCAACACCCGGCAGGTGGCAAAGCAGCACAAGCACGAACCTTTTGGGGTAATGGCAGCCTTGCTTCAGAGTGAATGGCACGAGTGTCGCCTTTGTGCCTTGCTGATGTTGGTGGAGCGGTTCAAAAAGAGCGATGAAAAGGGGAAAAAGGAGATTTATGACTTTTACCTTTCGCAAACGGGCCGTATCAATAATTGGGATTTGGTCGATTTGTCTGCCCCCGGCATTGTGGGCGAATATCTGAAAGACAAACCTCGCAAAGACCTCTACCGGCTGGCGGATAGTCCGCTGCTTTGGAACCAGCGCATTGCCGTGGTATCTACCTATACACTTATCAAAAATGGTGATTTCATCGATATATTAGCCCTTTCGGAACGGCTGCTCCATCATAAGCATGACTTGATGCAAAAGGCGGTAGGATGGATGCTCCGGGAGATGGGTAAGCGGGACAAGGACTTGCTGGTGCAATTCTTGGAGAAGCATTGCAGGACGATGCCGCGAACGATGTTGCGTTATGCGATAGAGAAGTTCCCGGAGGAGGAGCGCAAGGAGTTTATGAAGCGCTGATGGGGAATGAAAATCGTGAAACTGTATTTTGCTCTTCTTGCCAACAAGTTGACAAGTTTTTGCCACCTTATTGGCAAGACCTTGCCACCGCGTTGGCAAACTTTTGCCATAGGCATGGCAAAGTTTTGCCAAAGGTGAGGCAAAGAGTTGGCAAAATTAGTCTCTGATGGTCAGTGTGTTACCAAAGGTAGCCTTCTGCGTAACTATCAAATTCTGTAGCCATGCCGGCATCCAGATGTCTGAAGACGTTCAGTACGGATTCCTGCTCTTCGGGGAGCAGCAGGCGTTCGCCTTTGCGGGCGCGGTAGTAGGTGCGTTGGCCGAAGCCGGCTATCAGGTTGGCGATGGCGATTCCCCGCTTGTTGTAGGGTAGGCTGTTCAGCATGTTCATGAAGCCTTTGGCGTAGCGCGCCTTCTGACTGGAGCGGTAGAAGGGGCATTCCCCTTTGACGGTGGCAAGGCGTTTGGGGCTGATGATTTTCCAGTAATCCTTTTCGGTAGGCATGCTCTGCATGGCGAGCTGGCGGAGGCAGGTGGCAGCCTTGGGGCATTGCCCGTTGAGGCATAAGGGGTAGTCGAAGGGGACTTGGGTAAAGGATATTTCTTCTTTCATAAGTAGCGTGTTCTATGCATTGTGCTTTCAGCAGGGGGGAGATTCGGCTTGCTGTCAGTAAATGGCTGGTTATTCTGCACAAATGTAGGAAGAAAGTGTGAGCCTGCAAATATATTTCAAGTATATATCTTGCTACTTCTATCGTTTTTTCTGTAATTTGCCTCCGGGCAGCATAATATTCCGTTGTATGGAGCGTACCAGGTATGTCATACGCCTTTTACTTATGTGAAAAAAGAAAGGGGATGAGTGCTATCTCAAAATAAATTCGTTATTTTGCAGGAAACAAAAGGAATATCCCTATGATTACTTATCTTAAAATAAATGGTTTTAAGTCATTTCATAATTTTGAAATGGAGTTTACCCCTTTGACCATTGTTGCAGGAACAAATGCTGCTGGGAAGAGTAACTTGTTTGATGCATTGAATCTGTTGTCACGCTTGGCTGAAGTGGACAAAATACATACAGCATTCAGAGAAGGGCAAAGAGGTGATTTGTTTGAACTATTCACTCAGTATGATGAACATGCTTATGCCGATGAAATGGAGTTTTGTGTGGAAGTGCTGGTAAATCGTGAAGTGACTGATGCTTGGGGAGCTACTGCAAGATTGAAATATACGAGGTTGCGTTATGAACTAAAAATACATCGCTTTGTAAACTCCAGTGGTATTGATGATTTAGAAGTTGTTTATGAACATTTGGCTACATTGAAACATCAAGAAGACAAATGGATAAAACTTTTGCCTAAAGAACAAATAGAATTTTGGAGACCTAAAGTAATTACAGGGAAACGTGGTCAACCTTATATCTATACACAAGAGCAAAATGAATTGCCTACGGTATTTGTTCCTCAAGATGGTGGTGGAGGTAACAAGCGAAGTTTTCCCCTGAGAAATGCTACGCGTACGGTATTGAGCAGCATTGATTCTGTTGATTTCCGCCATATTCTGGCCGTGAAGCAGGAAATGATCAGTTGGCGTTTCTTACAGTTGAACCCGGAGGATTTACGTCAACCCACAAGTAAGAGGACGGGAGAAGATGTCATTGGTGTTTCTGGGAAAAACCTGGCTGCAGCATTATTTAGGATTCAGCAGGAAGATAAATATTCATTGGTAGAGATATCTCGTGAATTAAATAGTTTTATTCCCAACTATACCCAGGTCTTTGTAGAAGATGATACAGAAAACAAGCAGTATATCATTTATCTGAAGAATGTGGACGGAAAGAAATACTCTTCCCGCGTGTTGTCCGAGGGTACGTTGCGATTGCTTACGCTTTGCATCCTGCAACACGATATGAAATACTCCGGTTTGCTTTGTTTTGAAGAACCGGAGAATGGCATTCACCCATTTAGGATAAAATCAATGGCGAAATTATTGAAGGATTTGACCACTAACTTTGAAGACCATGATCTACCTTTAAGACAAGTGATTGTGAATACGCATTCTACCGTTTTTGTCGGTGAAATTCAGAAATGGGAAGATGATTTGAATGTTTCCATCCATTTTGCGGAGATGAAATCAAGAGTGCTTTCTTTGCCATCGGGCAATAAGGTGAAACTCGATGTTTCGAAAATTATACAAGTTCCTAAAGAAGGGCAATTGACTATCAATTTCTCTGAGCAAGAACGAAAGCTTTCTTTGCAAATGATTAAGGAGTACTTAGAAAATACCCTAAAGGAGTGGTAATATGGCTAGACAATTATTTATTGGATTAATCACGGAAGGCCCTACGGATGTACGTTTCTTGCAGAGTGTGGTGGAAAGGACTTTTATTGATGTGGCTTTTGAATGCGAGAATGATTTAGAACCATACGTGAAATGCTTGACTGTGGAAAAAGTGCGACTTAGTTTTAATGAATATGTAGAGAAAGCTTCACGTCGAGGAATGGAAGAGATGGGTATGGATATACTTTGTGTCCATACAGATGCTGATAGTAAGGATACTAAAAGAGCCTATGCTGAAAAGATAAATCCGGCCAAAGAGTTCTTGTCTGATAAGAAAGGGGAGATTTGCAAGAGTCTGATTCCTATTGTTCCAGTGAGGATGGTAGAAGCATGGATGCTTGCTGACAAAGAACTATTAAAAGAGGAAATGGGTACAAGGATGTCGGATGAAGAATTGGGTATAAATCGTATGCCGGAACTTTATCTTGATCCTAAGGCTACCATTATACAAGCCATAGGTAAATCTAATCGGACTACGACACGTAGGCATAGGAAGGATTTGGATATTAGTGAACTATATGCTTCCATTGGTGCGAGGTTGGAATTGGAAAAGTTGCATCTGCTTCCTTCATATAGGCAATTTGTGGATGAGGTCAGAGAAGCCTACAGACAGTTGGGATTGTTACGGTAATGTGGAAAAATCAATAGGAAATAAAGCAGTGTTTGGAACATGATAGATAGTATGGAACAAGAAGATTTTGATATACGCAACCAGCAGCCCGTCACCAGCCGAGAACGTGATTTCGAGAACGCTCTCCGTCCGTTGAATTTTGAGGATTTCAGCGGGCAGGACAAGGTGGTGGACAATCTGCGCATATTTGTGAAAGCTGCCCGCCTGCGTGGCGAGGCGCTAGACCATGTGCTGCTTCACGGCCCTCCCGGATTGGGAAAAACGACACTCAGCAATATCATAGCCAACGAACTGGGCGTAGGTTTCAAGATAACTTCCGGTCCGGTACTCGATAAGCCGGGGGATTTGGCGGGAGTGCTTACCAGTCTGGAGCCCAATGATGTGCTTTTCATCGACGAAATACACCGGTTGAGCCCCGTAGTGGAGGAATATCTGTACTCAGCCATGGAGGACTACCGCATAGACATCATGATAGACAAAGGCCCTTCTGCCCGAAGCATACAGATTGATTTGAATCCTTTCACGCTGGTGGGAGCTACCACGCGTAGCGGTCTGTTGACAGCTCCGTTGCGTGCCCGTTTCGGTATCAACCTGCATCTGGAATATTACGATGATGATGTGCTGAGCGGCATTATCCGTCGTTCGTCCGGCATCCTCGATGTGCCTTGCTCCGTAAGGGCTGCCGCCGAGATTGCGAGCCGCAGCCGTGGCACACCGCGTATTGCCAATGCATTGCTGCGGCGTGTACGCGATTTTGCCCAAGTGAAAGGTTCGGGGAGTATCGATACGGAAATCGCACAGTTTGCCCTCGAAGCCCTGAATATCGACAAATACGGTCTGGATGAGATAGATAATAAGATACTCTGCACCATCATTGACAAGTTCAAAGGCGGCCCGGTGGGACTGACCACCATTGCCACCGCTTTGGGCGAAGATGCCGGCACGATAGAGGAAGTCTATGAACCGTTCTTGATAAAAGAGGGTTTCCTGAAACGTACCCCCCGTGGGCGTGAGGTGACGGAGCTTGCCTACAAGCATTTGGGGCGGAGTCTCTATAGTAGCCAGCGTACCTTGTTTGGCGACGAGTGATTCATTAATCATTAATCACTAACCATTAATCATTAAAAAGAAGTGGCCGGATTAAAATCATTGGCAAAAGAAACTGCCATTTATGGGCTGAGCAGTATTGTGGGGCGTTTCCTCAATTACCTACTGGTGCCCGTATATACCATGGCGATGTCCGCACAGAGTGGCGGCTATGGCGTAGTGACGAATGTATATGCGTGGGTGGCCCTCATGCTGGTATTATTGACGTGCGGCATGGAAACCGGTTTCTTCCGCTTTGCCAATAAAGGGGAGGATGACCCGATGCGTGTGTACTCCACGACATTACTCAGTGTGAGTATGGGGGCGCTTACTTTCCTTGCATTGGGGCTGCTGTTTCTCGACCCTATTGCCGGATGGATGGAGTACAGTGAGCATCCCTGGTACGTGGGCATGATGATGATTGTGGTGGCGATGGATGCTATTCAAAGCATTCCTTTCGCTTATTTGCGCTACAAAAAGCGTCCCATTAAGTTTGCGGCACTCAAATTGCTGTTCATCTTCTTGAATATAGCACTGAATCTGGTCTATTATGTAGGGATGAAAGGGGATGACGTGGGCTATGCCTTCCTTTTCAATCTGATATGCACCTCTACCATTATGCTTTGCATGATTCCGGAGTTACGCGGGTTTGCTTATGTGCTGGATAAAAAACTGTTGAAGCGGATGCTTGCTTACAGTCTGCCGTTACTGGTACTTGGCTTGGCGGGTATCTTGAATCAGGTGGCCGATAAGATTATTTTTCCTTTTGTCTATCCGGATGAGGCGGAAGCTACTGTGCAGTTGGGCATTTATGGAGCTGCCAGCAAAATTGCTATGGTGATGGCGATGCTTACACAAGCTTTCCGCTATGCATACGAGCCTTTTGTCTTCGGAAAGAGCCGGGACAAAGACAATAAGCAGGTATATGCGCAGGCCATGAAGTTTTTCATCATCTTTACACTGCTGGCATTCCTGGCTGTCATGTTCTATCTGGATATTTTGCGCTATATCATCGGCCCTGATTACTGGCCGGGATTGCGGGTAGTGCCTATCGTGATGGCTGCCGAAATCTTTATGGGTATCTATTTCAATCTTTCCTTCTGGTACAAGCTGATTGACGAAACGCGTTGGGGAGCCTACTTCTCCTTGATAGGTTGCACGGTGCTGGTAGTGATGAACATACTTCTGATTCCCCGATACAGTTATATGGCTTGTGCCTGGGCAGGATTCTGTGGCTATGGTATCGCCATGCTTCTGTCCTATTTCGTAGGGCAGAAGAAGTATCCCATTCAGTATGACCTGAAGGCTATCGGTAGTTATGTGCTGCTTGCGGCAGTACTCTATCTGGCTGCCGAATATGTCCCGATAGAAAATATTTACCTGCGTATGGCGTACCGTACCGTTTTGTTGCTGCTCTTTGTGGCCTATATCGTGAAGTGCGACTTGCCGTTGAGGCAGATTCCGTTCATTGGTAGGCTGGTGAAGTGAGGTTAGAGAAGTTAGCTTGATAAACATTGCGTATTTAACAGTTTTGTCAAGAAAAGCATTACTTTTGTACTGTTATTAAAACTGAAGTGACACAATGGACAGAAAAATCAATCGCATAAAGATTGTTTTGAAATCAAGGATTGTGCAGAAGAGCAAACAATAAATTCAGAATCAAGTATGATTAAATCAGAAGCAATTCAGAATCTCCTCGCAAGATTCGAATCCATTGCGTGTGAATACGAAGGCGTGGAGTGCTGGAGTGCTCGCGAATTATATCCCATTCTGGGCTATGCCAAATGGCAAACGTTTGAGAATGTTTTAGGAAAAGCTAAGGAGGCTTGCCAAAACGCTGGTGTAGAGACGAGTAATCATTTTACCGGCATCAGTAAAACGATACTTATGCCTAAAGGTGCATCAAAGGACATTGAAGACTTTATGCTCACTCGCTATGCCTGCTACCTCGTGGCACAAAATGGTGACCCTCGTAAGTCGGAGATTGCTTTTGCCCAAAATTACTTTGCTGTACAAACACGTGTGGCAGAGGTAATAGAGCAACGACTTCTTGACTACGACCGTGTCCAGGCTCGCCATAAGTTGGCAGAGACAGAGAAACGCCTCTTTGGTGTTCTTTACGAGCGTGGTGTGGATGACAAGGGGTTCGGAATCATACGTAGTAAGGGCGACCAAGCTCTTTTTCGCATGAACACTGCTATGCTTAAACGTAAACTTGGGGCACCGGAAAAACGTGCTTTGGCAGATTTCTTGCCAACTCTTGGCATTAAGGCAAAGGACTTTGCTGCCGAGATGACCAGCAGTGTTTTACGAGGCGTTTCATTGAGAGAAAATTGAAAACTGATAATTGATAATGGAAGAAAAGACGACCGACAACAGAAATACCTTCGCTATCAAGACTTTTCTGAAAGACTATCTTGATTTGCGCAAAGACAAGGACAATGAACTGGAAACTGTAGATTCCATCCGTAAGGGAGTGGAATTCAAAGGAGCCAATCTTTGGATTCTGATATTCGCCATATTCATGGCCTCGTTGGGATTGAATGTAAACTCCACAGCCGTGATTATCGGTGCCATGCTCATCTCGCCGCTGATGGGGCCTATCATGGGCGTGGGGCTTTCTGTGGGGTTGAATGATTTTGAATTGATGAAGCGGTCTTTGAAGAGCTTCTTGATAACTACCTTGTTCAGTGTGACCACTGCTACCATTTTCTTTCTGGTGAGTCCCGTTGCCGAGGGGCAGTCGGAATTGCTGGCACGTACGTCACCCACCATTTATGACGTATTCATCGCCTTGATGGGTGGCTTGGCAGGTGTGACGGCGCTCTCTACCAAAGAGAAAGGAAATGTGATTCCGGGTGTTGCCATTGCTACGGCTTTGATGCCGCCTCTCTGTACGGCAGGCTACGGGCTGGCAACGGGTAACTTGATTTATTTCCTCGGTGCATTCTATCTTTATTTCATCAATTCCGTGTTTATCAGTCTTGCCACTTTCCTGGGCGTGCGCGTGATGCACTTCCAGCGCAAGGAGTTTGTGGATAAGAACCGGGAGAAGAAAGTACGTAAATATATCGTCCTGATTGCTATCCTGACCATGTGTCCCGCTGTCTATCTGACGGTAGGTATCGTCCAGGATACCTTCTTTGAGAGTGCTGCCAACCGTTTTGTCAACGAGCAGCTCTCCTTTGAGAATACGCAGGTGCTGGACAAGAAAATCCATCACGAGGGCAAGGGCCACGAAATACGTGTCGTGCTGATTGGGCAGGAGGTGCCCGAAGCTTCCATCGCCATTGCCCGCAGCAAGATGAAAGACTATAAGCTGGACAATACCAAGCTGATAGTCCTCCAAGGTATGAACAATGAAGCGGTGGATATTTCTTCCATCCGTGCCATGGTGATGGAAGACTTCTACAAGAACAGCGAGCAGCGTCTGGTGGAACAGAAACAGAAGATTGCCACACTGGAGCAGAATTTGGAAAGATACAAAACCTTCGATGAATTGGGCAAGAAGATTATCCCGGAACTGAAAGTGCTCTACCCGTCGGTAAAGACTGTATCAATATCTCATGCGATTGAACTGGCGGTAGATTCTGTACGGGTGGATACTGTGACCCTTGCCGTCTTGAAATTCGGCAAGCATCCGGGTGCGCACGAGAAGGAAAAGATTGCGGAGTGGCTCAAGGCGCGTACGGGTGCCAAGCAATTGAGGCTGATTACTGAATAATACAAGAATTGACGGAATGAAAATAAGATTTATACTGATAGCTGTCTGCTTCCTTTTTTCTCTGCCGGGACAAGCGGATGAAGGGATGTGGATGCTGGGAAATCTGAACAAGCAGACACGCCAGACCATGAAAGAGTTGGGCTTGCAGATGTCTGTCAACAAGCTATACAATACGAAACGCCCGTCTCTGAAGGATGCGGTAGTCAGCTTCGGAGGCTTTTGTTCCGGAGTGGTGGTGTCCGGGGACGGGCTGGTGTTTACCAATCATCACTGCGGCTTCAGCAGCATACAGCAACACTCGTCTGTGGAGCACGACTATCTGAAAGACGGCTTTGTGGCACGTAATCTTAGTGAAGAACTGCCTAATCCGGAACTTTACGTCCGCTTCCTCTTGCACCAGCAAGACGTGACCCGTCGGGTACTTGGAGCAGTAAAACCGGATATGAACGAATCTGAGCGTACAAGTGTAGTAGATTCGGTGATGCTGGTCATTGGCGAAGAGGTTTCTCGTAAAGACTCCACGCTGATAGGCATTGTGGATGCTTACTATGGAGGCAATGAATTCTGGCTTTCCGTTTATCGCGACTACAATGATGTGCGTCTGGTATTTGCACCCCCTTCTTCAGTGGGCAAGTTCGGCTGGGACACTGACAACTGGGTATGGCCGCGCCATACGGGTGACTTCGCCGTATTCCGTATCTATGCCGGCAAAGACAACCGTCCTGCCGACTATTCTCCCGACAATGTTCCCTACCATCCCGAATACGTGGCTCCGATATCTCTGGACGGCTATCGTGAGGGTTCCTTCTGTATGACGATGGGCTATCCGGGCAGTACGGAACGCTATCTTTCCTCTTTTGGCATCGAAGAGATGATGACCACCACCAACCAGGCTCAGATAGATGTCCGTGGTGTGAAGCAGGCCATCTGGAAGCGTGAAATGGATAGCCGTGACAGCATCCGCATCAAGTACGCTTCCAAATACGACGAAAGTTCCAATTATTGGAAGAACAGCATAGGAGTGAACCGCACCATCAAGAAACTGCATGTGCTGGACAAGAAGCGTGCCATGGAGACCGAACTCCGTCGCTGGATACAGCAGACACCGGAGGAGCGGGAACATCTGCTGCATCTTTTTTCCGACCTGGAGCTGAACTACAAGAGCCGCCGTGATGCTTATCGTGCCAGAGCTTACTTTGCCGAATCTTTCCTGAACGGTCCGGAACTGGTGCAGCTTGCTTTGTCCATCCTCAACTTCGACTTTGAGGGGGAAGAGAAAACGGTGGTTGCCAATCTGAAAGCTATCGTTGAGAAATATGCCAATCTGGACTTGGGCATTGACAAGGAAGTGTTTACAGCACTGTTGAAAGAATACCACTCCCAAGTGGATTCCACCTATCTGCCCGAGCTCTACCAGACGATTGCGACAGAATACGGAGGTAACGAGCGTACCTATGTGGATAGTCTTTATGCCCGCTCGGAGCTGACCACCCCCCGTGGATTGAAGCGTTTCCTGGAGCAGGACACCACCTATCAGATATATAACGACCCTGCCATCAATTTGGGCATCGATCTCATCACGAAGCTATTCGAGATGAATATGCAGGTACAGCAGGCTTCCGGTGAAATCGAGCGGAATGAACGTTTGTTCAACTCTGCCGTGCGACGGATGTACGCATCCCGTAACTTCTATCCCGACGCCAACTCCACCATGCGTTTGAGTTTTGGCACTGTCTGCGGTTATGCCCCCTTCGACGGAGCGGAATATGATTATTATACCACCACGAAAGGTATTCTGGAGAAAGTCAGAGCCCATGCAGGCGATGTGGATTTTGAAGTGCAGCCCGAGTTGCTATTCCTTCTTTCCTCTGGTGATTTCGGTAGATATGCCGATGAAAAGGGAGAAATGAATGTCTGCTTTATCTCCAATAATGACATTACGGGAGGCAATTCCGGCAGTGCCATGTTCAATGCCAAAGGAGAACTTCTGGGGCTTGCCTTCGATGGGAACTGGGAAGCCATGAGCAGCGACATCCTTTATGAGCCGAAGATGCAGCGCACCATCGGGGTGGATGTACGCTACATACTGTTTATGATTGAGAAGTATGGGAAGGCAGGAAATCTGATTCAGGAACTGAAGCTTGCCAATCCTTAGCGTGTGCCCCCTGCCTATACTTTTATGGGTGATATTTTCTAAATCACTCCACGGATACGGTCATCGAATGCCGAGAGTGCTGCCTTTGCCCCTTCGCCCATGGCAATGGCTATCTGCTTGTAGGGAACATTCGATACATCCCCTGCCGCATATACCCCCGGAAGTGTGGTACGGCAGAAAGCGTCAATCTTAATCTCCCCGGCCGGAGTCGTTTCCAGCTTGTCGCGGAAAGGAGCGCTGTTGGCTGCCAAACCGATTTGCACGAAGATGCCGTCTAACGGGAAGTCTCGTTCCTCGCCGGTAAGGCGGTCTTTGATGCGGATAGAAGTTACTTTTTCCCTGTTTCCATCGACTTTGACGGTTTGTGACGAGGTGAAGATTTCCACATTCGGCAGGCTCCGGGCTTTCTCTTGCAGCACTTGGTCGGCTTTCAGTGTATCGGCAAATTCGAATACCGTTACCTTCCGGCAGATGCCTGCCAGGTCGATGGCAGCTTCAATCCCCGAGTTACCTCCACCGATAACCGCCACATGCTTGCCTTGATAGAACGGACCGTCGCAATGCGGACAGAATGCCACGCCGCGTCCTATGTATTCCGCTTCGCCCTCCACATTCAGTTTGCGCCAGCTTGCCCCTGTGGCAATGATTACCGCCGGTGCATGGAACATCTCGCCGCCTACGGTGGAGACACTTTTCTCCGTTCCCTGCAACTCTACTTTCTCTATCTTACGCTCCTCGAAAATCTCTATCGGATAGTGCTCTATATGTGTGCGGAGTGCGTTGGCAAGTTCTGCACCAGTAGTCTGCGGCACGGAGATAAGGTTTTCTATGCCTACCGTCTCTTTTACCTGTCCGCCTATGCGCTCGGCAACAATCGCCACCCGTAGGCCCTTGCGTGCAGAGTAGATGGCTGCGGAAGCTCCGGCTGGTCCGCCGCCCAATACCAGCACGTCGAAATCTCTCTCTATCGGCGCTTCGTCCTCTTGCGGAGCACTGCCGAAGGCTTCTTCCAGCTTCTGCAAAAGCTCTCCTAAAGAACCGCGACCTACGTGAAGCAGCTTGCCATTAGCGTAGACTGACGGCACGGCTTGTATCTTCAGCGCATCCACTTCCTCTTGATTAAGCGCCCCGTCCACCATCTCGTGGGTGACGTGCGGATTCAGCAATGCGATGATGTTCAGTACCTGCACCACATCCGGACAGTTGGTGCAAGTAAGCGATACATACGTTTGCAGGCTGATGTCGCCTTGCAACGCCCGGATGCGGCGACGAATTGCTTCGTCCGGCAGATTTTTCCCCTTTCCATCGGCATTCAGCACGGCAAGCAGGAGGGAAGTGAACTCGTGTCCGCCGGGGATGCCGCGGAACTTGATGCCGGTTTCCATATCGTCTTTCAGCAATGTGAACTCCAACACGGGGTTCTCTATCTCACTCATCCGGCAGGAGAGCTTGTCGGAACAGCTTGCCACATCCTTCAAGAATCCGATAAGCTCTTGTGCCTGCTCGTGCCCCGGATGATAGGTGATGTGAAAGACGTAGCGGGCTTCCAAATGCTGGAATACGCTCCGCACCTGGTCTAATATAGTTGTTTCTAACATGATTAATAGGGTGTTTGGGGTGAGAAAATAGTCTTTTAATATGTTTGATATAGAGTAGTTGCAGAACTTGTGAGGAAGTACTCCAATACTCCTTCGAAAGTACTGCGGTACTCCTTTGAAAGTACTACAGTACTTCTGTACAAGTACTGCGGACGTCTTAAAGGAAAGCGGACGTCTTTCTATGGTGAAAGCGCCCGCTCCTCCTATTACTTATCAAATCTTTCCTACAAGGTCGATGCTCGGCTTCAAAGTTTCCGCTCCTTTCTTCCACTTGGCAGGGCAGACTTCTCCATCGTGTGTGGCAACAAACTGTGCAGCTTCTACCTTGCGCAGCAGCTCGTCGGCATTGCGTCCGATGTTGTTGTCCTGTATCTCGGCAATCTTGATTTTACCCTCGGGATTTACGAGGAATGTGCCGCGATATGCCATGCCTTCTTCTTCAATCATCACGCCGAATGCGCGGCTCAGCACGCCTGTGGGGTCGGCAAGCATGGGGTACTTAATCTTGCGGATGCTTTCGGAAGCATCGTGCCATGCCTTGTGCACAAAGTGCGAGTCTGTGCTTACAGAATATACTTCTACGCCCATTGCTTGGAATTGGTCATATTTCTCTGCGATGTCTACCAGCTCGGTAGGGCATACGAAGGTAAAGTCTGCCGGATAGAAGAAGAAAATGGCCCATTTACCTTTTACGTCTTCGTGGGATACTGTTTTGAAACTTCCGTTTTGGAAAGCCTGAACCTTGAATTCAGGGAGTTGTGAGTTGATGATCGGTTCCATAATTTTTCTCTTTTAATAGGTTTAGTTTTTTGTTTTACCAATGCGAAGATTGTGCAGACAGAATGTAGAAGCCAGTTTGCTTGATGATGCTGAGGTGCAACCGACCTTCGCTTTTTCTGTTTGCAAAAATATAGCATTTTTCCCCGATAGAACAAAAAATCCGATTGAAAGATTTTATGGAGCGATAGATGAAATCTATACGACTGCTTGGGTTGCTTTCAGTGAGAGCATTTCCTTGGGTACGGAAAGTTTTATCTCCTTAACCAGCACTTCGAGCAGCGTGTGGCGGATAAAGTTCTTATTGGTCAGCAGCACGACCTGGCGGGTGGGGCAGGGGATGGCGAAGGAACGTACCAGCTCTTTCTGGGCATCGCCCAGTTGCAGAACGGCCAGTTCGGGGATGAAGGTCACGCCTTTGCCGCTTTCTACCATGCGCATAAAGGTCTCCATGCTGCCCAAGTGATAGGCAAGCTGGCTGGCACGTGCCGACTTCATCTGGCAGAAGCGCACCAGCTGGTCACGGAAGCAATGGCCCTCGTCGAGCAGCCAAAGCTGTTCGCCGTTCAGGTCGGAAGTACGGATTACCTCGTTGTTGAAGAGGGCGTCTTCGCGCGACACGTAGGCAAAGAACTGTTCATAGAACAACGGCGTCTGCTGCAACTCTTCCATACCTGCCAGACTCGCTACGATACCTGCATCTATTTCTCCCGTCTGCAGGGCTTTCTTGATGTCGTTTGTTTTCATTTCGACTACCCGGATGTCGAGGTCGGGGTATTTCTTCATCAGCTGCGGAAAGAAACGGGGCAGGAGGTAAGGAGCTACGGTGGGAAGTATGCCCAGCTTGAAGATGCCGGTCAGTGAGTGTTTTTCTTCTTCTATAATATTCTTTATACGGTTGGCTTGAACCAATATATTCTGTGCTTGTTCTATGATGTGGATACCGACGGGAGTGGGGCATACCGGCTGCTGGCTGCGGTCAAAAATCCGGGTGTCCAGTTCCTCTTCCAGTTTCTGAATCATGGCACTGAGGGTGGGCTGTGTCACGCGGCAATATTCGGCTGCTTTGGCAAAGTGGCGGAACTGGTTGACGGCAAGGATGTATTCCAATTGTTGTAAAGTCATGATGAACAAGGCATTTGAAGGTTATGTATAGACTTCGTCTATGCAAAGATAGAAATTATCTGTTTGACAAGCCTTGATTTACCCCTTATCTTTGCAATACCCAAAAGAAAAATAGTATAAATATTTAAAACAATAGAATTATGAAAACTTTAGATTACTTGCATTTGAATGAAAAGAAAGTGGCTGGCGTAGCATCAGCATTGCACCAATTATTGGCCGACTTCCAGGTACATTACACCAATCTGCGCGGTATGCACTGGAACATCAAGGGACACGGCTTCTTTGTGCTGCACGAGAAGTTCGAGAGTATGTATGACGATACCGCCGAGAAGATTGACGAGATTGCAGAGCGCATCTTGATGCTGGGTGGCGTGCCCGAGAATAAGTTCAGTGAATACCTGAAGGTTGCCAACGTGAAGGAAGTGTCCGACATCTCTTGCGGCAGTGAGGCTGTGGACCATATCCTCGAGACTTACGGCTACCTGATTGGTGAAGAGAGAAAGGTAATTGAACTGGCAAATGAAGCCGGCGATGACGTGACGGCAGATTTGATGACCGGCTACTTGAAAGAGCAGGAGAAAATGGTTTGGATGCTCGTTGCATTCAGTACGAAAAGCTGCACGAAATAAAGGATAAAGAGTCGTGAAAAAGGATAGGGTGATAAAACGGTAGCGGATGCTGCCGGTTTTATCACCCTATTATCTTTCTATAGTTTATATCACTTTTTCTTCTTCGGTGTCCGTCTTGCCCACCCTTCTTCACTGAAGTCGGGCTCTGCATCCTTAAAGTCATTGTTGCCCTGGAAGAACTGTTTCCAGTCATCCTTTTTGCCACGGGCTTTGGTGTAACCCCGCTCTTCGCGGCTGGGCTTGCCTTTCTTCTTGTCGTTTGCAGGACTTTCGGCCTTTTCGCTGCGTTTGCCGGTGGCATCGTTCCGTTTGCCGTCTTCCTTGTAGCTGCGCTTCTTGCTGTCAAACTCTTTTTTCCCATAGCTTCCGGCTGTACCCGGACGTTTGCCCCTCGGAGCCTCCTTACCCTCGTCTCCGGCAACCTCTACGGATACTTTACGGCCGTTCCAGCTGGCGCGGTTCAGGGCCTTCACTACATTGGTGGCTTCCTTTTCCTCCACTTCGAAGAAGGAGAACTTCTGCATCAGGTCAATTCGTCCCAGCTCTACACGTCCACGTGTATTGTTGTTCAGCAGGCTGATTAATTCGTTGGGGAAGAAGTTGTCCATTTTACCCAGGTTGATGAACAAGCGGGTAAAGCCGGGTTCTGCTTTGCGGCTGCTTCTACGGTCGTTGCGGTCGCCCCTCTCGCCACTTCTTGCACCACGCTCACTACCGGTTGCTGTCTCTATCTCGTCACGGCCGCGATAGTAATCCAGGAAACGGTTGAATTCATGCGAAACCATGCGTTTAATCAGGTCCTCTTTGCTCAGCCAGTCCAGCTTGCGGTAGATGTCGGTCATAAAGTCGGCGATTTCCTCCTCGTTCACTTTCACCTTTTCAAGATCGTCTATCACTTTGAGCAGTTGCTTTTCGCATATCTGTTTGCCGGTGGGCATTTCGCCTGCAATGAATTTCTTGCCGATGATGCGCTCAATCTCGCGCATTTTGCCTTTCTCTCGCAGGTTGATGATGGCGATGGAAGTCCCGGTTTTGCCGGCACGTCCCGTACGGCCGCTGCGGTGGGTATAACTCTCGGTGTCATCGGGCAATCCGTAGTTGATGACGTGTGTCAGGTCGTCCACATCGAGGCCGCGTGCGGCAACGTCCGTGGCAACCAGCAGTTGTAGGTTGCGGATGCGGAACTTCTGCATCACGGCGTCACGCTGCGCTTGACTCAGTTCGCCGTGCAGCGAGTCGGCATTATAGCCTTCCTGCATCAACTTGTCAGCTATTTCCTGCGTTTCTTTGCGGGTACGGCAGAAGATGATGCCGTATATCTGCGGATAGTAGTCCACAATACGTTTCAGGGCAGCATACTTGTCTTTGGCATGTACACAGAAGGCTACGTGTTTCACGTTGCTGGTGCTTTCATTTTTGCGTCCGATGGTGATTTCCTTGGCATCGCGCAGGTACTTCTTGGAGATGCGTGCGATTTCCGGGCTCATGGTAGCGGAGAACAGCAAGGTGTTGCGCTCCTGCGGCACATCGGCGAGAATGGCGTTGATGCTGTCTGTGAATCCCATGTTCAGCATTTCGTCCGCTTCGTCCATAACCACGTTCTGTATGGTGGCGAGGGACACGGTTTTGCGTTCCATCAGGTCCAGCAGTCGTCCCGGTGTGGCTACGATGATGTGTACACCCCGTTTCAGGGCGCGTATCTGGCTTTCGATGGACGAGCCTCCATATACGGGCAACACTCGCAAGCCATCGGTATATTTAGAATAATCGTTCAAGTCGCCTGCTATCTGCAAACAAAGTTCGCGGGTGGGGCAGAGAATAAGTGATTGGGGAATTCGGTTGTTGACGTTAATCTTCTGTATGAGCGGCAGGCCGAACGCTGCGGTCTTTCCTGTTCCTGTTTGTGCCAGTGCTACTACATCATTGTTTTCTCCTAAAAGGTAGGGAATTACTTCCTCTTGTACCGGCATGGGCTGCTCGTAACCCATTTCTTCGATGGCGCGGCGTATCTCCGGCGACACACCGAGCTCTTCAAATGTCTTCATTAAATCTTCTGTATATCTTTATCTTTATATTTCGGGCGCAAAGATAGTGCTTTTCAATGGATAATTGATAATTGATGGTTGATAATTATGCAATTACATGATAAAATCGTTTTTTATTGGCTACTCATTATCCATTATCCATTGTCAATTATCCGTTAAAAGAATGTCTTGCAGTCTCTTTCTTTCTTCTTTTGTCAGACCGATGCCTCTTTGCAGGTAGGTGTCGGTATCTCCATACCTTCGTTCCATTTCTTCGATGGCGGCATTCAGGAAATCCTCGCGTGCCGAGAAGAGGGTGGTGATGGCCTCTTGCGAGCGTGCCGGAAGCTGGTAGGCGTATCGGGAGGCCGCCGGGATGTTGAAGTAGTCGTTGCTGAGGCGGTAGTCTTCCATGATGATGTCTTCGTCCACTCCAAGGGAGGCAAGCACAAGTGCCGATACGATGCCTGTGCGCCCTTTGCCCGACGAGCAATGGATAACGACGGGATAATTGTTCTTGTCCAGCAGAATATCGAAAATCCGGCGGTATTCTTTGGTGTAGTTGCTGATGAGCTCGCGGTTCATCTGCTCCACGATTCGGTAGACAGTATCGCTCTTGATTTTCTGTTCCTGTACACCTTTCAGGATATACTCCATGTCGCCGGTAGGAATGGGGATATGGATCACTTTGAATTCCTGTTGCAAAGGGCTTTGTCTGTTCGCTTCGACAGATGAACGCAGGTCGATGATGGTCCTTATGCCTATGTTCTTGAGCTCTTTGCGCGAACACGGTTTCAGTTTATCTATTTCGGCAGAGCGGTACAGCATGCCCCAATGCACTTTCTTTTGGGTGGGATAGGAGGAATAGCCTCCCAGGTCTCGGAAGTTCTGTATGCCGGGGATGTTGATGTTGCGGGTGGCAATCTTTACCCGGTATTTGTCAGCGAATACAAGTGTGTAGTAGTATCGTTGTGTAGGGTCGGTAGTGATGACAGTCATCTTCAGGTCGGAGATGTTGGCGACGGCAACGGGAACATCTTCGGGGATATGGTTGGGATTGGTCGAAGCATATACCTTCACATTTCCTTTGATGAGAGGGGCCATTTCCCATTTTACAATGCAGTTGCCCACGTTGTTTTCTTCGCATACAACGGAAATGTGAGGGGCAGTGCCATTGCAGGAAGGGAGCAGCACTGCCAAAACAAGCAAGTTCAATAAGTTCTTATACATAATTCGTAACCTCTCTGATGTCGTTAATCACAAATATATGTAATTTACCCACAGAAGGTAACAGCAATGCCAAGCTTTTATATTTCTTTTTTGAACTTTAAAAAAACTGCTATAGATTCTTTCGTGCATAGGCAGGTTGGTTTACAATGTTACATCAGCGAACCGGGAGGTGGTAATGGGGGGAGTTTCCCTTGGGGCTTTTGTCTCCATGACAGCATGATGTAATTGAGTTGTTTTCCCACTTCTCCGGGTTTAAAGTGTATTTGTTCTTTCAGTTTTACTTCGATTTCCCTATATACATGCAGTGGTACTCTGGCGTATGGGCTAAAGGTCGTGAAATTGAAATTCACTTCCATTACTTTCCCCGTATCCGGACTGAGTAGCATGGTTATTGTGAACTCACGCTTTCCGAGTTCATCTGCCATGGCTTTGGTAAAAGCTTCGTCCACAATGAAGTCTGCTTGTTTACTCATGGAGCTATTGTATTCAATTACTTTTTTTTCATTCCAGCTACCGATGTATATTTTTCCTGTGGCTTTATATACAATATCTTTGTATGTCAACTTGTTCTCTTTGTTATAAAGAGTCACAAACTGGCTACCGTCATCTACGTCACATTGATACGTATAACCATCTACCTCGAAAGTGGTGGTTTTTTTATAAATGACTGTTCCTTCAAGCGATTCTTCTGTTCTGATAGGTTTATCCTGTGCTACACAAGGGTAGATGTATCCTATAAGCAGTGTAATAAGCAATAGTCTTTTCATTCGTCACAATTTTTAGTTGTTAATTTTGTATGTTGCTTACATTAGCGAACCGGGAGGAGGTAATGGGGGGAGTTTCCCTTGGGGCTTTTGCATCCATGCCAGCATAATGTAGTTGAGTTGTTTTCCTTCCTCTATGGGTTTAAAATGAATTTGTTCTTTCAGTTTTACTTCGATTTCCCTATATACATGTAGTGGCACTTTGGCGTATGGCTCAAAGGTGAAAAAATTGAAATTCACTTCCATTACTTCTCCCGTATTTGGACTGAGCAACATGGTTATCATAAGTTCCGTTTTCCCAATTTCATCTGCCATGGCTTTGGTGAATGCTTGGTCTACTATGAAATCTGCTTGCTGACTCATGAATCTGTCATATTCAATTACATTGCTACTCCAGCTGCCAATATATGTCTTCCCCGTGTCTTTATACACAATCTTTTCGTATGTCAGTTTGTTTTCTTTGTTATAAAGAGTCACAAACTGGCTACCGTCATCTACGTCGCATTGGTACGTATAACCATCTACCTCGAAAGTGGTGGTCTTTTTATAAATGACTGTTCCTTCAAGTGATTCTTCTGTTCTGATAGGTTTGTCCTGTGCTACACAAGGGTAGATGTATCCTATAAGCAGTGTAATAAGCAATAGTCTTTTCATTCGTCACAATTTTTAGTTGTTAATTTTATGTTGGGAAAAATATTGGTGATATCCGAATACTCTTTAAATGGATAATTGTCGTATCCTTCCTGACGGAAAGCATTAACGACATTATTAGATATATAGGTTTCAAAGATATCCAAGAATGAAGTTGTAACATGACCTTGCTGATTTACATATTTAGTCAATGAAGTTGTTGCTCTTAGGCGTTGGCTTTTTGCATATTTATCTTGTTTTTTGTCCGTCCACTCCGCTCTCCTTTGTAAGAACAGGTATTGCGCATAGTGCGCTTCTATCTCTCTGTTCATCATAGAACTTTTGAACGATGATATAGGCTCTTGTGTGGTTTGGAAAACATGGAACATTTCATGCAGAAGGTTGTTTGCTTCCAATTCTTCCAATCCGATGTGCAAGGTATGCTCTTCCCAATTGTAGGAATACCCTTTGCCGAAATCGAATTCCAGATTGATTTTGTTGTTTTTGACTTTCTCTTTCAGTTGACTGTATAGGTCTCCTCCCAAACAGTCTTCCATGATTCGGGCTGTCATGTTTTCGGTGATTACCCATAAAAGCGAGTCTTGGTCGGCTTCTTTCTTGAATATATTTCCTGCCGGAGTACCCGGTGAAGAGCCGGAACCTCCAGAACTTCCTCCTCCAATCCACACATCGCCACTTCCTCCTCCACCACTGTTCCAGTTGCTATTATTTATAAAGGCATCATCCACCCAATAGGAATGACTAACGCAGTTGGTATAGCTGTATTCCAGCTGGTCTTTAGGTCCGGTATATACATCCCAGCATTGGGTGACGGTTATTACCGAACGGGTCTGGGCATGAGGCTTGAATGTGAGTCCTTGCGCATTCTCTTCGCCAAATACTAGATAGCTTAACAAGTCGAATATGAACACTTGGTCGCTTTCTCTTATGAGTTCGTCATCACGCTTCAATGGAAAAAACTTCATCCATCCGTCTTTGATGTGCAACAGCCAGATGGCATCGATGCAGTGTGGCTTGTCAAGGCGGTAGAGGGGAACGAAGATACAGGTCTCTTCTCCAGTCAATTTATAGGTGAAGTTCCAGAGAGGAATGCCGTATTTCAACAGGAAAGAAGCGGTGAAATGCTTTTCTTCTTCCACTCTGCGTAGTGCGGAAATCACGGCTTTTAGGGTAGAGTCGGTGTAGGCAAAGAAGTTTTCCGGCTTGAATAACGCTTGCCGGGTCAACGGGACATCGTTTGCCGGGAATCGGGGTTGATAGAAGGATTCTTCTGTTTCGCAAGAGGCGAGTATTCCTAAAAGAATGCACAAGGCAAGGCAGATGTTTTGCCATTTCTGCTTAGGAGGGGTTGGAGAGTGCTGTCTGCTTCCTTTTGTATTCATAGCGCGAATGCTTAAGGTATAAAGGATAGACAAATAAAGCAAAAAAAAAGCAGAAATGAAAGGAAAAGCGGGAGAATTTTGTTAATCCGGAAGCTGTTCTACCACAGATTGCATGGATTTTCAGGCCATGTAATCTGTGGTGAACACCCTTTTGTAAGGGTGTCTATGGCTGGTATTTTCGTGCTTCTGCAAATTCCTTTGAAACGGAGTTGTTGAAACTCTTGCATACCTCGGCGGCAAACTCAATGCCGTATTGGATAACTTGGTCCCAAGTAGCCTCGTCCATGGTATCGAGGTCCTCGTAGCGTACATTATGTTTCAGCAGCCCGAAGATGATGCCTGCGTTGAAGTTGTCTCCTGCACCGATGGTGCTGACCGCCTCCAGTGGGGGGATGGAATATTCCTTGGAAATCGTGCCGGTGCGCAATGACACCTGCTCCGCGCCTGCCGTGCAGAGGAAGTTGCGGCAGTAGAATTTCACCTTGTCTTTGTATATCTTGTCGGCCTCCTGCAGGTCCCACATATAGAAGAAATCCTCTTGCGAGCCGCGTACAATGTTGGCGTATTCCAGATTCTCGATGATGGTGGGAGCCAGCTTGATGGCCTCCTCTTTATGGGACGAACGGAAATTGGGATCGTAGTAGATGATGGCATGCATGTCGTGTGCGCGTTCCAGTAGCTCCACCACTTTGTCGCGCAGTACCGGATTCAGGGCATAGTACGACCCTATGATTACGATGTCGTCTTCCTGAATCTGCGGATATTCCACGTCCAGGCGCTGCTTGGGATAATCTTTGTAGAAGATGTATTCCGCATCGCTCCGGTTGTTCAGGAAAGCGAGTGATACGGGGGACTTCCCGTCGGGGAACACATTGACATGGTCTGTGGGAATATTGTTCTCGCGCATGAAGTTGAGGATGATATTGCCCACGTGGTCGTTGCCCGTTTCACTGATAAAGCAGATGGGAACACCGATACGTCCCAGTGAAACGATGCCGTTGAATACCGAACCGCCCGGAACGGCTGCTGTGGGCTGTTCGCCACGGAATATGATGTCCAGTATGGTTTCTCCGATGCCTATTACTTTACGCATAGCGATCTTGATTTTTCTCCGAGGTAACCACCGTGATGGCGCTTGGAGTAGTCTTCAATGGTGAATCCTGTTTCTTTCATGGTCTGTACCACCAGGATGTCGCCGATGACGGTCATGGCGGTGGTCGAAGTCGTGGGTGTCATGCCCAGTACACATACTTCTTGCGGTTTCCCGGTGCTGAGGCATACGTTGGATTCGTGTGCCAGGGGGCTGTCGGGGTTTCCGGTGATGACGATGAACTTCAGTCCCGGGTTCAGGTTATGTGCCAGCTGTGTCAGCTCCACGATTTCGCGAGTTTTGCCCGAATTGGAGATAAGTAGCAACAAGTCGTTCTCCTGAAGAATGCCGAGGTCACCATGCTGTGCTTCGCTGGGGTGCAGGAAAACGGAAGGAATGCCGGTGGAGCAGAAGGTAGTGGCGATGTTCATGGCTATTTGTCCGGCCTTGCCCATACCCGAAGTTACCAGTTTCCCTTTTTTGCGGTGCACTTGTTCTACGATGAGTTCTACAGCTCTTTCATAAGCGTCCGTCACTGGAATGTTCAGTACGGCTTGTGCCTCTTTCTGCAAAAGCTCTTGAATGGATGCAATCATACTTAATGTGCTAATTTGATTAATGTGCTTAAAATTATAGCAATTGCAAATATCTGCAATTTTCTATAAACGGCAATAAGTTTTATTGTATTTTTGTCGCCTCAAATAGCTTGAAACGTCAGAATGAAGAACTTAAAAGAAAATTTACTGCCAACTTTCAATCAATATACCCTGCCCAATGGCATGCGCATCATTCACGAACCCTCAGCCTCCAAAGTGGCTTATTGTGGTTTTGCCGTAGATGCGGGTACGCGCGACGAGCTTGAAAACGAGCAGGGTATGGCGCATTTTGTGGAGCACCTTATATTTAAAGGTACCGCCAAGCGCAAGGCATGGCACATTCTGAACCGCATGGAGAATGTGGGCGGCGACCTCAACGCTTACACCAACAAGGAAGAGACGGTGATTTACTCTGCTTTCCTGACCGAGCATTTCGGCCGTGCCTTCGAACTTCTGGTGGATATTGTATTCCACTCCACCTTTCCGCAACGCGAGATAGAGAAGGAGACAGAGGTGATTATCGACGAGATACAGTCCTACGAAGATAATCCTTCCGAGCTAATCTTCGATGATTTTGAGGACTTGATATTCAGGGGGCATCCCCTGGGACGCAACATTCTTGGCAATCCCGAGCAGTTAAAGCAGTTTCGCAGTGAGGATGCTGCCGCATTCACTGCCCGCTTCTACCATCCCAACAATATGGTTTTCTTTGTTCTGGGCAATCTGAGTTTCAAGAAAGTTGTGCTTATGGCAAAAAAATTTCTGGCGGATATACCGGCAACACCGGTGCATTATGGTCGTACTCTGCCGCCCCTCTATGTACCCGAGCATCTTGTAGTGCATAAGGATACTCACCAGGCACATGTCATGATTGGCAGCCGGGGATATAATGCATACGATGACAAGCGCACCGCACTTTACCTGCTGAACAATGTCTTGGGTGGCCCGGGCATGAATAGCCGCTTGAACGTCTCTCTCCGTGAACGTCGTGGGCTGGTCTATAACGTAGAATCCAACTTGACTTCCTATACCGATACGGGAACTTTCTGCATCTACTTCGGTTGCGACCCTGCAGATTTGGACTACTGCACCCGCCTGGTATATAAGGAATTGAAACGCTTGCGTGATGTCCGGATGACTTCCTCGCAGCTTGCGGCCGCCAAGAAGCAGCTTATCGGGCAAATCGGTGTAGCTTCGGATAATAATGAGAACAATGCGCTGGGTATGGGAAAGACTTTCCTGCATTATAATAAATGCGAAACTTCCGAAGCCGTGTTCCATCGCATTGAACAGCTCACTTCGGAAGCTCTGTTAGAGGTGGCGAACGAGATGTTTGCCGAGGACTATCTTTCGACGCTCATTTATCGCTGACCGCTTTTTTTATTTGAAAACCTGCAACATAGGACGTCCTATCCATACTTGTGGCTGTTTCAGCCCGAAGATGTGGGCAATGGTGGAGGCAACGTCATACTGCATCATGCTTTCGTGGAATTCGCCTTCTTTCTTAATGTTCTTTCCGGAGATGATGAAGGGAGTCTGCATTTCCTGCATGGTCTTGCCGCCATGTCCTTTTTCAATGCCTCCGTGGTCGGCAGTAACGATGAAGATGGTTTCTTTCAGCATGCCTGCCTCTGTAACGGCCTGGATGATGCGGCTCACATAACCGTCGAGTTCTTTCAGTTTGGCGTAATATTCAGGAGTATTGTGTCCGGCTTGATGGCCTACATGGTCGGGGTTGTCAAAGCAAATGGCAAGAAGGGTCGGTTGTTTCTCCTTGATATACTTTTCTGCCATACCGCATAAGGCTTCGGGATGTTTGTTGTAGTCGGGCGCTTGCGCATAGTGGCTTAAGGCAAGAGTGTCTACAAGGTATTTGATACCGTCCCATTCATACAGGCAGCCTATTTCCGCTTCCGGCCGGGCATCACGTAGCAGCTGGAAGATGGTAGGAAATATGCCGTGCTGGTTCAGTACGCGTGACGGAAGCTCGGGAGTCTTGGAGCCCCATTGCGTATATCCGTGCAATTCAGGACCTGCCCCCATAAACATGCTTGCCCAGTTGACGGCGCTGGAGGAGGGAAGTACAGTCCGTTTTTCTAATGTATAAGAACCGTCTGCCATCAGTTGCTTGATGTGGGGGATGTCTGCTTTGGGAACACTGTAGCTACCCCAGCCGTCAAGACCGATGAAAACTACGTGTTTTGCTTTTCCCTTGGCATTGCAGGGAACTGAAAAGAGGCATGCCACTGCTAGGGCGATGAATAATGTAAAAGTCAGTTTCTTCATGTTTTCTTTAGTTCTTATTGTTAACATGAAACAAAGTTACGAGAAACGTACCTAGTTTTAGTACGATATCGTACATAATCCGGCCGATTTTATATCGTTTCGTTCTTTTCCAACCGTTGCATGCTGAATTCACAGCCGCAATACTGCTGGTTGTAGAAGTCATACTCTTTCAGCAGTTGGTTGCGCCGCTCCTGGAGCCCGCCTTTCCGCCAATTCTGTTCCCAGAAGAGGGTATCCGGATAGAGCGCGGCGGCACGGCGTCCGGCTTCATTGATTTGCTCCAGGCTTTTCCAGCGCGAAGAGGCGAGGGTAGTGGTGAATACGGAGAAACCATGCTCGGAGGCGTAGCGGGCTGTCTCTGTCAGGCGCAGTGTGAAGCACTTTAGGCATCGGCTGCCACGTTCCGGCTCGTTTTCCAGTCCTTTTATAGTGTGCAGCCAGTGTGCATAGTCGTAGTCCGCGTCGATGAAATCGAGGTTTTTGGAGGTTACGAAGCGGATAGCCTCCTCTTTCCTTATCTCATATTCCGCCTGCGGATAGATGTTGGGATTGCAGTAGAATACGGTGGGGCGTATGCCGTTTTCCAGCATGCACTCGATGATGGCAGAGGAGCAAGGTGCGCAGCACGAATGCAGCAGCACCTTGTCTTCACCGTTGGGTGTCTGAACTTTCAACATTATACTTTCAGTTTAATCTTGCCTTTCACCAGCAGGCCGGTCAGCCCCACAATGACAAGCGAGAACATGAGGGACTTGAGCAGCCCCGGTACACCGCTTCCCAATGCCTCGGGATAGTGCAGATGCAGCAGTTGCTGGACAGCATACCAGATGTAAGGGATAATATAGCAGGTCAGCGTTGCCGTACCTGCAGGTTTGATGATATCGAACCAGTTGGTTTTGCCTTTCACGTCCGTCAGCCAGTAGAAGAAACCGAACAGCGGGAAGAACATGGCGAGGCAATAGAACAGCCATGTCGGTGTGGCTTGTATTTTGGATATAATCCAGAACGGGTGTGAGACGAGGGCAAGGACAAGCATTCCTACGCCGAGGGCACAAAGCATGCCGATGAATCGTCCCGGCCGTTCCCGGTCGGCATAGCGCTGCATGAGCAGGGAGGTCAATACGCCGGACATACCGAAGGCATGCAGTGTCCAGTCACTCGGGATAAAGGGAAGCAGGATAATCCGGCTGCCGTACTCTCCCGGTATCAGGTCTGAATGGCTGATTACGGCAAGCAATACGACCACGAACCAGGCAATGGCATTCTTCCGCAGGCTTTCCCGGGTGAACAGATAGATGCCTGCACATACCGCATACGTCCAGCCGATAAGTCCGAGGATGCCCCACCAGCTTATCTGGAACGGTTTCCCATTCATGTCCTTGTAGATGACGAGGAAGGCGAGCAGCAGCACGCCTGCTGTTTTCATTGCGGTGAAAAGGGTCTTTTTCGTTCCTTCCGCTTTGGGATATACCCCCCAGGTGAGGAAGAAGCCGATGACCATCAAGATGGAAAACCATTGATGTGAGAGGCCGCCTTCGATGCCTCCGCTGTTCAGTGAAAACAGTCCCATGGCAATCAGTGCCACTGTCCGCCAGAAGATATGGGCCACGACTTGCAGGGTGTTGTCTCCCTTTTTGTACCGGTTTTGTATGGCAAAGGATACGGACATGCCCATGCAGAAAAGGAAAGCAGGGAAGATGGTGTCGGAGAATCCCATCATGTCTTCGTCCATCCTGGCATGCATCAGCCAGTGGGGCACGTTTTTCAGTCCGGGAATGTCGTTGACAAAGAGCATGAGGAACATGGTGAGTGCGCGGAATACGTCTACCGCGGCAATCCGTTGGAGTGTTAAGCTTTTCATGATAGATAATTTGTTTGGGGGTTTTGAACGCAAATATAGGAAACTATTCTTTCCGATGCTACTGCTTTGCAGGATTTCTTGCTATATTTGCATGAACTTTATGGTCATGGAAAGGAGATTGTTCATTTTTTGTTTTCTTGCCGTCGTGGTATGGCAAAGTGTGGCTTTGGCTGCCGGCACGCCCTCTTTTACTGCGCTGACGTCCTCTTTGGATGAGGCTATCGAGGCGCACCGGCACTATGTCGCCGTGCGTGAAGGACGCATTGCCCGGCTGAAGCGCCAAGTGTTGGATACCGATACCGCCAATATCTCTTTTTTTCGATGGAATGGGGAAATTTATAAGGAGTATAAGGCATATATCTGCGATTCGGCCATCCATTATCTTCGTGTCAATCTGGATTGGGCAGAGCGCTATGGCCGGCAGGATGCAGCACTCGAAACAAGGCTGGAGCTTGCCCACTTGATGGCTTCGGCAGGCATGTACGAGGAAGCCGCCGAACTCTTGAGGCAGACGGACAAAGCCTCCCTTCCCTCCCATCTGCTGCCGGACTATTACAATGCCTGTCATAAACTTTACACAGAACTGAGTTTCTATACGCTGGACGATTCTTTCAAGAAGCATTATCAGGCTTTGGCTACCCATTATGACGATTCTTTGATGCAGGTACTTCTGCCTTCATCCCCCCTCTATCTGGAACGAAGAGAGACGCGGGAGGCCGCTGCAGGCCATCCGGACGAAGCCTTGAGCATCAATGATACGCGTCTGGCACATGCCAAGCCCAATACTCCCGAATATGCGCTGGTGACCTATCAGCGCTCATTGCTCTACCGCCGGCTCGGGAACCGGGAGGAGGAGAAGCGCTATCTGGCTTTGTCTGCACTGACCGATATTCGCCTGAGCATCACAGACCATGCCTCACTCTGGAACCTGGCGGAACTTCTTTATGAGGAAGGGGATATGGAGCATGCCTACCGTTACATCCGTTTCTCGTGGGACGAAACCAACCGATACAACGCCCGTAGCCGCAGCCTCCAGACTGCCGGCATCCTTTCACTGATAGACCTCACTTATCAGGCCATGCGTGAGAAGCAGAATGACCGGCTCCGGCTGTACCTCTGGCTCATCAGCGCTTTGATTGTGCTGTTGGTGGTGGCAGTGGGCTTTATCTACCGGCAGATGCAGCGACTCTCTGCCGCACGGAACAAGCTGGAGCATGCCAACGAGCAACTGCAACTCTCAAACAACATCAAGGAGGAGTATGTGGGCCGTTTCATGAATCTCTGCTCCGTTTATATCAACCGGCTGGATACCTACCGGCGGATGGTCAACAAGAAAATCTCTGCCGGGCAGATGGAAGAGCTGCTGAAGATGGTGCGTTCCCGCGAGGTGCTGGACGCCGGACTGAAGGAACTCTATGATAACTTTGATACTGCCTTCCTGCACCTTTTCCCCGATTTTGTCGATGAATTCAATGACTTGCTGCAGCCCGAAGAACGCATCGTGCTCCGTAAAGGCGAGTTGCTGAATACGGAACTCCGCATTTTCGCCCTGATTCGTCTGGGCATCGACGACAGTTCGCAGATTGCAGAATTCCTCCGTTATTCCGTAAACACCATCTATAATTACCGTGCCAAGGTGAAGAACAAGGCCCGCATTTCGCGCGAGGACTTCGAGATGCGGCTGATGCAGATACGCTGACAATACGTCAAACTGGCTTTTTGAATCCACTTTCTGCCTTTCTCTTCTTCTGATTATATTTCTGATTATTAGTTGTTTGTTTGTTCATGCTTCTTCACTCCTTCCACCTATTCCCGATTCGCCGGTACGAGGTGTTCTTATCTTTCCTAACTTTGGGGAAGCAAAAGCGAATATCGCAACTAATACTATAACCAAAATTATTGCCATGAAACATTTATTAGCGACAAGCATTTCCATCGCCTTGCTGTCTTTGGGCCTTGCGGGATGCGGTGAGAAACAAGCGACAAAAGAAGTAACTTCGGATGCATTCGTAACCATTCAGGGTCAGGACTTGATAAAGCCCGACGGTACCAAACTCTTCATCATGGGTACCAACCTGGGCAACTGGCTGAATCCGGAAGGATACATGTTCAAGTTCAACAAGACCAATTCCGGCCGTTTCATCAATGAGATGTTCTGCCAGTTGGTGGGACCGGACTTTACGGCCGACTTCTGGAAAGCATTCAAGGACAATTATGTAACGCGCGAGGACATCCGCTTCATCAAGGAGCAGGGTGCCAACACCATCCGCCTGCCTTTCCACTACAAGCTGTTTACCGACGAGGACTATATGGGGCTGACTGCCGACCAAGACGGCTTTGCCCGCGTGGACAGCCTGGTAGAGTGGTGCCGCGAATCGGACTTGTACCTCATCCTCGACATGCACGACGCTCCCGGCGGACAGACGGGCGACAATATCGACGACAGCTACGGCTATCCCTGGCTGTTCGACAGCGAAGTCAGCCAGCAACTCTACTGTGACATTTGGCGCCGGATAGCCGACCGCTACAAGAACGAACCGGTCATCCTCGGTTACGAACTCTTCAACGAGCCCATTGCCCCTTACTTCGAGAACATGGAGGAACTCAACGGCAAGCTGGAAGATGTATATAAGAAAGGTGTAGCCGCCATCCGCGAGGTGGACAGCAACCACATCATTCTGCTGGGCGGTGCGCAATGGAACGGTAATTTCAAGCCTTTCAAGGACTCCAAGTTCGACGACAAGATAATGTACACTTGCCACCGTTACGGAGGCGAACCTACCCAAGCTGCCATCCAGACGATTATCAACTTCCGCGACAGTGTGAACCTGCCCATGTACATGGGTGAGATAGGCCACAATACGGACGAATGGCAGGCCGCTTTCTGCCAGACGATGCGCGAGAACAACATCGGCTATACCTTCTGGCCCTACAAGAAGATGGACGGTTCTTCTTTCGTCGGCATCACTCCGCCGGAGAACTGGGCAAACATCGTGTATTTCTCCGAAGCACCGCGTGCCACGTACAAGGAAATCCGTGAGGCACGTCCCGCGCAGGCCATGTCCCGCAAGGCGATGATGGACTTTATCGAGGCATGCAAACTGAAGAATTGTGTGGTTCAGGAGGGTTATATCCGGTCATTGGGAATGAAGTAGCGGGTGCTGCCTCGCTGCAAACAGTACGTATCAAGTCCCAGAGGATGAGATGCCGGGACTTAGCATGAAAGAGGTAGGGACTGAGCTGTACACACCATAGGACTGAGCACCCAAAACATCCGGATGTTTTAGGGCAAAACATGGGGATGTATTGGGATAAAACATCCGGGTGTTTTGGGGTAAAACATGGGGATGTTTTGGACAACAACATCCCCATGTTATGGATACTCACTATACGGGTGTAAGGACTTCAGTTCCTATGTAGGTAGGGCTAAGTCATATTCCCTTATATGTTGGGGATTATCAATGGTACGGACTGATTATGATTGCTTACTTATATAACAACTTAATTATACAACAATGAAAAAAGTATTATTCGGTTTGGTTCTGGCTGCTGTCGCGCTGCCTCTTTCGGCCCAGCAGAAGCCCGTCTATCTGGACGCAAGCAAACCTATTGAAGAAAGAGTGGAAGACGCCTTGAGCCGTCTGACCCTGGAAGAGAAAGTGAAGTTGACTCATGCGCAAAGCAAGTTCAGCAGTGCGGGTGTGCCCCGTCTGGGCATTCCCGATGTATGGACGGACGACGGCCCCCACGGCATACGTCCCGATGTGTTGTGGGACGAGTGGGAACAAGCCGGATGCACCAACGACTCCTGCGTGGCTTTCCCTGCCCTGACCTGTCTGGCGGCAACCTGGAACCCCGAAATGTCTCTCCTTTACGGACAGAGCATCGGTGAAGAGGCACGCTACCGCAACAAGTCCGTCCTGCTGGGCCCTGGTGTCAATATCTACCGCACACCGCTCAACGGACGCAACTTCGAGTATATGGGTGAGGACCCTTATCTGGCCGGAAAGATGGTGTCGCCCTATATCCGGGGCGTGCAGCAGAACGGCGTGGCTGCCTGCGTGAAACACTTCGCCTTGAACAACCACGAAGTGAACCGCCACACCACCAACGTCATCGTGGACGACCGTGCTCTTTATGAAATCTATCTGCCTGCTTTCAAGATGGCCGTGCAGGAAGGCGGAGCGTGGAGCATCATGGGTGCCTACAACCTATACAAAGGCCAACATCTTTGTCACAACCAATACACATTGAACGATATATTGAAGGGCGAATGGGGATTCGACGGCGTAGTCATTTCCGACTGGGGCGGCACGCACGATACCCGGCAAGCCATCACCAACGGGCTGGATATGGAATTCGGCAGTTGGACCAACGGGCTCTCGAACGGTGCCAGCAACGCATACGATAACTATTATCTGGCAAATCCCTATCTGAACCTCATCCGCGAAGGTAAGGTAGGTACCACGGAACTGGACGACAAGGTACGCCGCATTCTGCGCCTTATCTTCCGTACGGTGATGAACCCCGACCGTCCGTGGGGAAGCATGCTCTCTCCGGAACATTACGAGGCTGCCCGCCGCATCGGTGAGGAGGGCATCGTACTGTTGCAGAACAAGGGCAATGTGCTCCCGATAGACTTGAACCGGGCTAAAAAGATTCTTGTAGTGGGCGAGAATGCCATCAAGATGATGACCGTAGGCGGTGGTAGTTCTTCCCTGAAGGTACAGCGCGAACTCTCTCCGTTGGACGGCATCAAGCAGCGTGTGGCCGGCAAGGCCGAGGTGGTCTATGCCCGTGGCTACGTGGGCGATGCAAGCGGTGAATACAACGGGGTGGTGACCGGACAGAATCTGAAGGATGACCGTACTCCCGAAGAGCTGATAGCCGAAGCCGTGAAAGAGGCCCGGGATGCCGATTATGTCATCTTCATCGGTGGCCTGAACAAGAGTAACGGCCAGGACTGCGAGGACTCCGACCGTGAGGGTCTGGGCTTGTCCTACGGTCAGGATGCCGTTATCTCCGCACTGGCCGGGGCGAACAAGAATCTGATTGTCGTCAACATCTCCGGCAACGCCATTGCCATGCCGTGGGTGAACGAGGTGCCTGCCATCGTGCAGGACTGGTATCTGGGTTCCGAAGCCGGCAGCTCCCTTGCCGCCATCCTCATGGGCGATGTCAATCCCAGCGGCAAGCTTCCCTTCACCTTCCCCGTGAAGCTGGAGGACTGTCCGGCTCACAGCCTGGGCGAATATACCGGCAAACGGAGCAAGGACATCATCGACATCAAGTATAATGAAAGCATCTTCGTGGGCTACCGTTGGGCCGATAAGCAGAAGAAGGTGAAACCGTTGTTCCCCTTCGGCCACGGTTTGAGCTATACCACTTTCGAATATGGCAAGCCGACGGCCGACAGCAAGACCATGCAGGCCGACGGTACGCTGACCGTGAAGGTTTCTGTAAAGAATACCGGAGCGCGCGAAGGGCAGGAAGTTGTCCAACTGTACATCAGTGACAAGAAGTCCTCTCTGCCTCGTCCCGTCAAGGAACTGAAAGGTTTCCAAAAGGTGAAACTGGCTCCGGGCGAAACAAAGGAAGTCACATTTACCATTGATAAGGAGGCTCTTAGCTTCTTCGATGACACCCAGCACGCTTGGGTGGCCGAGCCGGGCAAGTTCGAGGCTGTCATAGCAGCTTCGGCAGCCGATGTGAAGGGAACGGTTCCTTTTGAATTGAAATGATGTAGGAAAATAAAGTTTCCTTTTAGGTTATTATCAAAGATAGTGTAGATGGAGGGTGTGGCCGTGAGGTTGCACCCTTTCTTTGTACTCTTTACAAGCCAATATGTTTTCTTATATTTCTGAGTTTCTTCGGGTTGGCTAAGGAAGATGCAGATATGCTGGATGTTTAGAGTCAAAGCAGTGATGTTTTGTAGTAATGGGTGAGTTTTTACCGCCGTGTTTGGGCAGATCTTCATCTTTTATATTTATTTTTGCAGAAATCAATGTTTAATAAAAACTATCATGAAGAAGTATTTAGCAGAAATGATCGGGACAATGGTTCTTGTCCTGATGGGATGTGGTAGTGCTGTCTTTGCCGGAAGTGCGGCGGGGGCGGTTAGTGCAGGTGTCGGAACGCTGGGAGTGGCTTTTGCTTTCGGCTTGTCCGTTGTGGCGATGGCATACGCTATCGGAGGAATCTCGGGCTGTCATATTAATCCTGCCATTACCCTGGGCGTTCTGTTGTCCGGCAGGATGAGCGGGAAAGATGCAGCCATGTATATGGTGTTTCAGGTTATCGGGGCGGTTATCGGTTCTGCCATTCTTTATGCATTGGTGTCTACGGGCGCTCATGGTGGTCCTACGGCTACCGGTTCCAATGGGTTTGCTGACGGAATGATGTTGCAGGCATTCATTGCAGAGGCTGTGTTCACGTTTATCTTTGTGCTGGTTGTCTTAGGTTCTACGGATTCCGAGAAGGGGGCGGGTAATCTTGCAGGATTGGCCATTGGTCTTACGTTGGTATTAGTGCACATTGTTTGTATTCCTGTTACGGGAACTTCTGTCAATCCTGCCCGTAGCATCGGTCCGGCACTGTTCCAGGGTGGCGAGGCTCTCTCTCAGTTGTGGCTGTTCATTGTAGCTCCGTTTGTGGGTGCTGCGCTGAGTGCCGTTGTATGGAAAGTGCTTGCTGCAAAAGAAGGTAAATAAATGTCGGCAGACAGTGCCTTAAGAAGAGGCGGCTGATGGCAGAAAACTTATAAAGGGAAGCCCTCCGTCCGAAACTTTGAAGTTTCGGACGGAGGGCTTCCTGTTCTTTCCTTATGCTTGCTATATCTTGTGCCTTATTCGTACAGCGATTTGGCTATACCCATTTCCAGTCCACGAAGCTCTGCCAGTCCGCGCAGACGGCCGATACAGGAATAGCCGGGATTGGTTTTCTTCTTCAAGTCGTCTACCATCTGGTGTCCGTGGTCGGGTCGCATCGGGATAGAGACACCACGGCGTTGTTGCAGTTCAAGGAAGGCTTTCATCACGTGATACATGTCCACGTCTCCTTCCAGGTGGTTGGCTTCGTAGAAATTGCCTTCGGCGTCGCGTTGTGTACTGCGCAGATGGACAAAGTTGATGCGGTCGGCAAATTGCTGCATGATGACTGCACAATCGTTGGCGCTGCTTACACCGAGCGAACCGGTGCAGAGGCAAAGACCGTTGCTCTTGTTGGGAACAGCGTCAATCAGTGCCTGGAAATCGGCAGCACAGCTCATGATGCGTGGCAGGCCGAGGATGGAGCACGGTGGGTCGTCCGGATGGATAACGAGCATGACACCTGCTTCGTCGGCTACCGGAGTGATTTCTTGCAGGAAATAGATCAGGTTGGCACGCAGGCGTTCCGGAGTGATGCCCTTGTAGCGGTCCAGTTCCTGTTGGAACTGTTCCAGGGTGAAGCTTTCTTCTGAGCCGGGAAGTCCGGCAATCATGTTGCGTACAAGCAGTTGTTTGTCTGCCTCTGTCATCTGTTCGAAGCGGGCACGGGCTTTGGCCTTTTCTTCATCGGTGTATTCGCCTTCTGCACCGGGACGACGTAGCAGGAAGAGGTCGAAGGCGATGAAAGCGGCACGTTCAAAGCGGAGGGCACGACTGCCGTCGGGTAGTTCGTAGGCGAGGTCGGTACGTGTCCAGTCCAGTACGGGCATAAAGTTGTAGGTGACAATGTGAATGCCGCATTTGCCCAGGTTACGCAAGCTCTCTTTATAGTTGTCGATATACTTCTGGAAGTCTCCGGTTTGGGTCTTGATATGTTCGTGTACGGGTACACTTTCTACTACAGACCAGCGCAGACCGACGGCTTCAATCATTTCTTTCCGTTTCTTGATTTCCTCTACTGTCCATATTTCCCCGTTTGGAATATGATGCAAGGCGTTTACAATGCCGGTAGCCCCGGCTTGTTTGATGTCCCAAAGGCTTACCGGGTCGTTGGGACCGTACCAGCGCCAGGTTTGTTCACAAAGAATCATGTTATTTATTGTTTGATGATTTGCAATTTACTATTTACATGGCGAATGCGTTGAACCCTCCGTCCACTACAGCCACCGTACCGGTGACAAAGCTGGAAGCATCGCTGATGAGGTATTGGATGGTTCCGCAAAGCTCTTCTGCACGGCCCATACGTCCGAAGGGAGTTTGGCGAATCACATCTTGCCCACGTTCCGTGTAGCTTCCATCCGGGTTCGTCAGCAGGGCACGGTTCTGCTCTGTGAGGAAAAATCCGGGTGCGATGGCATTTACACGAATACCTTCACCAAACTTCTTGGCAACTTCCGTAGCCATGAAGGCTGTGAAATTGGAGATACCGGCTTTTGCGGCAGCATATCCGGCTACACGCGTCATGGGGCGGAAAGCAGCCATGCTGGAGAAGTTGACAATAGCACCTGCCTTCTGCTCCACCATCGGTTTGAGGAAGACTTGTGTAGGCAGTACGGTACCGGTCAGGTTTAATTCCAGCACCCGTTGGAACTCTTCTATCTTCAAATCGAAGAAAGTGCCCGTGGGCGCGATGGTGGCACCCGGCATATTTCCGCCGGCTGCATTCAGCAGGGCATCTATGCGGCCATAGGCTTTCAGGATGTCAGCCAAGTTCTGTTCCAGCAGTTCACGGTTCATCACGTCGGTTGTCAGGAACATGGCTTCTCCACCGTTTGCCTTGATTTCTCCGGCAATGGCGTCCCCTATTTCTGTCTTGCGTCCCAAAATGACGACCTTTGCACCTTCTTCTGCCAGATGAAAGGCGATGGCTTTCCCCAATACTCCTGTTCCGCCGGTTATGACCACTACTTTGTCTTTAATGTCAAATAAGTTTTTCATGATTCGTTCATTTAAAAATTACGTTGTGTTTTATTTGATTAGCGTTGCAAAAATACGGAATAATCTGTTGCACTGACTAACAATCATACAAAAAAGATGCATTTGTTGTCCGGAAGAAAGTGCTATTTCCTTATCGGGTTGTCCAATGCCGTGGCTTGTATATACAGTAGATTGAAGTTGTCATGCGGTTTTAGGATACGGTGGGCATAATAAAGATTCAGGTAGTCTTTGCGTGCAGGATTCAGGTAGACGGCAGTACGGTAGAGGTCTTTGCAGAAATTCTGTATCGAGCTTTCCCAGCCGCTTATCTGCTGGTAGGGCCATTCACTGAGGCCCTTTCCGACGTAGGAAGCCAGGAAATCCATGGCTTTGTAGAAGTTACGTCCATCGGTAGAGGTGATGTCATCCAGCTTGATTCCAAGATTTTTTGCCATCAGCATGATGTCAATAAAGTGGGTCAGGTTGTACTGTGAGTAGTGGAAGGCAAGGGTACGTTGCAGTTCGTGCGGTTGTCGTCCGTCAGGAGCTATCTGGGGGAAGATACGTTTTTGGGGGAAGTCATTGATGATTTCCTGCGCCAGTTTCTTGTTACCGGTATAGAGGGCGAAAGCTATGATTTGGGCATCGTAGGCTACGCTGTGGTTGTTGGCACTGGCTGCTTCTTCCTTACCTTGCGGACTGGCGAGCATCCAGTCGGTCAGTTTGGAAAACCATTTCTTCAGTTGTTTGCTGTCCTGGGTAGTAAATGCTTTTGACTGTTCTAGCAGTGCCACAGCATCCAGCATTTCTATGAAGGAGTAGGTGTCTATCAGCCCATAGCAGCGACCTTTGTCGTTATTGTGTCCCGGTATCATTTGTGCATATTCCAGGTTGGGGTTCATTCGGGTGTCTTTGTTCAGAAACCATACGCGGATAAGTTCTGTGGCTTTCCGGGCATACTGCTCTTCTCCGCTGAAGTACCAGACCAGAGCCAGGGTAGTGATACGGCCGGCTGTTGTTCCCAACCGATTACGGTCTAGTTTGTTCAGTTCAGGATTGGATACGCCGTCGCGGTTGATGTAAGGCAGGCCGTTTGGCTTTGTTGGGTCGGGCCAATAGTATCGGGCTTGGCTCATATAGTCATGCTTGTCACCGCTGGCAGGTGTTTTTTCTTTCATCATGACAGAAAGGGGCTGGGCGTCCAATAACCTGTCCGCTTCCGCTTTCAATATCTCGTAAGTTGTGGCATAGAAAGGCTCGTGAATAGAGTGCTTTACATTTGCAAGGTGTGCTGTGTTCCAAATGGATTGTGCTTGCATACAAGATGCCAGAAGCAGGAATGCAAGCGTCCATTGTATTGTTGTTTTCGGTTTCATGTCTTTTATTTTAGAGCGATGGACTTCTGTAATACCAATAAGCTTTCCGGTCCCATATTGAACAGCAGGTCTATGATGCTCAAGTTGGGCAGAAACCCGAGTCTCTCTTGAAACACTTGATAATAAGGTTGTGGTGAGAATTCTGTATCTTCCAGAGAAAAATCCTTTTTCGGATGAATGCGTTCGCGGAAATCTGTCTCATCCGGAGCAAACTCAGTCCGGTATCCGGTAGTACGTGCCATATCCGGTTGCAAGTCTATCAGGGAGCAGACGAGGTGGCAAAGTTCTTCGTTGAAATCGGCTAAGAATTCATATTTCTGTTCATAGAAGGGACGGAAGTCATCCTTGTAGTATTCAAAGAAAGGAGTGTGGTTATAGGCAGATTCTATGGCATTCCAGTGCAGATGCCGCCAGTTACCGTGGTCGGAGATACGGATATCGCGCATCGGGCATTTTAGGCTATCCGGCTTTACGGTAGGGATGGAAAGTGCCAACTCGCCGTCCGGTGCGGCAATGGTGCAGCGGTTGCGGTAAGTCTGCTTCATATAGTGGTCATGCTGTTCGATGAATACTTTATCGTATGCCAGCAATTTGGTATAATATTCTATGGGAGCCAAATAGGCGGAAGAAAGAAAAACTGTTTTCATCAGTATATTTACGATTAGATGATTTGCGATTTACGATTGAAGCTACTGTTCATTGTTTGTATTTTCATTTTTATTCTTTCATTTGTTTGTCATTCCACTCTTTTCCATATCTTGCCCCATCGGTAACCGCTGAAAGGTCCTGTTCCCTTTTCTTTGGAGAACCAGATGATAGATGCCTTGCCTATGATGTGGTCTTCGGGGACGAAACCGAAAAGACGGGAGTCCGAAAGATTGATGGCATTGTTGGCACTTACCCAGTAGTAGTCTTTGGTAAAATGGCAGTGTTGCACGGGTTTGCCTTCCACATAAAGGGTGTCGTTTTTGATTTCGGCTTGTTTCTTTTCGTGAAGTACCAGGGTGTTTCGCAACAAAGTCTTGTTCCACGGATATACGCGTATGGCTTTGCCTTTGCTGGGGATTATCAGAGGTTTCAACATCTCCATGGAGTCTTCCTTGACAATCGGTTCTATCCAGCAATTCCCGTTCATGGCTTGTTCCAGCAAGTAGTGTTCATAGCGGCTGAAACTACGTATATTCTTTATTGAGTCCTGTCCCAATAGTTGGTTGGGAGCGATGGAAAGGATGGAAAGCAATGAATCCAACTGTTGTTCCCGTTGACTGGGGTAAGAATAAAGAAACTTCTGGTCGGGTGCATTCTTTTCGGAAGGAATCACTGAAAAAAGCGAATCTATCAGCAAGGTATCTCCAGGAGTACCGATGCAACGGCTGATAAAGACTTCCCGTCGGTCAATCACGGGTTCTGAAAGATTGGCAGGATTGTTGAATACAAGAATATCCTCTTTCTGCACCGGACTGTCCGCCCAGCGATGATATCCCCATAACTTCATGAAAGGAAGCCGCAGACCGTAGCTCCACTTGTTTACAAGAATACGTTCACCCTGATACAGTGAGTTCTCCATGCCGGAAGAGGGGATAAGATAGGAAGTTGCCACACAACCCCGAAGCAGCACCACGACGAGTGCCACTCCAACTATTGTGATTGCTATCTTACACCCTTTTTTCATTTAATGCCGTCCACACACTTGAATATCCGGTTCCAGCGTATCTTGCCGTCAAACCAGTTGCGGTCTTTGTCCAGTGACAGCCATACTACAATCGGTTTTCCTACGACATGGTCTTCCGGCACAAAGCCCCAGTAACGGGAGTCGGCGGACTTGTCGCGGTTGTCGCCCATCATCCAGTAGTAGTCCATATTGAAGGTATAGGAGTCGGTCTTTTCACCGTTGATGTAGATGCCGTCTTCCTTGACTTCCAGTTTGTTGCCTTCGTAAGCAACGATGCAGCGTTCGTAGATGGGAAGGTTGTCCTCGGTCAGCTTGATGGTGGCGCCTTTGGCAGGAATCCATATCGGGCCGTAGTTGTTGCGGTCCCATTTGGTGTAAAGGTTCAGCGGATACATCTGTCCCGAGAACTCTCCCGGCTCGATGATAATCTTGCTGATGAGTTTCTTGTTGCCCGTAAGGGTCTTGTACATCTTTTTGGTGAGCGGAAGATGATAGACCGGTGCCAGCCTGCCCTGGGCATCCCGGCGGTCCAGTCCCATTTCAATCAGATTCTCTTCCCAGCCCAGACCGTCGGTCATCAGTGTCTGGTCCTCTTTGCTGATGCCCAGTTCACGGAACATATCATCGGTGATATAAGGACCTGTAGTCTGTACAAAGTAGTTGAACTGCATTTCTGCAGGGTTCTCGATGGCCTTGCCGTCGATGTATACCTGTCCTTTCTTGATTTGCAACGTATCGCCGGGCAGGCCTACGCAACGTTTTACATAGTTTTCACGACGGTCAACGGGGCGTATGACAATGTCACCGTACATTCTCGGATTGGAACGGATGAGGTTACGTCCGGCATTGTAGTACAAATCATAGACGGTACGTTGCTGCTTGCGTGTCAGGCTGTCCATATTCACCTTGTTGGGATACGCGCGTTTTCCTTCTTCGTAAGCAAGGGTATAGAAGTCTGTCTGCTGGAAGTTGGTGGCTACCGTGTCGCCTGCCGGGAAGTTGAACACCACAATATCGTTCAGTTTCACTTTGCCGAAGCCCGGCACACGTTTGTATTCCCATTGAGGCCATTCGATGTACGACTTGGTGTTGAATACCGGTAGTGTATGTTGTGCCAGCGGCATGGAAAGCGGCGTATTCGGTACGCGCGGGCCATAGCTCATCTTGCTGACATAAAGGAAATCGCCTACCAACAAGGATTTCTCCAGTGAGGAAGACGGTATCTGGTAATTCTGGAACACATAGATATTTACGAAGTAGACGGCTACCAGCGCAAATACGATGGCATCCACCCAACTCATGATGCTGCGTACGGCAGGATTCTCCGATTTCTTCCAGAACCCCCAGGGTATCTTCTTACTGATGTAGATGTCAAAAATGAAGGGTAGTACAATCAGTCCCAGCCAGCTTTTTACCCAAACCAGAAAGGCAAGGTAGAGCAGGGTGACTATACTGAATTTAATCCATTGGGTGCGTGTTGTTTTTCTCATGATGTTTTAGTCTTTTAAAAATGGAAACAAGTCACTCATTCCCAAAGCACCTTCGTGCTTGGCGGTATATTCGGCAGCAAGGACAGCTCCCAAGGCAAATCCCCTGCGATTCTTGGCATCGTGGGTGATAGTGATGCTGTCGGCTTCGGAGTCGTAGCGGATGCTGTGGATGCCCGGTACTTCTCCTTCGCGGATAGAACTTATGGGTAGCTCATTGGCTGCACATTCCGTAGAGCCCGAAACGGTTCCGTCGGGAGCCTGGAAAGTTCCTTCTATCCATTTGTCCTTACGGTCGAGATTCTCCAGAATACCTTCGGCAAGCGTGATGGCTGTTCCGCTCGGAGCGTCCATCTTGTGGATGTGGTGCGTTTCGCTCATTGTCACATCATAGGCAGGGAATTGGTTCATTATCTTTGCGAGGTACTTGTTGACGGCAGAGAATATGCTTACTCCCAGACTGAAGTTGGACGACCAGAACAGTGTCTTGCCGCCTTCGGTACAAAGTCTCTTCACTTCGTCTCCATGTTCCGCCATCCAGCCCGTACTGCCGGATACCAGTTTGACCCCGGCGCGGAATGCCTTCATATAGTTATTGTATGCAACCATGGGGTTGGTGAACTCTATGGCAACGTCGGCGCTCTTGAAGGCTGCCGATTCAAAGTCTTCCTGATTGTCGACATCGATGATGCTTACAATTTCGTGTCCGCGGCCAAGGGCTATTTTCTCGATTTCCTTGCCCATTTTTCCGTAGCCGATTAATGCGATTTTCATTGTTTCTATCTGTTTTTATTTAGTTTATCAACAAACTATAGGTCGCAAAGATAATCTTTTTCTTACATTTGTGCTCAACATTAACGTCTTGTTAACATGGAACAACTACTGCATTATGTTTGGAAGCACAAAATATTTCCTTTGTCATTGCTCCAGACAACCTCCGGCCGGCCGGTAGAAGTGATAGATCCCGGTTTGCCGAACATGAATGCAGGCCCCGATTTTTTTAATGCCAAACTGAAAATAGACGGTACGCTCTGGGTGGGCAACGTCGAAGTGCATACGCAGGCATCAGACTGGCTGCTCCATAGGCACGACCGTGACAAGGCGTATGATACCGTCATCCTGCACGTGGTGGGCGAATCGAATTGTGATGTGTACCGCACGAACGGTGAGCTGGTTCCCCAGATGGTGCTCACTTGCCCCGACACTGTCCGCTTGCGCTATGAAGAGCTTCGGCAGACAGAGATTTATCCTCCCTGCTATTCCATCCTTGCCTCCCTCCCAAAGCTGACCGTCCATTCCTGGCTGTCCGCTTTGCAGGTAGAGCGTTTTGAGCAGAAAGCATGCGTCATATCCCAGCGGCTCGAACGCTGCAATCATCATTGGGAAGATGTTTTCTTCATTACTCTTGCTCGTAACTTCGGCTTCGGGCTGAATGGGGATGCTTTCGAGGCATGGGCAAACCGCCTTCCATTCCGCGCCGTAGACAAGCATCGGGACAGTCTGTTTCAAGTGGAGGCTTTCTTCCTGGGGCAGGCAGGCCTGCTGGAGGAGGTCTCGGCAGAGGCAGATGATTATTATTTGATACTTCAGAAAGAGTTCCGCTACCTGCAACACAAGTTCGAGCTGCCAGCTCCCATGTCTGTTGAGCAGTGGCGGTTTCTGCGTCTTCGTCCCGATAACTTTCCACATGTACGCCTCGCCCAGCTTGCCTGTCTGTATCACAAGGAGCAGTCGCTCTTCTCGCGTGTTATGGAGGCTGAAACGCTGGAGGCGGTGAAGAAGATACTGGCTGCCAAGACTTCCGCGTATTGGGAGGAGCACTTCAATTTCAGAAAGGTTTCACCCCGGAGGGAAAAGCGGGTAGGGGACGGTGCCTTGAATCTGATTGCCATCAATACGGTCATCCCGTTTCTTTATGCTTATGGCCTGCACAAGGCCGATGACGTTTTGTGTGACCGTGCCACCCGTTTCCTTGAATCCTTGAAGGCCGAAAACAATCACGTAACCCGACTTTGGGATGGTGCCGGTTTGCCGGTATCTACCGCTGCCGATTCGCAGGCTCTGCTTCAACTTCAAAAGGAATATTGTGACAAGAAAGACTGCTTGCGTTGCCGGTTTGGTTACGAGTATCTGAAACATAGATGATAATAATTATCGCCCCATAGCCTTAGCATTTTATTACTTTTATATTATCTTTGCGCATTGAAAAATAATCCGAGTATATGAAGGCTATCCGCTTTGTTTTTTGTCTGTTTGCGGCACTCATGCTGACGACTCTCAATGGTCTGGCTGCCGAAGAGGAGGATTTCAAGACATTTCTCCAGAAATTCACGTCCAGTGCTTCATTCCAGTATTCCCGAATCAAGTTTCCTTTGAAGTCTCCCATCGCCCTCTTGAAGGATGACGGTGAGACGGAACAGACTTTTCCCTTCACCCGCGAGAAGTGGGCATTGCTAGACGAAGAAACGCTGAAGGAAGGACGTACTACCGAAGAGGAGGGAGGTACCTATATTTCTCACTTCACTGTCAATGAGCCTGCCCATAAAGAGTTCGAAGCAGGCTATGATGAATCAGAACCTTCCCTTCGTGTGGTCTTTGAACTGACAGACGGCAAGTGGTATGTCACCGACTGCTATAACGACTGGTACAACTTCGATCTCCCTATCAATGAACTGGAAGAAACTATTCAGGCGGTACAAGAGGAAAACAAGGCTTTCGAAGAACTTCATCCCTGATGAAGTGGGGGCAGAAATCCGCCTCAATCATTATTTTATCCTTCTTCTGTACGATTTATGCCCCTCTTTTTCCAAAAAGAGGGGTTTCTTTGTACCGTACTAATACATTGAAATATGCGGTTACAACTTCTTTTGATGCAACTTCTCTTATGTGTCCTCCCCGGTATGGAGATGGGCGCTTCCTGCCGGCTTACCGCCTGGGTCGTGGAGGATTCTTCCGGAAAAGTGGAAATTACATGTATCGGCGATACGATGGATATTGTATCTCCGGACGGGCTGTCCCTTTGGTATAAGGAACGGTTGACGGGAAACTATGAGATTACCTACCGGGTACAAGTGGTGGTTGAGAATGGTAGCTACGACCGTCTCAGCGACTTGAATTGTTTTTGGGGGGCCGATGACCCCCGGCATCCGGATGACTTCTTTGCCCGCAGTGCATGGCGCAACGGCGAGTTCAAGAATTACAATACGCTGGACCTTTACTATGTGGGCTACGGCGGTAATGATAATGGAACTACGCGTTTCCGTGAATACCATGGAGAGTATTATGGAGTGGACGATGCAAAGATTAAACCCATCTTGAAAGAGTATACCGATGCCGCCCACCTTTTGAAGCCCAACCATTGGTATGAAGTTAAAATCCGTGTGGAGAATGGAGCCACCACTTATGCCATGGATGGTGAAGAGCTTTTCAGCTTACCGGTTGCCGATGGCAAAGGAGACGGCTATTTCGCCTTACGGTTGTGGCAGAACCACGTACGTTTTGCAGATTTCCAAGTCGCAAATATCGATAACCTTAAATAAACAGACATGATGCAATTCAGTAAATGGAAAATAGGAGCGGTAGCGCTCGTTTGCATGTTGCTGCCGGGCAGTGTACATGCACAAATCGTGAAGAATGAGCGCTTGCTTTCTTTTGAGGAGAAGCAGGTTCCGGCGTTTGTCACTACGGCAGCTGGTTCGCAGTTGGGCATTAGCGACGAACATTATAGGGATGGTGACCACAGTTTGAGCTGGACTTTCGAGCCGGGTGCCGCACTGTCTATCAAAAAAGACTTGAAGTTTGAGAAGAAAGACCCGACGGGGAAAGACACCTATCTTTCGGCTTTCATCGTATGGGTGTACAATGAGCAGGCCCAGGACAAGCAGATTCGGTTCGAGTTCCTGAAGGACGGCAAGGTATGCACCTCTTTTCCTTTTGGCATCAACTTCACCGGTTGGCGCGGAGCATGGGTATGTTATGAACGCGATATGCAAGGCACCCCGGAAGAAGGGATGGACGAAATCCGCATTGTAGCCCCTGATGTGAAAGGGAAACTCTTTTTCGACCATCTGATTACTGCCAGCAAGGTGGATGCCCGCCAGCAGACTGCCGACTTGCAGGTACCGTTTGTAAATAAGGGAACCACCAACCACTGGCTGGTTATCTACGAACACTCCTTGTGGAAACCGGACATTCCTTTGACAGACGTGACCGAGGCGCAGAAGCAGGATATACGGATTATGGAGAAGCGTTTCCGCAACATGCTCTACACGCCTTCCGCACTTTCGGACAAGGAGATGCAGTCCATCCGTGAGAAGTATGATTTTTATCGGATTACCTACAAGAACGGCAAGGTGGCAGGACGTCCTATCTATTTCGTACGTCACTCCGAGGCATACGAACGTATGGTACCCGATTGGGACAAAGATATGTTCTCCAGACTGGGGATAGAGATAAGCGACTATTTCAACCTGATGAAACGCGTCGCTATCGCCTACAACAATGCGGAGGATGCGGCGCTGAAACACGAGTTGGAGCAGAAATTCATCGCCATGTACGACAATGCCACCGACCAGGGTATTGCCTATGGCAGTTGCTGGGGGAATATCCACCATTACGGATATAGTATGCGCGGTCTGTTTGTGGCTTATTTCTTGATGAAGGACGTGTTGCGTGAGGCAGGTAAGCTGGAAGAGGCGGTACGTACGCTCAACTGGTATGCCATCACCAATGAGGTATATCCCGAACCTGCCGTCAACGGTATTGATATAGATACGTTCAACACCAAGTTGCAAGGCCGCATAGCCAGCATTCTGATTATGGAGGATACCCCGGAGAAACTGCAATACCTGCGTTCCTTCTCCCGTTGGCTGGACAAAGGCTGCCTTCCTGCGCCGGGATTGGCCGGTTCTTTCAAGCCGGACGGTGCTTGCTTCCATCATTGCAACAATTATCCTGCCTATGCAGTGGGCGGTCTGGACGGTGCCACTAATATGATTTACTTGCTGAGTGGTACCGAGTTCCGTCTGTCCGAGCAGGCACACGAGACGGTGAAGAAAGTGCTTCTCACCATGCGTTTCTATTGCAATCTGAAGCAATGGTCTCTCTCCATGTCCGGACGCCATCCCAACGGGGGAGGAAGCCTGATACCTATCCAATATGCCACGATGGCCATTGCCGGTACGCCGGATGGCAAGCAGAAGTATGACCCCGAAATGGCTGCTGCCTATCTGCGCCTGGTTGCCTATACAGAAGCTCCGGACAAGAATGCGCCCGACTATCTGCCGAAGGCTTCTACCTGCCACGAATTGGAGATGAAGAAGTTGCTCGAAGCCCAAGGCTTCCGTCCGGAACCCGACCCGCAAGGCAATCTGGCTTTGGGTTACGGTTGTGTATCCGTACAGCGTCGCAGCAACTGGGCTGCCGTAGTACGCGGACATTCCCGTTACCTCTGGGCTGCCGAGCACTATCTCCCCGCCAACTTCTATGGCCGTTATCTGGCACATGGCAGCATGCAGATTCTTACCGGAAAACCCGATGAAATGGTTACTTTTGCCACCAGTGGCTGGCAGGAGGCCGGTTTCGACTGGAATCGTATTCCGGGTGTCACGAGCATTCATTTGCCTTTCGACCAGCTGCGTGCCCGGGTATTGAATGTCGATACCTTCTCCGGCATGGAGGAGATGCTCTATTCCGACGAAGCTTTTGCCGGCGGTTTGTCCCAAGCACATCTGAACGGTAACTTCGGTATGGTGCTGCATGAACATGATAAGTATAACGGTTCTCACCGTGCCCGCAAGTCGTTCCATTTCTTCGACGGCACCATTGTATGCCTCGGTACGGACATCGAAAACCTAAATACCGAATATCCAACGGAAACCACCGTGTTCCAGCTTGCCGCCACCACTCCCGAAACCCGCCGGTACTGGGAGTCCTATCAGAGTGATGGACAGACTTATATAGACCCCAACGGCGTAGGTTATTACATTTCCAAAGCTTCCCGTCCTACTGCCCGATATGAGAAGAACTTCCCGCAAGTGACCGTAGGCGAGCGTAGCACCAAGCCTACTTCCGGCGACTGGGTGTCCTTGACATTGCAACATGGCAAAGCCCCGAAAGGCGCTTCCTACGAATATGCAGTGCTGCCCCACACGGATGCCGCCGCTTTGAAGGCATTCGCCAAGAAACCCACTTACAAGATTCTCCGGCAAGACCGCAACGCCCACATTGTGCGTTCTCCGGCAGACGGTCTTACTTCTTACGTCTTGTTTGAGACTCCGCAGGCTCTGCCCGACGGTGGATTGTTGCAGAAAGCCGATACATCGTGCCTTGTCATGATACGCGAATATAAGGACAAGCTTCTGCTGACTGTTTCCCAGCCCGACTTGGCCTTGTATCGTGGTCCGAGTGACGAGGCTTTCGATAAAGACGGAAAACGTATTGAGCGCAGTATCTATTCACGCCCGTGGACTGACAATGAGAGTCAGGAGATTCCCGTAACCGTTACTTTGAAGGGACAGTGGAAGGTTGCCGAGACGCCCTATTGCAAGGTGTTGTCGGCAGACAAGAATCAGACTGTGCTGCGCTTTACTTGCCGGGATGCTGCAAGCTTAGAGGTAGAGCTAAAGAGGTAGGGAGAGTATAGGTTAGACATTGATACTGAATACCCACAACACCCGGATGTTTTACCCCATAACATCCGGGTGTTGTGCTATAAAACATGGGGATGTTTTGGGGTAATACATCCCCATGTTTTGGGTGAATACATCCGGGTGTTGTGGGTATTCGGTATAGGAGTCTTAGCCTTTCTCTCCTATAGAGAAAGATACTGGAAACGGTTGTTTAATATGTTCCGAGCAGATTGCTTACTGCTGACTGATAGTTTGCCAGTTTGCTGGTCTTATGAATGGTCTTTCTCGCTTTGCGGTCTCCGTCCGGCAATAGGTACTCCCAGAAACTTTTCATTTTCATTAATAGCTGTGCCTCACCGCCTTGCAGTAGCTCTTGATAGGCGTTGAAGACCTCGGTGTGTAGTTGTCCCACTTTTTTCGCCATTTCATCGGAAGAAATCGGGGTTCCTTGCTTGTATTCCAGCGCCAGGGCAGGATTGGCGAGTAGCCCGCGGCCGATGACGATACCTGCCAATCGGGGGAACCGTGTGGTGATAGAACGGATATCATTCGCGGTATGCAGGTCTCCGTTGTAGAACAGAGGGTGGGTGCACTCTTTGTAGAAAGCTTCAAATCCCTCCAGGTCTACCTCTCCTTTGTATTGCTGCTTGCCCAGACGCGGGTGCAGGATGATGTGTGCGAGGGGGAGTTCGTTGAACAGCGGTAGCAGGGCAAGACACTCCTCTGCCTGCTCCCAGCCCAGACGCAGCTTCACGGAGAAACGGATGTCGGGATGTCGGTCGATGGCTTCGGAGAGCAGCGCCTTCACTTCTTCGGGATAGGGCAGCATGCCGCAGCCATTGTGGCGCCGGGCCAGCATCGGAAAAGGACAACCCAGATTGATGTCCGCTTCCTGGTATCCTTTTTCGATGAAAAGGGACATTATGTGCTCCAGCTTGTCCGCATCCGGAGCAATGAGCTGGGGGATGAGGTGCAGGTCCGGGTTGTTGTCCGGCTCAATGTCACGGGCATCTTTCCGCCGGATTTCTCCGTGCTCCATGCGTACGAAAGGAGAGTAATAGGTCTCTATGCCGCCGAATATGCGTGCATGCGCCCGCCGGTAGACGGCATCGGTGTAGCCTTGCAGCGGGGCGAAGTGGATGGGTAATATGTTCTCGTTCATGGCTGCAAAGATACACATTTTTACTTCCGATCTTTGATGGGAATCACCATATTCCAAGAACGGGATGCATTTTCGAATCCTCCGGGCCCGTCCATCGTGGCAAAGAAGATGTAGGCAGGCTTTCCGTCCTCGAAGAGGATGAAGGGGCGTTCCAGTTGTCCTTGCTTCTCCACGCTGCCGTCTTCCCACTCCACAGTGAGCGAGTAGGCTTTCGGGTCTTTGTCCACCGTCCATTGGATGCCGTCTTTGGAATGTGCCATGACGCCTCCGCCCCGTTCGCCAGTAAACTTGGCTACATGGTCTTTGAAGATGGCATGATAACCGTTTGCATCTTTCCAGAGGAAAGGGTCTTCCGCTTCGCCCTGACCGTCTACTTCAAAGATGGGACAGTCATTGTTCAGCACTCGATAAGGGCCTTCTATGGTAGGAGCATAAGCCATTCCGAGGCTCATGGCCGAGTGCAGGTAACCGTTCGTGTAATGTCGCCCCTTGAATATCATCATCACCGAACCGTCTTCTTGAATGATAGGCGAGGGATTTGAGGTCAGAAAACTGTAGAAAGTATTGGGCTTGGTCTTCAAGATGGGCTCGTCCAAGCGTTTCCACGGACCGTAGGGCGAGTCGGCAACGGCCAGTCCCACGCGTTTGTTGGCGCGGGCAACGGTACACCAGGGGCTTTTCAGGGTGAGTTGTTCGTAAGTAGGGTCGGCAAAGGGGTGGGTGGAACCCATATAGATAAGGTAGTATTTCCCGTTCTGCCTCAAAATGCGTGGATTGTGTGTGGAGCGTCCGTCCCAGTATTGCGCACCACGGGCAGGGAGGGCCACTTCGCTGAACCGATAAGGTCCCTGCGGTATCTCGGATACGGCATGTACAATCTCCGAGGCTACCATCCATCCCGGATGGAACGGCAAGCTTTTGGGAAAGCGGGAAACGAACATATGGTACTTGCCGTCATCTCCTTTCACTACCGAACTTCCCCAGGCCCAATAGCCTTCGCACTCGAAAGCTGGTGTACGTGGAGCTTTGTCCAAGTGATGAAACAGTGGGTTTTCCGACTTCTGTTTCAGTTCTACCAGATTGTCCAGCTTCTGGGCAGAAGACGTTATAGCTATGAAAGCGGCAAAGAGAAAAAGCAGATGATGTCTTTTCATGGGGAGTGTTGTTAATAAGGTTATTATGATGAAACAAAGATAGCCAATCTTTTTATGCCTGTTGCCGCACTCAGCCAGTTCCGTACGAAAACTGCATCTGTTTTGTATGATTGCCGTCATTTCTTCCCTCTGCCTTTCATTATATTTGCTGAAAATATAATCGGACATTATACAATAACCAATACGATTCTAATATGCAGAGAAACCTTATTCTGACCATTCTCGGCCTTTGCTTGGCCGCAACCGCTTTTCCGCAGGAGAAGGAAACGCAGTTTGCTTTCAATAATTATCACCGTTACTACAACGAAGCCCGGCAGCGGGGGGATGCAGAGAAGGAGAAGTCCATCAAGGCTTTCCGCGCTTCCTTTGCGCAGCATCCTTACCGTTATCATTCCCTGGACACCCGGTTGAGTGCGCAGGAGTGTCTGGCACAACTCACTGCCGACGGTATCTTTTCTGGTTTAAGGGAGCAGGAAGAGCAATTCCGCAAAGAGAATGCCTTTCAGAAGCCTTACTCCAACCCGCAGGCCGAAATAGGCTTGTTCGTGGCGGATGCCTTCAACCGTATCTGGAAAGTAGCGGATGCCTATCGTAAAGGTGAACTGACAGAAGAGCAGGCCTTGTCCGGTAAAGTGCTGAAGGCAATCTTGCATTACGGCGGTATCGAGGCAGGACGCCCCAATGACGGTCCCCGTTTCCATGCATCTTGCTTTGCCATACCTACGGCAGCGGTCAATACTTATTTCTGCTATCTGAAACAGATGGACGATGCTGAAGGTGGGAAAGGCGGCACATTGCTGCAAGAGGCGTGCGATATGTTGAAAACCATTGCCTTACAAGCTTGGACCCAACCTCTCCGCCACGACGAAACCGATGAGAATGTAGTTTCCATTTCCCGTTTCCGCAACCATGTGTGGTGGGTGGGCGGCAATGCATTGGCCTATCGTTCCCTATTGCCCGTGGCCGCCATGTACCGTTCCATTCCTATGATAGACTTGCTGGCGGAAGTTTGCCAGCGCGGTATCAGTATGACCTCCCAAACTACGTATTCCGATGCTTTCTGGACTGAGGGATTCACTGCCGACGGGGCAGGTTGGGGACATGGAAAGCAATGCCTGATTTGGGGCTATCCCATTGACGGGACTTCCAATGCACTTAAAATGCTGAATATGCTGAAAGGCTCTCCCTGGGCCAAGAATCTGGGCCGGGATAATGTGCAGGCACTTCTTAATTTCCTGCGTGGTGGTGCCTGGTATTATTATAAGGGATATCGCCTTCCTTGCCTGGACCGTGGCTCGTATGTATATAATCCCACAGAGCTTTCTATCCCTTATGCCGGAATGCTGGATAACCTTATCAGCAACTGGATGGATTCTTTCACCCCCGAAGAGCAGCGGGAACTGTTGCAATTGCAGCAAGAGGTGAAGAAGAATCGCATCATGATGGAGGAGTATGCTCCGGGCATCTATTCCGGTACCCGTTGGTTCTTCAACAACGACGACTTGATAAAGAAGACCCCCGACTATCATATCACGATTAATATGGCCTCTGTCCGTTGTGACGGACTGGAGAGTGCCGCCAGTTTTGCTGATGCCTACAATTTCTATCCGACGGATGGAATGACGTTGTTCCAGCGCAGCGGCGATGAGTATTTCCGGATTATGGGCGGTTGGGATGTCACCGCTTCCCCGGGTGTGACTGCACGCGAAGGCATGGACAAACTGGTTCCCGTAGAGAATTGGCGTGGTTATTGCAGCAGGAGTAATTTTGCTGCCGGTACTACGGATGGTGGGAGTAATGCCGTTGCAGGATATATCTTCGAAAAGATGAACGCTTCTGCGAAAGAGGGTGTGAACGACAAGGGGAACAGTGAGGGTTTGAACGAGGTTCTTTATGGCTTCAAGGCATATAAGTCTTATTTCATTCTGGGAGATTACATGGTAGCTTTGGGTGCGGGCGTAACCAATAAGCGTCCTGAACTGGATGGGGAGATTCGCACCACCATCGACCAGACGGCTTGGACGGATGAAGTTTTCTCGATGAAAAGGGGAAAAATGGAGCTTGTCGCTTCCGGCACTCACTCGCTTTTGTCGGCAGATGGTACTCCCCTCTGGCTGGTGCAGAAAGGTAAGTTTGCCTATCGGATACTTCCTGAGTATACCCGTGAAGCATTTGTTACTTGCGAGACTCGTCCCACAGATTGGGTGAAGCGGAACAAGGTGAATGAAAAGAAACAAGGCTTGCCCTCAGAAGCCAGAATCCTCCGTCTGTGGGCAAATCATGGACAGCGTCCGGTTGATGATACCTATGGCTATGTGGTTTATGCAGGCCGGCAGATACCGTCGGATGAACTGCCGTTCCGGGTATTGCAGAACGATACCCTGGTGCAGGCGGTCTGCTCTATGGATGGAAAGGTGGTGGAAGCTGTCTTGTATCCCGGCAATAAAGGTTTGCAGGCAGAAGGTTTGTCTCTTTCCGCTTCTGCCCCGTGTGCGGTGCTGATAAGGGAAGAAGCAGGGGAGATTGTGGTTTCTGTCACCGATGCTTGCATGAATGCGGCTCTGAAAGGGATTCGGATTGTTCTCAATGGAAGGGAAATCAAAGTACCTATGCCGCAGGGGATGCTTTGTGGAAAACCGGCGGTAATACGTGTGGATAGAATGACAAATCAATGATATAGATTATGAAAAAGATTTTTTTATTAATTATTTTCTGGGCTTGCATCGGTGTACTGCAAGCACAAGAACACTTTTCTGCTGCCAGTTTTTATCCGGTGCCCAATTCCGGCCGCGAGGTATTGGACTTTAATCCCGGATGGCGTTTTCATCGGGGGGATATTCCTTTAAAAGCTGATCCTTTGCAACTGGATGACAGCAAGTGGGAGCTGGTAAACCTACCGCATACCGTACAGCTGGTTCCTTCCGAGGCGAGCGGTTCTCGCAATTATCAGGGGCCGGCCTGGTATTCCAAGCGTTTCACTGTCGATACTCGGTATCAAGGTAAGCGGTTGTCCCTCTATTTTGAGGCGGTTATGGGTAAAAGCTGCTTTTATATCAATGGTTACAAGGTAAAGGAGCACTTCGGTGGTTTTCTCCCGGTGAGTATAGATTTGACTGCTGTTGGTGTGCGTCCAGGTGATGAGGTAACCGTTGCCGTATGTGCTGATAACAGTGATGACCCTTCTTTCCCGCCGGGGCGCAAACAGTATACGATGGATTTTTGTGTATTTGGTGGCATCTACCGTGATTGTTATCTTATCTGTACCGGTGACGTGCATGTAAGCGATGCCAATGAGGCTGGCCAGGTGGCTGGGGGAGGCGTGTTTGTCAGCTATGAGGATGTGTCGGACCAAAAGGCTCGGGTGAATGTCAAGACTCATATCGTCAATGATAGAGAGAGTGGTTGCCGGGTGGTAGTGGAGTCAACCCTGCTGGATGCTGTTGGCAAGCAGGTGACCAGTACAAGGAAAAGTCTCAGCTTGTCTGCCGGAAGTGATGGACACGTCATGCAGCAGCTCACTGTCAGAAATCCGTCTTTGTGGCATCCCGATACTCCGAATCTGTATCGGCTCCGCACCTCTGTCTATCTTAACGGCAAGCTGTGCGACGCTGTTGTTTCCCGTATCGGTATCCGAAGCATTGAGTTTCGCGGTGCCGACGGTCTCTATATCAACGGTAAGCCGTTCGGAGACAAACTGATGGGGGTAAACCGCCATCAGGACTATGCTTATATCGGGAATGCCGTACCCAACAACCTGCATTGGCTGGACGTGAAGAAAATGCGTGATGCTGGTTTCCGGATTATACGCTCGGCACACTATCCCCAAGACCCTGCATTTATGGATGCCTGCGATGAACTGGGCATGTTCATTATTGTAGCCACTCCCGGCTGGCAGTACTGGAATCCGGAACCGGTGTTTGAAGAACGTATCCTTTCCGACATCCGTAATATGGTCCGTCGAGACCGTAATCATCCGTCTGTCCTTCTGTGGGAACCGGTACTTAATGAGACGGCTTTTCCGGAGTCTTTCGCACAGAATGCCTATCGGGCTACTCATGAAGAGTATCCGGCTCCGGGTTGCTATGCTGCCATTGATGACAAGAGCAAAGGAGCAATGGGATATGATGTAGTTTATACAGCCCCCAAGAACGAGGCGTTTTACCGGAATGCAGGCAAATCCTGCTTTACCCGGGAGTATGGTGACTGTGTGGATGACTGGAATTCCCACAATTCTTACAGCCGTGTGGCACGTGAATGGGGTGAAGAGCCACAGATTCGCCAGGCCCAGCACTATGCCCGCAAGGATTATGGCGGCTCTCTTACGGTTGATCAGTTCTACAAATCTCCTCGGGGGCATATAGGAGGTGCCTTGTGGCATTCGTTTGACCACCAGCGTGGTTATCATCCTGACCCTTTCTGGGGAGGACTGATGGATATGTTCCGTCAGCCAAAGTATTCCTATTACATGATGATGAGCCAGCGTGATCCGCACCTGCACTTGGAGCAGGCTGATAGTGGGCCGATGGTGTATATAGCTAATGCCATGACTCCTTTTTCCCCCGAGGATATAGTGGTTTATACCAACTGTGATAGTGTACGTGTCATTGTGAACGAAAAAGACACCCTTGTGCAAGTGCCGTTGCTGGAGGAGAAGGGGATTCGTCATCCTCCCGTTGTTTTTAAGGGTGCTTATAGCTTTGTGGATGTCCGGGCACTTCATCGGGCCGGGAAACCGGAACAATGTAGTATTGTGGCTGAGGGATTCCTGGATGGCAAGATTGTTGCTAGGACCAAGAATATGCCTTCCAAACGTAATGAACAGCTTGTACTGACTGTTGATTCTGGACTGCCCCTGCGTGCCAATGGTTCGGATATGGTCACGGTGATTGCTTCCATTACCGATAAGGATGGCTATGTAAAGCGCCTTTCTCAAGAAACCGTTATTTTTGAGGTGGAAGGAGAAGGAGAGTTGGTCGGTGGAAGAGAGGTAGAAGCCAATCCCCGTGTCAGTCGTTGGGGGACTGCACCTGCACTGATCCGTACAACAACGAAAGCAGGTACTATCAAAATAAAAGCACGTCTTTTGCATCCAGGTATACAGTTCCATCCCCAGGCAGTGATTGAAATGGCTACTTTGCCTGCGGAACGTGTAGCCTTGTATAGAGAGCTTCCGGTTCCGCAAAAGACGGAAATCTTTGGAAAAACTGAAGTCGGAGAGATTGACTTCAATGAAATAGAGCGCCTTGCCAGGGAAGAGCAGGAACGTATCAATGAAATGAAGCAGGTGGAACAGCAGCAACGCCACTTTGAAAGTACGGAAAAGAAATAGCATTTACTGGTATTTTTGTTTCTACACAAAAAAATAAAAACATCTGTCACGCTATCACGCAAAGGAGTATATATGTGATTATAAATTTATTAGGGTGTGATAGGTGTTTTTTCATACCTATCTATCACGCTCTAATGAGAGTATTGGAAATAGAGTGATATCGTTGTTTTATCTATTAGGGATAGTCTTATATTGTTAGTTTTCAGCATGAAGCTTTTAGTTTCCAGCTGGATGTCTTTTCCCTGATTTAGTTGGATGTTGTTTGGGTAGTATTACATTGTATTGATAAATAAAAGGGAGGAACCTCACGGCCCCTCCCTTTCGTACATATCAAATTGATTAAGGTCTATTTGATTTCTTGATAAATAAGGTTAGAAGTTTTGTGTTATTACGTTTTTATCAGTATTAGTAGCCTGCATTATTAGTCCACTGTGTCAGACGGATTTGCTGATAAGGTATGGGGAAGTAATAATGGTTGTTGCTTTGGAAAAGCGAACCATTCCAAGTCTCGGCTCTAACTTCACTTACCTTTTCCAGACGAACAAGTTCGAACCAACGTTTCATTTCTGCAAAGAATTCCCAACCGCGTTCGTTGAATACAGCTGTTGTGAAAGCTGTAGGATCAGTAGTTGTGGTCAGCTGGTCTTGTGCATAACCGGCACGTTTCTGTACTTTCTGAATGGCATCCAAAGCTTGTGCGTTTACACTGTTTGTGGCACGGGTGGAAGCTTCTGCGTACATCAGCAGGACATCGGCGTAACGGTAGATACAAGTGATACCATTAGCTTGGGCACTCTTACCGGGTGCGCCGTTGTCATAGTCATAATACTTGGAAATGGCGGGAAGCTTATCGGCACTTTCTTTATAAGTGACATGACCGTTTTTAGTTTCCCATTCTGTCATATAATTCCACTCTTTACGTGCATCATCCGGATAATTTAGAAAGAAGCTTTCGTTTGCATAGTAGTCAGACCAACCGGCATTGGGGGCAAAATCGCTGGGGTAGTAAGACTTTCCATAGTTACTTGCCGTCTTCATCTTCGCATTATGGTGGATGGCAAACATTACTTCATTGGGTTGTGCTTTATTGGCTTCTTTCCACAATTCTGCATATTCTTCGGTCAGGTACAAACCAGAGTTGTCTATGATGTCTTTAGCTGCAGCCGCTGCCAGTGAGTAATACTCTTGTCCTCTTTTCAAAGGCCAACCGGCCATTGTCATGTAAGCGTCTGCCAGACAAGCTTCGGCTGCCCATTTGGAAGGAGTAGAGCTGAAGCCGCTGCGACTTTTTGCCGGTAATATTTCTACTGCTTTTTTCAAGCTAGGAATAATCGCTTGATCATAGATTTCTGCAACAGCAGTTCTCGGCATGTACGTTGAAGCGTCTGTTTCTGCTAGAATTAGGGGTACATCACCATACATGCGTACCAAATAAAAATAAGAAAGTCCACGGAGGAAGTAAGCTTCTCCTAATACTTCTTCAAACTTCTTGGCTTGGTCTGCATTTTCCGGTAATACCGTCTTATTAATAAGTGTATTGGAGTGGTTGATAACGGCAAAAAATAGTGACCAAGTAGTATCGAAATCTGCAGTGTTGGCTGTGATATTGGGAGATAGTCTATAGTAATTGGCCAATTCATTATTTGCTTTTGCCGCACGATAAGTAATATCATCTGCACATACATTTATGCGTTGTAAACGGCAGTTAAAACCATAGTTCCCATTCCATAAATCGTTATAAAGTCCTGTTGCAGCTTGTTGAAGACCTGTTAGGTCCATGCTGGCAATGTAATCTTCATCAGTAATGAAAGACTGTGGCTCTTGGGTCAGGTCTACACAAGAAGTTGTCAGGAACATACTGCAGGCTATTGTTGCTATATATGCTAATTTTTTCATATTATTCTTGTTTAAAAGGTAAATCATTAGAATGCAAAATTTAAACCAATCAGATAGTTACGGCTGTTAGGATATGAGCCCCAATCAACACCTTGTATCAGTGGGCTTCCCATTGTTGCTTCAGGATCCAGACCGGAATAGTTGGTGATATGGAACGGATTCTGGATGGAAACATAAAGTCGGAGATTGCTGATACCAAGTGATTTGCAGGCTAATTCGGGCAAAGTGTAACCCAAGGTGATACTTTTCATCTTGATAAAGCTTCCATTTTCTACAAAACGACTGCTGAATACTTTGTTTTCTGTGCCTCCTTGTACGAAACCCGGTACATCTGTATTTGTATTGGTTGGCGTCCAACGGTTCAAGAAGTCACGCATTGGAGTTACTGCAGCCATGTTCTGACCGGAAACTGTATTGAATCCCATTTGATGAGTTGCATTGTATATATCAAAGCCATGGAAACCTACCATAAAGAATGAGAAATCAAAATTCTTGTAATTGAAGCTATTGTTCCAACCCCAGTTAAATGTCGGTTGACCACAGCCGATGATACCTTGGTCTGCATCATTCAGTACTCCGTCTTTATTGGTATCTACATATTTAGAGTTACCAGCTACGACTTTATAGACTTCACCGTTTGTTTTGCCATTTGTTTGACCGTTGGCGTCTACGAATGGAGCGTTCACTTCATCTTCCTGCCAGATACCTCCGAAAGTATATCCCCAGAATGTACCTAATTTTTCACCTTCAATCATCTGGAATAATTGATTTTGGAAACTTCCGGCTTGCTGTTGGCGATGGTTAGCTGTAGGTATGCTGTTGAAAGTTCCTTTATTATGCGATAAAGTAACGTCGGTATGCCAGCTGAAGCCTTTACCGGTAAATGGGTCTGCACTGATTGTGAACTCTATACCAGTATTCTTGATTTCGCCAGAGTTCATCAACAATGAGGGAAATCCCATGTGTGTTGGTTGTGCCAGATCCAACAAAATATCTTTGGATAATTTGCTATACCAATCGGCAGTCAAGCGTATGCGACCGTTGAGTATACCAAAATCAACACCTGCATTGAACTGGTCGTTACGTTCCCATTTTAGGTAAGGAGCAGCAGGGCGGTCTACTTTATAAGAGGTGGAGCCATCACTATTTCTTATTGGAGTACGTTTGGAATAGGGGCGGTAAGCTTCTACAGCTTGGTTACCTACAGAACCATAACCGAGGCGAAGTTTCAATTGGTCGATAAAGCTGTTGTCTTTCAAAAAACTTTCTTGTTTCAAGTCCCAAGCCAAAGCTGCAGATGGGAAATAGCTCCATTTATCAACAAGACGTGAAGAACCATCTGCGCGAATAGATGCAGTAACCATGTAACGGTTCATAAATACGTAGTTTACACGTAACATACCTGACATTAATGTATTGATAACACGGTCGGAGCTATTGGTAGCAAGCTCTGCATTTGACCATGCCAAGTTGTTTATACCGATCCTATCAATATAATCCAAACCATAAGCAGTACCGGTATGATTGAAATTATTATCATAAGACTGTTCGAAAACAGCAGTTGCGTTGACACGATGATTAGCATTAAATTCTTTTACATAACTTAATGTGTTGGTGTTTAACCAGGAAGTGTTCCAGTAACTACGTGCTTGACCTTGCGATAAATTGCTATTCTTGAAAGCATAGTAACTTTTGTCATTTTGTACGGAAGTGTTTAGTCTATTGTCAAGCAGAACTCCCAGTTGTGAGCGGAAGCTCAAACCGTCCATGATGTCAAACTGGACATAACCTTGTATACGATTATTTATTGTCTTGTTGGCATTGTCTGCTTCCCAAATATGCCCCATTGGATTGTAAGTTGAACTACCCTCAAAAAATGAATTATTGTAGTTTCCATCTTCATCTTGCGGTTCAATAGTACTGGGAAAGTACATTGCTTGTTGGATTAAACCATCATATTCATTGACACGTGGAGTACTTGTTTCTCTGTAGTGACCATAGATGTTCATACCAGCTTTCAGCCACTTCTTGATTTTGGTATCTACTTTCAAACGCCAGCTGTAGATTTGGCTACTTGACTCCTTGATGATACCTTCATCGTTTTGATAGCGGAGAGATGCCAGGAAAGTAGTCTTTTCGCCACCACCTGCAATAGACATTTCATAGTTCTGTGTAACGGCAGGGCTGCGGAAGATTTCTCTTGAGTAATCATAACCTGCTTTGCCAGACTTGAAGGCTGCTAATTGCTCTGCACTATAATAGTGATTGTCGCCGTATCCAAAATATTCCTTACCATAGTCATTAACCAGGTTGGCATATTCATAGGTAGAAAGATTATCAGCATACTTGGCTACAGTCTTGATGTTGGCAAATGCATTAAAAGATACGGTCAATTTGTCTTGGGATGGGTTTTTGGTAGTAACCAAGATTACACCGTTTGCACCGCGAGAACCGTAAACAGCTGTTGCAGATGCGTCTTTCAATACTTCGATAGATTGAATATCGGAAGGATTCAACGACTGAAGGGAACCACCGATGAAACCGTCGATAACAACCAAAGGACCGGTTTCTGCTGTGATAGAGTTGATACCACGTACACGGATGGTATTGTCTTCAGTAGGATTACCGGAACCAGAGAGAACTGATACACCGGCCATACGTCCCTGCAATGCATCGGATACATTACCGGTCGGGGTATTCTTCAATGCATCTGCTGCTTTTACAGAAGCAACTGCACCGGTCAGGTCACTCTTACGTTGAACGCCGTAACCCACTACGACAACTTCCTGCAGCAATTGGCTGTCTTCTGCCAGTTTTACGTCGATTTTGGTCTTTCCGCCTACGGCAATCTTTTGTGTCTGATATCCGATATAGGAGAATACGAGAGTTGCGTTTGCCGGAACATTGGGAAGGGTGTAGTTTCCGTCAATGTCTGTGATACATCCGTTACTTGTTCCTTCCACCTGGATAGAAGCACCAATCACCGGACCTAAGTTGTCAGTCACTGTACCTGTTACTGTGAGATTCTGTGCATTGGCCTGCGTGGCAAATAGGACAGAAAGCAACATAATACCTAATGCTTTAAAGAAGCTGGATTTCTGTTTCATAAATATTAATTTAATTAGTTATTAATAAAGGTTGTTTCTTTGTTTTGTACTCACTTCAGAGTTGAATCACATCGCAAATGTAGGGGATGGAATATACAAATGCATTAGTTAATAGTTCGCAAAAAGTACGAATTCGTACAAAACTTGCGAACTATACCACTCTTGTACTTTTATTCCCTTTCACTTTGGTTCTTTGCTTCCTTCACCTCTTCCAGTAGGGCAGAGAGCGTTTTTACCTTGTCCGGATGGGCTTCTGCCACATTGTCTTTTTCGGACGGATCAATGGAAAGATTGTACAGTTGAGGCTGCGGGGCGTTCCCCATTTCTATTTTTGTCCAATACTCCAGTGCCGGCTTGTCGCTGGGCTCTATGTATTTCCAGTCTCCTTGGATAATGGAGAGTGTATTGTCCAGATTCTGTTGTACAATATAGTCACATCCGGCAGTATCGGTTCCCAGGAAGTTGTTGAGCTGGTCGCGGCTGTCGGGAGCGATGCCTGCTTCCAGCGGATGGTTCAGCAGGGCGGCGAATGAAGCGTATACATCAATCATGGAGAAGGGGGCTTGTTGTTTGCCGGGTTTGATGCCATTGGGCCAGCGTACAATGAAGGGAATACGGGTACCGGCATCGAAAGCGCTGTACTTCCCACCGCGGTAGTGCTTCATGGGAGTATGGCCGTTCAGCAGTTCGCGTGCCTGGTCCTGATAGCCGTCGTCTATGACGGGACCGTTGTCACTGCAGAATACAAAAATGGTGTTGTCGGCAATGCCGAGGCTGTCCAAAGTGTGCATGATTTCACCCACGGTCCAGTCCAGCTGGAGGATGACGTCGCCACGTACGCCCAAACCACTCTTGCCGGCGAAACGCGGATGTGGCACGCGGGGAACATGTACATCTTGCGTACCCATATAAAGGAAGAAAGGTTCGTCTTTATGGGCTGTGATGAAGTTCTTGGCTTTGTCTGTAATCACGTCGGCAATGTCTTCGTCTGTCCAAAGGGCGGATTTGCCGCCGGTCATCCAGCCGATGCGGGGGATGCCGTTGATGATGGTGTTATTGTGCCCCTGGCTGGGTTTCATCTTGACGAGTTCGGGGTTTTCGAGACCGGTGGGCCAGTCACCGACCTTGTGGTCGTAGCTCACAGTGATAGGGTCGTTGTGGTCGAGGCCCACTACATGTCCGTTCTCTACAAAGACGCAGGGAACGCGGTCGACGGTAGCGGGGATGATGTATTCATAGTCAAAGCCGATGTCTTGGGTGTTCGGTTTGATGGAGTGGTTGAAGTCTGTACCGCCTTTAGGACCCAGGCCGAGGTGCCACTTGCCCACTGCTGCAGTGGCGTAGCCTTCTTCTTTGAACATATCGGCCATAGTGACGCAGGCGGTATCGATGATGAGTTCGGAATTGCCCGGAGCAATGCCGGTATTCTTCTGTCGCCAGGGATACATGCCTGTCAGCAGGCCGAAGCGGGAAGGGGTGCTGGTGGAAGAAGTGGCATAAGCGTTGGTAAACTGCATGCCTTGTCCGGCAAGGCGGTCAATGTTGGGAGTGCTTACTTTGGTGGCACCGTAACAGCTCAGGTCGCCGATACCCAGGTCATCAGCAATCAGATATACTACATTGGGCTTCTGCGGCGAGTGCTCCGAAGTCTTGTCTTTAGGTTGGCTTCCGCATCCCGCTATCAGGGCTGCACCGGGAATCAGAGACCACAAGGGGGAAAAATGCTTCATAGTTCTTTGACTTTAGATTGTAATTCTGAGGTCAAAGGTAAGAGGTTTTATGGAATCGGGTGTATAAGGAAGTACAAGGGAAGGGAGAAAAAGTACAAACCGTATCATGCGATGGCTTGATGTACAATATTAAGATGTCTCTTCACTGTCTTCCGTACTTTCCTCTCCTCCATTCTCTCCTTTGCGGTAGGCCAGCGGGCTGACGTGGTAAATGTCCTTGAAGCATTTGGAGAAATAGCGTGAAGAACTGAAACCTATCCGGTCCGAAATTTCGGTGATATTCAGTTCCGGATTGTTGCGCAGCATCAGGGCACCCTTCTTCAGGCGGATAGTCAGGATAAAGTCGTTCGGAGTTTGCCCGGTGATAGCCTTCAGCTTGGTGAACAGATTGGTGCGTGCCATTGCCATTTCACGTGCAAAGACGTTGACGTTGAATTCCGTATCGTCCAGATGTTTCTCAATGACTGTCATGGCGCGGTCCAGAATCTCCTTGTCTATGGGATTGGTGGCAAGCATCTGTGCGAAAGCCTGTGGTTGCTTGCTGAACTTCTCCTGCAGAAGAATACGCGAGTTTACCAGATTGTTGCAGCGCGAAATCAGCAGATTGGTGTTGAACGGCTTGGTGATATAGTCGTCCGCACCGATGCGCAGTCCCTCGATATTCTGTTCGATGGCAGTACGTGCCGTGAGCAGTACCACGGGAATATGGCAGGTGTTGAAGTCGCTCTTTATCTGTTTGCACAGTTCCGTTCCCGACATGTTGGGCATTACTACATCGCTGACTACGATATTGGGCATTTCGCTGCGCACCAGTGCGAGTCCTTCCGCTCCGTCGGCCGCAGTCAGCACTTCGTAGAAGGGCTTGAAGATACCTGCCAGCATGTCGCGGATGGAGTCGTTGTCTTCCACTATCAGGATTTTTGCATCCGGGAGTCGTTTGATGGGAGCACTCTCTTCCAGCTCCGCCTTGAGCAGGGCATCGTTTTCCGGTTTGGGAATTTCTATTTGTTGCACACTGTCTGCATTCTTATTTATTTGCTCTTCGTCAAACTGTGCGTTCCCCAATTGCAGGTTTACGATGAAGCTGCTACCTTTGCCCAGTTCGCTTTCCACACGGATGGTGCCGTGATGGAGCTCCACGATACCCTTCGTCAATGCCAGGCCGATACCCGTACCCGTCTTGCTTGCATCCGTAGAGTCCATTTGGTCTATCTGGTAGAAGCGGTCGAATATCTTGTCCACTTCCCGGGCATCTATGCCGCTGCCGGTATCGGTTACGCGGATGACGGCATTGCTGCCTTCGGTCTTGATGCTGAGGGTGATGCTGTCTTCCGCCTTGGTATGCTTGACGGCGTTGGACAGCAGGTTGTTTATCACTTTCTGCATCTGTTTTTGGTCATACCATACTTCGAGGCTGTCTGTTTCCTTCTCGAAGTAGAGGCTGATTTGTTTGGCGCTGGCATATTCCAGGAAAAGCAGATAGTTTTCGTATAGGAAGTTCACGATGTTGTGTGGACTTACCTTTATCTTCATGTGCCCTTGTTCCTGCTTGCGGAAGTCGAGCAGCTCGGTGATGAGTTCCCGTAGCTGTATGCTGTTCTTGTAGATGCCCAGTACCTTGTTATATATGGCAGGCGTGAAGTTCTGGAGTTGCATCAGCGTTTCCACTTGGGCCACGATGAGTGTCAGCGGGGTGCGGAATTCATGGGAAATGTTGGTGAAGAAACGTAGCTTTGACTGGTTCAGGGCCTCTACGTCACGGATGTGCTTCTGTTCGTACTTCAGTGATTCCCGCAACTTGATTCTGGACTTGTAGGTACGCACCAGATACCAGAGCAGGATTCCCGTCACTATCAGGTAGATAAGATAGGCAAGGGGAGTCTTGTAGTAGGGAGGCAACACGTGTATGGTCAGGTGGACTTGCGGACAAAGGCTCTCGTCTTTTCCGTTGGGCTTTATAATCAAGTTATAGGTTCCGGCGTTTAGGTTGGTATAGGTGATGTTGTGCAGTCCACGGGCACTGTTCCAGTCGTTGGAGAAGCCTTCCAGCTTATAGATGATGTCGTCTTTGTTGGCGGCTACATAGTTTGAAGTGGCGAACTCTATGCTGAACATGGACTGGTCAGCGTTGAGCGTAATCTCGGGGGTGCAGTACAAGGCTTGCTGCAGGATACCGGTCTCATCTCCCACTTGTATTTCCGTTCCGTTCACAATGAGGCGGGAGAGGATGATTTTGTAGGGTTTTGGTGTGAAGTTCAACTCCATTTCGTGGAAAGAAATCATTCCCTGCGTGCCTCCCAGGAATATTTCTCCGTCACGGGTCACGCAAAGGGCATTCTCATTGACGGCAGTCATTGGGAAACCGTTTTCGGCACTGTAGTTCAGGAATGCCTTTTGCCGGTAGTCGAAGATGGAGAAGCCTTCGTTGGTGATGAGCAGCAGTTTGCCGCTGGTAGGGGATTCCTGCGTCTCGTAGATGCAGTCGCTGGAAAGGCCGTTCTTCGCTTGGTCAAAGTTCTCGAAGTCGTTGCTGGCAGGGCGGTATAAGTCCAGTCCGCTGCCCGAAGTGGCGAACCACAGATTGCCTTTGCTGTCTTGGGTAATGTTGTTTACATTGTTGTTGCTGATGCTGTGTGGGTCGGCAGTATCATGGCGGTAGTTGGTCAGTTTGCCGGTATCGAAACGGTAGCTGAACACACCTTCGCCCGTGGCTGCAATCCAGAGCGTACCGTTACTGTCGAAAGTGACATCTGCCACCATCTTGATTTTTTTGCCTTCTTTGCTGTCCTGGAACAGTTGTTGGCATTTCCCGTTGGCAGGGTCGAAGAGGCAGATTCCGTTTTGGGTGGCTATCACCAGGTGGTCTTGGTAAGGCGCGATATCGCGGATGATGTCGGAAGGCAAGGTCTCCGGATTACCTGCTTCCATGCGGTAGTGTGTGAATCGCCCCGAGCGTATGTCCAGTCTGTTCAGTCCGCCCAGATGGGTTCCTATCCAGATGATGTCTTTGGAGGCATCATAATAGAGAGCCTTGATGTTGTTATGGGAAATACTGTTGGGACCGATTTCCGGGCGGAACCATTTGAACTCACGGGTACGGCGGTTGTAATAGTTCAGTCCGCCCCCTTCGGTGCCAATCCACAGATTGCCGTCCTTGTCTTCGATGGTGCGGCCTACAACCGGATTGCTCAGCCCCTTCTTTTCGATGGGCGAATACATATAGCGGCTGTATATCTCGTACTCGGGGTTGAAGTAGTTGACGCCGCCAAAGTAGGTCCCCAGCCACAGCGTTCCTTGGTTGTCCTTTACGATGCACCAGATGGAAGAGTGTGTCAGTCCGTCGCTCTGGGCATCACTGGCAGTGTGGTTCTGGAAGAGTCCCGTACTTTTGTCATACCGGTTCAATCCGTTGAATGTCCCAATCCAGATGTTTCCCAGATTGTCTTCACAGCAGGCTCGCACGAAGTTGGAAGAGATGCTGTAAGGGTTCTTTGCGTCGTATTCAAAGATTTCGATGGTTCCGTCGGTCTTTACATGGTGCAGCCCTTCTTCCCAGCTGCCAATCCATAACTCGCCTTCGCTGTCTTGGTATATGCTGGTGATGTTGCCTTTCAGGATGGGGTGGGTCAGCTCGTTCTTGTCCAGTTGCAGGCGGTATGCTCCGTTGGTGGTCGTTCCAATCCACATTTGTCCATTGTCCAGATGCATACAGCAGATTTCCAGACTTTTTCCGGGAAGCTGGTAATAGAGGTCAAAGTTCCCGGTCTGCTCGTTATAGCGGTAGATTTCATTCTGTTTTCCGATGAAAAGGGCCTCTTTGTAATATATGCTGTGTACATTTCCTTGCAGCAGGGTGGTGAATCTTTGGGTGGCAAGATTGAACTCGGCTACTCCTTCCGTACAGAGCAGGTAGATTTTTCCGTTACGGTTGCCGGCCATGCGCAGCACGGTGTTGCAGAAAAGGCTGTAAGGGTCGTTCTTCTGCAGCTTGTAAGTTTGTATGTCTTCTCCGTCATAACGGTTCAAGCCTTCTCGGGTTCCAATCCATAATACACCGTTTTCATCGATGTAAAGGCTGTTCACGGAGAATTGTGACAGACCGTCGTCGGTTGTCAGATGGTTGAAGGTGATGTTCTGCGCCTGCAGGGTTGCAGCAATCATGCTTACTGAAACAAGAAGCAGCCGGATGATAAACGTTCGCACTTTTCGGGTAGTTTTTAAGGTTTCAGTTACAAATATAGGTATATTTTGTACAAGACTTCTTATTTATTAGGCAGTTTTTGCGGTTATGTTTGGATAAATGTATAATTTTGGAAGCGCGCCGAACGATACTTGTCTTTTGATAGATGGCAATCGGCGTATCTTTGTAAACAAATTAATTCATTTATTATCATGAAAGACCTTTTATCTATTGTATCTCATTTTCAAATGCAGGGTACGGTTCGTGAAATCAAGCCTTTAGGCTCAGGCCTGATTAACGATACGTACAAAGTGACCACCGCTGAGGCCGATGCGCCGGACTATGTTCTGCAACGTATCAATCATGCCATTTTCCAGAATGTAGAGATGTTACAGTCCAATATCGAGGCTGTGACCGGGCATATCCGTAAGAAGCTGGAAGAGAAAGGAGAGGCCGATGTCGAGCGTAAAGTGCTTCATTTCATCCCCACGGCCGAAGGGAAAACCTATTGGTATGACGGTGAGAACTACTGGCGTATCATGACTTTTATTCCCCGTGCCAAGACTTACGAAACGGTGAACCCCGAATATTCCTATTATGCGGGAGCTGCCTTCGGTAACTTCCAGGCTATGCTTGCCGATATTCCAGATACATTGGGCGAGACAATTCCCGATTTCCACAACATGGAGTTCCGCCTGAAGCAACTCCGTGACGCTGTGGCTGCCGATGCGGCAGGACGTGTGCAGGAGGTGCGGTATTTTCTGGATGAGATAGAAAAACGCGCTGATGAGATGTGCAAGGCAGAGCGCTTGTTCCGTGAAGGCAAACTGCCCAAACGGGTATGCCACTGTGATACGAAAGTGAATAACATGATGTTCGACGAAGACGGTACGGTGCTTTGTGTCATCGACCTGGATACGGTGATGCCCAGCTTCATCTTCTCCGATTATGGTGATTTCCTTCGCTCTGGTGCCAACACGGGGTTGGAAGACGACAAGAATCCGGATAATGTGAACTTCAATATGGAAATATTCCGGGCATTTACCAAGGGCTATCTGGAATCGGGTAAGTCCTTCCTGTTGCCGATAGAGATTGAGAATCTGCCTTATGCGGCTGCCTTGTTCCCATACATGCAGTGCGTACGCTTCCTGGCAGATTATATCAACGGTGATACTTATTATAAAATCCAGTATCCGGAGCACAATCTTGTGCGTACCAAAGCTCAGTTCAAACTGTTGCAGAGTGTGGAGGAACATACACCGGAGATGAAAAAGTTCATTGACTCATGTATCTGAAAAAGTATCTGATGATGATAGCTGCCGCTCTTTGCATGCTGCCGCTGTCTGCAATTAATCCCCAAAATAGTAAAATGAAAGAATTGAATGTAAAGAAAGTTAGTGTGACCAATATACCGGTAGAGTCGGTTCCGGCTCTTATGGATGAAGAGAAAGTGGCGTTTCAGCCTGTAAACACAGTGAATTGGGCTGTTTTTCCTTATGCTCCCGATGTGGCGTTCCGCATAGCGCATACGGAAGATGCCATTCTGCTGCATTTCAAGGTAAGGGAAGCGAGTGTACGCGCAGTTGCAGGCCACGATAACGGTCCGGTTTGGGAAGATGCGTGTGTAGAGTTCTTCTCTGTGCCTGTCGGTGACGGAGTGTACTACAATATGGAGTGTAATTGTGCCGGAACGCTGCTTATCGGTGCGGGTGCCGGACGTGGAAACCGCCAGCATGCCCCGCAAGAGGTGCTCGATAAAGTACAGCGTTGGGCTTCTTTGGGACGTGAGGCTTTCGACGAAAGAGTAGGTGAGTGTGCCTGGGAAGTGGCCCTGGTCATCCCTTATTCCGCTTTCTTCCTGCATGACATCACTTCGTTGGATGGAAAGACGCTCCGTGCCAATTTTTATAAATGCGGTGACAAGCTCCAGACTCCCCATTTCCTTTCCTGGAATCCGATAGGTCTGGAGAAGCCGAACTTCCATTGCCCGGAGTTCTTCGGTACCCTGCATTTCGAGTAGTAGTAGAACAAAAAATTACTCAACCTGCCCTCACCACTATCACCGCTTTTCTGAAACTCCCTATTCATCGCCCTTTCAAGGGTGAGTGAGAGCAAATAAAAAGGGTGAGGGCAAATTTTACCCTCACCCTTCCGAGCGTACCCGGTTGCTTCCTGCTTCTTTCCCCGTCTTTTATAGGACAAGACAGACCATTGTCTACAGAAACAGTATAATAAATACCCTTTATATACTTAATCCGTTAGTTCACAACACTGAACAGTTTGTTCCAGCATTAGAGAACACTTTGTTTCAGTATAGAAAAACACTTTGTTTTCATATAATGGAACGAACTGTTTTGTTAAGGGAAACAAAGTGTTCTCTATAAGGAAACAAAATGTTTAGTTAAAGGAAACAGTTTGTTTTACTTAGCATACTGCCTGGAATGAATGTGCATCAAAAAATAGTAAAAGATAATGCAGGAACTATTGTAGAGGAATATAGAAAAGGGCACGAACTACGCAGACTTACAGAAAAGAATTTATTCATCCGTATTGTCTGCGTGATTCGTGCCCGAAGAAGGGTGTTTACTTCACGATTCCTTTGGAATTCTTGATGAAATTGATGATATTGTGTATCTCGTCACTCATCGGTACTTGGTCTTCAATCTTCTGCAAGGCATCCTGCACGCTGAAGTTTCCCTGGTATACCAGACGGTAGGCATTTACGATATGGCGCAATACACGTTCGGTCACCTGGTGTTTGTGTTGAAGCACAGCAGCGTTGATACCGTGGTATTCCGCCGGATTACCGTTCATGATGATATAGGGCGGCACATCCTTTGATATGCGGCAGCCAGCTTGAATCAGTACCCAACTTCCAATGTGGCAGTATTGGTGCAGAATGACGTTGCTGCTCAGAATGGTACAATCGTCTATCTGACATTCTCCGGCTACGGTAGTCTTGATACCCAGTACACAATGGTTGCCTATCTGCACGTCGTGGCAGAGGTGTACACCATCCATCAGGTAGTTTTCATTGCCGATGCGGGTAGCGCTTCCTGCATGGGTAGCACGGCTGATAACCACGTTCTCGCGGATGTCGTTATTATCACCGATAATCAGCATACTGCTCTCTCCCGTATAGTGGAAGTCTTGCGGTTCGGCACCCAGAACGGCATTGTGATGTACCTTGTTCCCTTTTCCCATGCGGGTACCGTGCAGAATTTTTGCACCCGACATAATAATACAGTCATCACCGATTTCCACGTTCCCTTCGATAAATGCAAAGGGCTGGATGGTTACATTCTTGCCGATTTTTGCGGCAGAATCTACATAAGCTAACGGACTTATCATAGTAATTAGCGATTAATGATTAATGATTAGTGATAAATGGTTAGTGATTAGGATTTACTATTTCATTAATCGCTAATCACTAATCACTTATCGCTCATTTTATTCTCTTCCTCCTCCAAGCGCTTGATACAGGCTGATAACCGCCTGCATGCTGCTGAAGGTGTCGGATACTTCTGCAAGCTGTGCGCTGAGGTAAGACTGCTCGGCAGACAAGACTTCCAGATAGGTCGACGTGCCTAAGTTAAACAATTCTTTTGTATCTGAGGCAGCTTGGCGGGCAGAATTTACTTGAATAGTGCGTGAAACAGCTTTGTCCTTCTCCATTTGATACAGATGCAGGGCGTTGCTCACTTCATTTCCGGCATTCAGCAGGGCGGTTTGGAACTGAATCTTAGCCTGCTCCTCTTGTGCCTTGGCTTGTTTCAGACGGGCAATGTTGGCACCGCGATAGAACAAGGGTTGCGTCAGCGAACCGATGGCGGAAGCCAGCAGTTTGCCCGGGTTGACGATACCTGCACCGGAGTTATTGGTCCAGCCTCCCGAACCGCTCAATGTAATCTGCGGGTAGAAAGCGGCACGGGCGCTATTGGTGTTATAGTAGTTGGCAGCCAGTGACATCTCGGCAGCTTTCACGTCCGGACGGTTGGATAGCAACTGCAAGGGGATACCTACTGAAAATTCCGTAGGCAGCTGCTGCTCTTCCAGCACACCGCGTGCGATGCTCTGTGCCGGTTGGTGCAACATCAGGCAGAGGGCGTTTTCGGTTTCGCGTATGCTCTGGCGTATGTCGGGCAGTGATGCCATGACTTGAGCGTAGGCAGTGCGGCTCTGCTCTACGGCAGCAGAAGTGGTTCCGTAGATGCCTGCATCTTTCATGGCTTGCACGGTCTCCAGGTTCTTTTTCAGAATCTCGACGGTGCCTTCGGTGATTTGGAGTTGGCGGTCCAGCATCAGCAGGGTGTAGTACATGTTGGCTACGCCGGCGATGACTTGCGTCTGAACGGCTTGTTCGTAGAACTGCGTCTGCTTCAAGCTAACCTTTGCTTGTCGCTTCGGGTTCAGCAGTTGACCGAAGAGGTCGACTTGCCAGCTTGCGGTGACGGGCAGGGAGTAGATTTGTGTAGCCTTTCCCTTGTCCCAGCTGCTGACGGTTCCTTGCGGAGACAAGACAAGCGTCGGAGCATAGGCAAGACGGGCAGACATCAGTGCGGCTTGTGCTTGTTTCACGTTCAAGGCGGCACTGCGCAGGTCACCGTTGTTGGTGAGTGCTTGCTCGATAAGTGTCTGCAGCTGCGGGTCTGTGAACACTTCTCTCCAAGGCAGATTACCGAAGTTGGCCGTATCTGCGGCTAATGTATCGTTCACGGACGCCGTGTCGCGATACAGTCCGGCAGTTGTTATGTCTTCGGGTCTGTCGTATGATTTGTAGATGTGGCAACTGCTCAATAAAGCAGTTGCGCACATCAGGCATATTATTTTCTTCATAATCGCTAATCGTTAATCACTATTTTGTATATTGTTCAATCTCCGGTTCTGCATCCGAGTTGTCCACATCTTCCCATTCCATCGGCTTGAATTTCTCCTGCAGGTACTGGAATGCCACGAACAGTGCGGGCACTATGAAGATTTGCAGAATCATACCGATTAACATACCGCCGATGGCAGACGTACCCAGCGTACGGTTACCGTTGGCACCCGCACCGGAAGCAAACATCAGCGGGAGCAGACCGACAATCATTGCCAACGACGTCATCAAGATAGGACGCAGACGGGCTGCGGCACCCAATACGGCTGCCCAGGTGATACTCATACCCATTCTGCGGCGTTCGAGGGCAAACTCTACAATCAAGATGGCATTCTTGGCCAACAGACCCATCAACATGATGAGGGCAATCTGCATATAGATGTCATTGGACATCGTACCCAGAATCATTTTCAGTGCCGGGATGCTGCCCAATGCGCCTATACCGCCTACAAAGAGGAAGCTACCCAGCAGACCGAACGGCACGGACAGCAATACGGATAAAGGCAGGATGTAGCTTTCGTACTGGGCACTCAGCAACAGATAAACGAATACGAAGCACAATATGAAGATGAGTCCCGTAGTGCTGCCACTCGTTTCGGCCTCTTCACGCGCCATACCTCCCAACTCATAACCGAAACCGGCAGGCAGGTTTTCCTGCGCCACTTCGGCAATGGCTTGCAGAGCCTGACCGGAAGTGTAGCCTGATGCGGGAGCCACCATCACCTTCATGGAGGTGTAGAGGTTGAAACGGCTGATGACGTCAGGACCATATACTTTCTTGATGGAGATGAACTGCGTGATAGGTGCCATCTCGTTGCCGTTGCGCACCTTGATGCTTTGCAGTGTTTCCATATTCTTGGTAGCATCAGGTTCGGCTTGTACCATTACGCGGTACATCTTACCGAAGCTGTTGAAGTTGGAAGCATACAAACCACCGTAATATCCCTGCAAGGTAGTCAAGATGTCATTGGGGCTGATGCCTGCTTTCTTACAAGCGGCAGCGTCAATGTCCAGCTGGTATTGCGGGAAGTGAGGGTTGAAGGATGTCTTGGCAGAGTTGATTTCAGGGCGTGCTTCCAGGGCTGCGTTATAGTTGTTCACCACGTCGAAGAAGTGGTTCAAATCACCACCCGTCTTGTCCTGCATGTTCAACTCGATGTCGCTTGAAGCCGAGTAACCCGGAATCATAGGCGGCGCGAAGAACAATACCTGCGCTTCCTTGATAATCTTTTGGGCGCGCATGTACAAAGTGGCGTACACAATCGTGGAGTTCTGCATCGTGGAACGTTCTTCCCAGTTCTTCAGCTTGATGATGAGTGAACCGTAGGAGGGGCCTTGACCGCCCAAGAAGCTATAACCTGAGATAACGGTACGTGACTGTACGGCAGGGTCTGCAGCAACCAAGCTGTCCACACGGTTCAAAATCTCTTGTGCGCGTTCTTGTGAAGTGCCCGGAGGCAGTGTCACAGCGCCCATGATGGTACCGGTGTCTTCGTTGGGCACCATACCGGTCGGGGTTATCTGCATGAATACGCCCAACAGTACAATAGAGCCGATAACCAGTCCTGCCGATATCCAGCGTTTCTGGATGAAGAACAGCACTTGTTTCTTATACTTGCCCAAGATACCGTTGTATGAGTCATTGAAGGATTGTTTGAACTTGTCGGTAGTCATACCTGCCAACGCCAGCACACTGATGATAATCATCAAGCTACACAGAATGGGGTGTTCGCTGAAGCTGAACAGACCGAAAATCATGCCCAGGATAGCTACCGTCACGAAGAGCAGTGTAATGCCGGGACGCATCAACCGGCCTATAGAGTCGGCATAACGTGCAATCATAATCTTGCGGGCTTCCTTGGCGGCAACGCCTACACGCTCTTTCAGACTTTCGTGTCCGCCGTTGTGAGGTTTCAGGAAGATGGCACACAGCGCAGGACTCAGGGTCAGGGCGTTCAGAGCCGAGAAACCGATGGCAATCGCCATGGTCAAACCGAACTGACGGTAGAAAGTACCTGCCGTACCTCCCATGAAGCTCACGGGAACGAATACGGACATCATCACCAACGTAATGGAGACGATGGCACCACCCAGTTCACTCATGGCGTCGATGGAAGCTGTACGGGCCGATTTGTAGCCCTGGTCCAGCTTGGCATGGACGCCCTCGACGACGACGATGGCATCATCGACCACAATCGCAATGGCAAGCACCATGGCCGAAAGGGTCAGCAAGTTGATACTGAAGCCAATCAGTTTCAATACAAAGAAGGTGGCAATCAACGCCACGGGAATGGCGATGGCGGGAATCAACGTGGAGCGCATATCCTGCAGGAAGATATACACTACGATGAACACCAGGATAAAGGCCTCGATCAATGTCTTGATTACCTCATGTATGGAAGCGAAGAGGAAGTCGTTGGCACTCTGTGCAATGTTTATCTTCAAGCCGGCGGGCAGTTTGCTGGAATAGTCGTCCAGTAGGGCCTCGATATCCGAGATGGTCTGCGTGGCATTACTGCCTGCCATCTGGAAAATGATACAACTCACGGCTTTATGTCCGTTTACCATATTGTTGAATCCGTATGACAGACGACCCAGTTCCACATTTGCTACATCCTTCAGACGGAGTATTTCACCGTTCTCCAAGGCCTTGATGACAATGTTCTCGAACTCCGTAGTCTGTTGCAGACGTCCTTTGTAACGCAGAGTATACTGGTAGGTTTGGTTACCGCGCTCACCCAACTGGCCGGGAGCCGCTTCGATGTTCTGTTCGCTCAAGGCGGCAACCACATCGTTGGGGATAAGTTTGTATTGGGCCATTACATCAGGTTTCAGCCAGATACGCATGGAGTAGTCTTGTCCCAATACCATGGCATCGCCCACACCGTTGACACGTTTCACCTCAGGGATAAGGTTGATGTTGGCGTAGTTTTCCAGGAACTCGATGTTGTACTGGTCTTTTTCATCATAGATGGAGAATACCATCAACATGGAAGTCTGGCGTTTACGGGTGGTTACACCGATTTTGGTAACTTCGGCAGGCAGCAAGCCTTGCGCCATGGAAACGCGGTTCTGTACGTTCACCGCTGCCATATCGGGGTCGGTACCTTGCTTGAAGTAGATGGAGATGTCGCCCGAACCGCTGTTGGTGGCGCTCGAACTCATATACATCATATTTTCCACACCGTTAATCTGGTCCTCCAGCGGAGCGATAACGGAGTTAAGCACCGTTTGGGCATTGGCACCTTGGTAAGTCGCACTTACCGATACGGTGGGAGGTGCAATGTCCGGGTATTGGGTGATAGGCAAGGTAGCCAGACCAATAACTCCTAAGATTACTATCAGGATGGAAATTACCGTTGATAGTACCGGACGGTTAATAAATCTATCTAATTTCATTTCATGAACAATTAAGGAATTAAAAATTGAAGAATTTTTTTATTTTTCATTCTTTCATTGAAACGCAGTCTGAATATTGCCTTCTTTCTGGTCTTTTAGGGCCTTCTGGTATTCGGCTTCCTTTTCAGCAGGCGTGATGGGCGTGATGGACTGTCCGTCCTTCAGGTTCTGTACCCCTTCGATAACGATTTTTTCGCCTGCTTTCAAACCTTCCGTCACGTAATAATACTTGCCGTCGTCTAAGCTGAACACTTTAACTTCGGTATTTTTCAGCGTGTTGTCCGGTTGCAGTACGAATACGAACTGCTTGTCCTGGATTTCGGTAGTGGCAGACTGTGGAATCATGATGACATCATGCAGCGGGTTGGGGAATACCACATTGCCGGTGCTTCCACTACGCAGCACGTTGTGCTTGTTGGGGAAGAGGGCACGCATGGTTACCGAACCGGTAGTCTGGTCAATGACTCCGCTGATTGTCTCCACGCGGCCACTGTCGGCATACATGGTCCCGTCGATGAGCTGCAACTGTACATCCGGCATCTTTTCCAGAATTTCCTTGGTGCTACCGCCTTCACGAATCTGTGACAAGAGTTGGCGTTCGGTCATGGAGAAGTAGGCGTACATTTCGGAGATGTCGGCAACGGTAGTCAGCGGGCTGGCTACGGAAGGACTAACCAAGCTACCTACGCGGTAGGGAATGCTACCTACTACACCGTCACTGGGGCTGGTTACACTGGTGTATGACAAATTGTTCTTGGCATTGACCAATTGGGCATTGGCTTGTGCCAGTTGTGCCTTTGTCTGTGCCAGCTGGTTTTCGGCCATTTGCAAATCGTAGTCACTGATGATGTTTTTCTTGTTCAGTTCACGTTTGTTGTTTACAGTCAGTTCTTGTGTGTTTACGGCAGCTTTGGCTGTTTCAACAGCAGCTTTGGCCGAATTTACGGCTGCCTGATACTGTACGGGGTCGATGCTGAACAACACTTGTCCTTTGCGCACTGTTGCGCCTTCATCCACGTGCAATTTTGTGATGAACCCACTCACCATCGGGCGGATTTCTACATCTTGTTTACCCTTGATAGTAGCAGGGTAGCTGTTTGTCAAGTTGGCAGTGGTGGTCTTTGCCTCAATCACTGCAAATTCGGGAGCTTTACCCGTTCCTTTGTCGCCTTGTCCGCAACTGCTGAGCAGTGCCAGGCAACATGCCAATAATACTAATCTACTCTTCATACTCTTTTTTGTTCTCTGTATAATTTTATATTCTTCTTTTTTTCGATTCTTGAAAGGCGTTTTTGTGTGTAATTCATGATTTAGAAATAAGGTAGGAAAAAGAAAACTGAATACTCCTATTCAGTTTTCGTCTGCAAAAATATTCTTTTCTTAGTATATAAGGTGTGAAACACTTCCTTTTTTAACTATGTTTCATACATAGATGAGAACGAAAGGACATTTTTTGATTAAAATACTGTAAAGCATACCGCTAATTGGCAGATAACCTTTATTTTTGCAGCATGTTAGAACGTAAACGCCATACTAAAATGAAGCCGCTTTTCCGCAGGTTGTTGGGGGGTGTTGCCATAGCTGCCGCACTGTATTCTTGTGCCAGTGTGGGCCGTATTGAAGGAGGACCTTATGATGAGACTCCTCCGCGTTTTATTTCCGGTACTCCCACGCCCGGCGCACTCCATCACAATAAAAATAAACTTTCCATTGAGTTCGATGAATTTATCAAGCTTGACAAGCCGAATGAGAAGATTGTAATATCCCCTCCGCAGGTGCAGCAGCCCGAAATTAAGTCTAATGGGAAGAAGGTGGTCATCACTCTGCAGGATACATTGAAACCCAATACTACTTATACATTCGATTTTGGTGATGCCATCCAGGATAATAATGAGGGGAATCCCTTGGAGAATTTCTTCTATTCTTTCTCTACGGGCGACCGTCTCGACTCTATGGCTGTGGCCGGTACAGTACTGAATGCGGCCAATCTTGAACCGGTGAAAGGAATGCTGGTCGGTCTGCATGCCAATCTGGCCGACTCCGCTTTTACCAAACTTCCTTTTGAGCGGGTGGGGCGTACGGACAGTCGCGGACGCTTCTCTATCCGTGGAGTGGCTCCCGGCAAGTATCGCATTTATGCCTTGCAGGATGCCGACCAGAATTTTGCCTATTCCCAGCCGACGGAAGTGATAGCTTTTAATGACTCTATCATCATTCCTTCCATGGAAGAGCGCATGCGCCAGGATACGACCTGGATAGACTCGCTGACAGTAGATACGATTGTAGAACGTCAATATACCCACTACCTTCCGGATGATGTTCTGCTGCGTGCTTTCAAGGAGCTTTCCTTCTCGCAACGTTTTTTGAAGGCCGAACGGTTGACTCCGGAGAAGTTTTCGCTCTATTTCACTGCTCCGGCAGACACGTTGCCTTTATTGAAAGGATTGAACTTTAATGAGGAAGATGCGTTTGTTATAGAACAGCCTACCGGCCGGAACGATACGATTCATTATTGGATAAAGGATTCTCTGCTCTATAAGCAGGATTCCCTGAAAATGAGTATCACCTATTTGTATACGGATAGCCTGAAACGATTGGTACCCCGTACCGATACTTTGAATGTGCTGGCGAAGTTGACATACGACAAGCAGCAGAAGCAGAAGCAGGAAGCGAAGGAAAAGGAACAGAAAGAGCGTGAGAAGAAAAAGAAGAAGTTGAAGGAAGGTGAGGTGGAAGAGCCCGAGCCGACGGAATTCCTGGCTGTAGATGTGTATGCCCCTTCTGCAATCGATGTATATGATTATCTTACTCTGTCGTTTACGGAGCCGGTGGCAAGCATAGATACCACCGCTTTCCATCTGAAACTGAAAGTGGACTCGTTGTGGCAGGATATCCCGTTCGACTTTATGCGCGACTCTTTGGACTTGAAGCGTTATAATCTGTTTGCCGAATGGGCACCCGGCGAAAGCTATACATTTGAAGTGGATTCTGCTGCCATACGCGGATTGTACGGGTTGTTCTCCGACAAGATAAAGAAGGACTTCAAGGCCAAGAAGCTGGAAGAGTACGGGCAGATATTCTTTAATGTGCATGGAGCGGACTCTCTGGCTTTTGTGGAACTACTGGACGGTCAGGACAAAGTGCTGCGCACGGTGCCGGTGGTGGATGGGAAAGCCGATTTCTATTTCCTCAATCCGGGCAAATATGGAGCGCGGCTGATAAATGATACGAATGGGAATGGCGTCTGGGATACGGGAAACTATGCCGAGAAGCGCCAGCCTGAAATGGTTTACTATTATCCGATGGTTCTGGAGCTTAAAGCGAACTTTGATTTGACCCAGGAATGGGATATTAAGGCCAAGTCCCTGGATAGGCAGAAGCCGGACGAACTAAAAAAACAAAAACCAGATGAAGACAAGAAAAAGCAAAACAGGAACAAAAATAACCGCAGTGGCAATAGCAGCCGCAACAGTGGTAGAGGCCATAGCTATTAGGCGGAAGCAATTGTTCATTCTATTAATGGTGGGAGCGGTCTGTTTGGGAACCTCCCAGTCTGTTCAGGCCCAATGTACTGCAAAGAATGAAGCTTTCCAGTCGGGCGAGCATGTCATGTACGATTTATATTTCAATTGGAAGTTCATTTGGAAGAAGGTGGGTCTGGCAAGCCTCACTACCAATGCCACGACTTACCATTCCGAGCCTGCATTTCGCTTTAACTTGCTTTGTGTAGGCAGTAAAAAGACCGATTTTTTCTTCAAGATGCGTGATACGTTGACTTGTTATGTCAGCGATAGGTTGGAGCCGCTCTACTTCCGTAAAGCGGCGGAGGAGGGAAGCCGCCATACGGTGGACGAGGCTTGGTTCTCCTACTCGGACGGACTGGCGAATGTAAAGCAGAGACGCACCTGGCACAATCCCGTGCGTGAGGCTCAGGAGATGGAATACAGTGATAGTCGCTGTATCTTCGATATGTTGAGCATTTTGGCGCAGGCGCGCTCTTATGACCCTAAAGACTACAAGGTAGGGCAGAAGATACTCTTTCCCATGGCCACAGGACGCAGGGTGGAAGAGCAGACGTTGATTTACCGCGGCAAGGAGGAGGTCAAGGCGAATAACGACACCGTTTACCGCTGCTTGGTATTCTCTTTCGTAGAGTACAAGAAAAGTAAGGAGAAGGAGGTCATCACCTTCTTCGTATCCGATGATAAGAACCACCTTCCCATTCGCTTGGACATGTATTTGAATTTCGGTTCGGCCAAGGCATTCTTCAAGAGTGTCCGGGGCAACCGCTATCCGATGACGTCTGTGGTAAGGAAAAAGTGATGTTATCCCCTTTTCTAAATACACTGGATTCGAAAGTGGCAATCAGTTTTCCCTCCTGGTTGGTGACGTCGATCTGGTAATATCCGGTGGTGCGGCCGATGTAGCGTTCGCGTGCTTCGGCATACAGTACATCGCCCGGTCCGCTGCTGCGCAGGAAGGTGATATTGGACGAAAGAGAGAAGGCCAATGTTCCGTGGGAGTTGGCTGCTGCTGCCAGTGCCAGGTCGGCAAGGGTGAAGATGGCACCCCCTTGCGTACGGCCTCCCGCATTGAGATGCTCTGCCGTGATAACCAGGCGTGCCTTGCTGTATCCTTCCTTTATTTCTATCAGTTCTACACCTGCATTCGTGGCGAAGCGGTCGTTCTTAAAAAACTCTTGTGCGGTCATGGGGAGTAATGATTAATGTTTAGTGATTAATGATTAATGGGTGGAAAATATGTGCTTCCGGACGCAAAAGTAACGATTTTAGCCATTAATTGAATTATTTAGGCGGGTCAAATCTGTACACTTGCTCTACTTTTGCAGCAGGAAAAATCATAAACTCTTAATAAATAAATCCCTTATTATGAAAACAGTCCTCACTACATTGGGAATCTCCCTCCTTGTATTGGCAGGTTGCGCAGGGCAAAAGCAGGCTGAAAGCAACTTTATCCAAGAAAACATTGATAATGCTGTGGCTCAGGAGACAATTCAGACAGACATTATCGAAAAATCCGGTAAAATCCTTAATCCCCGTACCATTGATAAGGATGGGAACATTGTCTATGTACCTATCGACGATTGGTGTTCCGGCTTCTTCCCCGGTAATATCTGGCATATGTACGAGTTGACCGGTGACCAGAAGTGGCTGCCGCTGGCAGAGAAGTATACCGAGGATTTGGATTCGGTACAATACCTTACCTGGCACCATGATGTGGGCTTTATGATTGGCAGCAGCTACCTGAACGGATACCGTTTTGCGGGTAAGGAGGAGTACAAGCCGGTCATCATACAGACAGCCAAATCATTGTCTACCCGTTTCCGCCCTGCAGCAGGCGTACTTCAGTCATGGGATGCAGACAAGGGGTGGCAGGCTGAACGTGGCTGGAAATGTCCCGTTATCATTGATAATATGATGAACCTCGAACTGCTGTTCGAAGCTTCCAAGCTGTCCGGCGACTCCACTTTCTATAACATAGCCCGGAAGCACGCCGATACGACTATGGCTAACCATTTCCGTGAGGACAACAGCTGCTATCATGTGGTGGATTATGACCCCGAAACCGGTGAAGTCCGTAAGAGACAGACTGCACAAGGCTATGCCGACGAGTCTGCTTGGGCACGTGGACAAGCGTGGGCCTTGTACGGCTATACCATGTGCTATCGCTATACACACGATGCCAAATACCTGGAACAGGCTGAAAAGGTCTACAACTTTATCTTCAACAACAAGAATCTTCCGGAAGACTTGGTTCCCTACTGGGATTTCGATGCTCCCAATATCCCGAATGAACCTCGCGATGCTTCGGCAGCTGCCTGCACGGCGTCCGCCCTTTACGAGCTGAGTACTTATCTGCCGGATAAGGGATACAAGGAAACCGCCGACCGGATTATGGAAAGCCTCGCTTCTCCTTCCTACCGTGCCAAGGTGGGTACCAACGGCAACTTCATCCTGATGCACTCTGTGGGCAGTATTCCTCACGGTGCGGAGATTGATGTACCGCTGAATTATGCCGACTATTACTTCCTGGAAGGATTGATGCGTAAAAGAGACTTGGAAAAATGAAAACTCAATTAAATATTTTGTTAGGTGGTTTAGGTTTGTTCGCCTTGCAGGGCTGTAAAGCCCCGCAGGCGGAACAATCCGTCCAGCCGAATGTCATTTACGTTTTTCCCGACCAATACCGTAACCAGGCGATGGAGTTCTGGGGCCAGGAAGGTTTTCGCGAGAAAGTGAACTTTCGGAATGACCCGGTGCATACCCCACGCTTGAATGATTTTGCCCGGGAGTCGGTGGTATTGACATCTGCCATGAGCAACTGCCCGTTGAGCAGTCCCCACCGTGGTTCTCTGTTGACGGGAATGTATCCTAATAAGAGTGGTATTCCATTGAATTGCAATTCGAGCCGTCCCATCAGCTCCCTGCGTGAGGATGCTGTGTGTGTGAGTGATGTTTTCTGCAATGCCGGATATGACTGTGCCTACTTTGGCAAACTGCATGCCTACTTTCCTACCCCCAACGACCCCGAACGTCCCGGACAGTATGTGGAAGACCGTGTACCTGCATGGGATGCCTATACGCCGAAAGAACGTCGTCATGGGTTCAATTACTGGTATTCTTACGGTACCTTTGACGAACACAAGAATCCGCATTACTGGGATACGGAAGGCCGTCGCCACGACCCGCGCGAGTGGTCACCGTTACACGAATCGGGCAAGGTGGTGTCTTATCTGAAGAACGAGGGGAATGTACGCGACCCGAAGAAACCTTTCTTCATTATGGTAGGCATGAATCCTCCCCATAGTCCGTACCGTTCTTTGGACGACTGTATGGAGGAAGATTTCAATCTCTATAAAAACCAGCCTCTGGACAGCTTGCTCGTCCGTCCGAATGCCGACTCCAAGATGCTCAAGGCAGAGAGTGCACGCTACTACTTTGCTTCTGTGACGGGTGTCGACCGTGCTTTCGGTCAGATACTCGATGCCTTGAAGGAACTCGGACTGGACAAGAATACCATTGTCGTGTTTGCCTCCGACCATGGAGAGACCATGTGCAGCCAGCATACGGAAGACCCGAAGAATTCCCCGTACTCCGAGTCCATGAACGTTCCTTTCCTGGTGCGTTTTCCCGATAAGATTAAGCCCCGCGTGGACGACTTGATGCTTTCCTCGCCGGACATCATGCCTACCTTGTTGGGTCTTGCCGGTCTTGCCGACTCCATTCCGGCCGAGGTGCAGGGACGCAACTATGCACCGCTTTTCTTCGATGAAAAGGCGGATATTGTACGTCCCACCGGCGCTCTCTACATCCAGAACCTGGACGGTGAGAAGGATGCGGAAGGTATGGTCCGTTCCTACTTCCCTTCGTCGCGCGGCTTTAAATCGGCGCGCTACACGCTGGCGCTCTACATTGACCGCGAAAACCATAAGCTGGTCAAAAGTTTGTTGTTTGACGATGAAAAGGACCCGTATCAGATGAATAACCTTTCTTTGGAAGAAAACCAAGAAGTCGTAAAAGACCTTTGCGCAGAGATGGGCAAAGTGTTGAAAGAGATTGATGATCCTTGGTATAAGGAAGGTATCTTGAAGGATATGATACCTTATTGATTGGAAATGGGTTATAGATAATCCTCCATAAATTGCTTGAACGTTTTTTGCGACCCGCTTCGACTGATAGTGAACTATTTGTCGGAGCGGGTTGTTTGATTCAGAGTGGAATAAATTACCAATACGTATTAAGTAAATGATGGAGATGAAGTATAGACTATGGGCTTGTTTGTTGTTTTTGCCGATGGTCCTTTGGGCGTCCGGGCGTCCGAAAGTGGCTGTCGTACTCAGTGGGGGTGGCGCCAAAGGGACGGCGCATATCGGTGCTCTGAAAGTAATTGAAGAAGCGGGTATCCCTATAGATTATGTGGTGGGCACTAGTATGGGGGCCATTGTGGGCGGTTTGTATTCTATCGGATATACCCCGCAGCAATTGGACAGTATGGTGAATGCCCAGAACTGGAAATTCTTGCTCTCGGATGCCCCCAATCCTAAGGATGTGTTGCTGGATGACCGGTTGAAGTCGGAGCGCTATGTACTCTCCATTCCGTTTTCTTTGAAATCTGCCGCTGTTTCGGATGCGGGTATCATAAAAGGGAAGAACCTGGCACGTTTGTTCTCCACATTGACAGAAGGTTACCAGGATTCTGTGGATTTTAGCCGTCTTCCTATTCCGTTTGCCTGCGTGTCGGAAAATCTGGTGAATGGCAGCGAAGTAGTGTTCCATGAGGGAATACTGGCCACTTCCATGCGTTCCAGCATGTCCATTCCCGGTGTGTTTGCTCCGGTAGACCTGGATGGAATGGTGTTGGTGGACGGTGGAATGGTGAATAACTATCCGGTAGATGTGGCGCTTGCCATGGGGGCCGACTACATTATCGGGGTGGATGTGCAGAGTCCGCTGCTTAAGGCTTCCGAGCTGAAATCGGTGAAAGACATCTTCGGGCAAATCATTAATCTGCAAGGAGAGAAGAAATACCGTGAGAATCTGCGTAATACCGACGTGTTGATAAAGGTGGATGTCACCGGCTATTCGGCTGCAAGTTTCACCAAAGAGGCCATCGACACTTTGATGGTGCGGGGAGAGCGTGCTGCCATGGACAGTTGGGACGGACTGCTTGCCCTGAAACGGAAGCTGGGACTTGCAGAAGATTATCAGCCTCGCCGCCCGGGACCTTTCCGCTTGCCCGGCGCGGCTGTTGATAGGGAGATTCCCGTTGATTCCCAAATAGCCGCCCCTGCTGTACGGGAGAACAAGCTGAATGTCGGTTTTCGTTTTGATACGGAAGAACTGGCGGCGTTGCAGGCAAATACGGACTTCTATTTCGGCCGGCAGCGGGAGTCGCTGGCCAGCCTCACCGCCCGTCTGGGCAAGCGTACACTGGCACGACTCGGATATAGTTACCAGTGGGACGGTGGATGGCAGGCGGGACTTGCCTATCAGTTCGACTATAAAGATATGAATATTTACAATGAAGGCAAACGGGCGCTGGATTTGACTTTTACACATCAACTGGTCCGTATGGGGGCGGCGAAGGACTGGAACAATATCCAGGTCAGTCTGGGCATTGACTTTGATTACTACCACTATCATGATTTGCTGTCGCTCGACCCGTTAGCTTCGGCACTGTTTGAGAATTCGTCCTTATTCAGTTACTTTGCCGGACTTGTGTTCAACAACTTGAATGAGAGGAGCGCCCCTACAAAAGGTATGTCGTGGGCGGTATCCTATCATCTCTATACGGATAACTTCTTCCAGTATAAGGACAACAATCCTATTTCTGTTTTCGATGCCCGTTGGCAGGGATGTTTCTCTCCCTCGAGTAAGTTCACTGTCACTCCTTCGTTTTATGGACGCGTATTGTCCGGAAGCGGTAATTATCCTTTTGCCATCATTAATATGGTGGGGGGAACCATACCGGGGCGCTATATGCCACAGCAGATACCGTTTACGGGCATCAACCGTGCGGAACTGTCACAAGCCGCACTGCTGGTTGCAGGGCTGAACCTCAGACAGCGTATCTTGAAAAACCAGTATATATCAGTGATGGGCAGTTATGGGCGAAACTCCGGGAAGTTTCATCAGATTCTTGACTCTTCCGAATCGGCTGATATGGCAGGGGTAGGCATCGGCTATATGTACAAGAGTTTTCTGGGACCAGTGGAGATACAGTTGAATTGGTCCAACCAGACGAAGAAAGTAGGGTGGTATGCTGGGTTCGGATTCGTATTCTAACGAGGATATATCAAAATATTACATGGATTTTATTTTTCAGACAAAAGAACAGAAGAACAAGAGAAAAATATGTTCTTTTGTTCTTCTGCCTAAAACTTACCCCCAATCTGTATGATTCTGCGGTGAGTTATGATACCTTCGTTATTTATTCAGCTTCCATTCGCTTCCGTCCTTACCGTCCTTAATCTCGAAACCGAGCGCGGTGAGTTCATTGCGGATTTTGTCGGATGTAGCCCAATCTTTGTTGGCTTTTGCCTTTGAACGCTCTTCCAATAGCATGTCCACTACCTTGCCGAAGGCAGCTTCACGCTCTTCGTTGGAGGCGTTGTCTTCTTGTAATCCTAAGATGTCGAAGCAGAAGAGGTGGAAGGTTTCCTTCAATTCTTTCAGGTCTTCGGCTGTGATGGAATCGTTTCCAGCTAGGATATTGTTTACCATCTTGGCGCCGTCGAAGAGGTGGGCGATGACAATCGGTGAGTTCAAGTCATCATTCATGGCTTCGTAACACTTGGCACGCAGGGATTTCACGTCTATGGTGGAGGTTGCAGCAGGGGTAATCTTGTCCAGTCCATGTACAGCATCCATCAGTCTTGCCAATCCCTTTTCGGCGGCTTGCAGAGCTTCGTTGCTGAAGTCTACCGTACTGCGGTAGTGGGCTTGCAGGGTGAAGAAGCGGATGGTCATTGGGCTGTAGGCTTGCTCCAGCATGGGGTGTGTGCCTTTGAAGAGCTCTTCCAATGTGATGAAGTTACCGTAAGACTTACCCATTTTCTGTCCGTTCACGGTCAGCATGTTGTTGTGCATCCAATAATGTACCATATCTTCCCCTTGGGAAGCTACGGATTGTGCAATCTCGCATTCGTGATGCGGGAAGATAAGGTCCATGCCGCCACCATGAATGTCGAAGTGCTCGCCCAAGTATTTCTTTCCCATGGCTGTACATTCGGCGTGCCAGCCGGGGAAGCCGTCGCTCCACGGGGAAGGCCAACGCATGATGTGTTCCGGTTGCGCACATTTCCAGAGGGCAAAGTCTGCGGGGTTGTGCTTCTCGCTCTGTCCGTCCAGTTCGCGGGTGGTGTTGAGAACATCATCCAGGTTGCGTCCGGAGAGCTTGCCGTAGTGATGGTCCTTATTGTATTTTTCTACATCGAAATAAACGGAACCTTCACTTTCGTAGGCATATCCGTTCTTCAATATCTCCTTTACAAGTTCTATCTGTTCGATGATGTGGCCGCTGGCATGTGGCTCGATACTGGGAGACAGCACATTCAATGCATCCATCGCCTTATGATAGCGGTTGATGTAGTACTGTGCCACTTCCATTGGTTCCAGTTGTTCCAGACGGGCTTTTTTCGCAATCTTGTCTTCACCTTCGTCGGCATCGTGCTCCAGATGGCCCACGTCGGTAATGTTGCGGACATAGCGCACCTTGTAGCCGATGTGCGTCAGGTAGCGGAACAGCAGGTCGAAAGTGATGGCAGGGCGTGCATGTCCCAAGTGCGGGTCACCGTACACGGTCGGTCCGCAGACATACATGCCTACATGCGGTGCATGCAGCGGTACGAACAGCTCTTTTTTTCTATTTAAAGTGTTGTAAATGGTCAGTTGATGTTCCATAACAGTTGATTATTAGTTCTTTTAGGAGTACAAAGGTATAATAAATCTGTGAAAATCTATAATGATATTCTGTTTTATAAGAGTAAATGCAACGGATTTCACCTTCGTTTATTACTTTTGTATCCATGAAGTCAGATAAACGTGTATTGCTTGGCATGAGTGGCGGCACGGATAGTTCCGTGGCCGCCATGAGGTTGCAGGAAGCCGGTTATGAGGTGACTGGCGTGACTTTCCGTTTCTATGAGGCAGGAGATGAGACCGGGTATTTGGAAGATGCACGGGCTCTGGCCCTGAAGCTGGGGATGAAACACATTACCTATGATGCACGCGAGCTTTTCCGTTCGCGTATTATCCGCTATTTTGTGGAAGAGTATCTAAGGGGGCGTACTCCCGTTCCTTGCACGGTCTGCAATAATGAGCTGAAGTGGGCGCTGTTGGCTAAAATAGCCGATGAAAAGGGGATTTATTGGATTTCTACCGGACATTATGTGCGTAAAGTCTTGTCCGGAGGAAAGTATTATATAGCTCCTGCCGCAGATAAGGACAAAGACCAGACTTTCTTTCTGTGGGGATTGAAGCAGGACATCCTGCAGCGTATGTTGCTTCCGATGGGAGATATTACGAAAAATGAGGCGCGCTCGTATGCGGCGGAGCGTGGTTTCGGGCAGGTGGCTGCGAAGAAAGACAGTATAGGGGTGTGCTTTTGTCCTTTGGATTACCGTTCCTTTTTAAAGCGTGAAGTCCCCGAAACACTATTACCCGGTAAAGGTAGATTCGTCGATGAAAAGGGGGATTTCTTGGGATGGCATGAGGGCTATCCGTTTTATACCGTAGGGCAACGTAGGGGCTTGGGTATCCATCTGAACAAGGCTGTTTTTGTGAAAGAGACAAGAGTGGAAAGCAATGAAGTCGTTTTAGCTCCGCTCTCTTCCCTCTACAAGCAGGAAATGTGGCTGGGAGAGTGGAACCTGGTGGAGAATAGTCGTGTGCTGGGTGCAAACGAGGTTATTGTGAAGATACGCTACCGTAAGCAGGCAAACCGGTGCAGGGTGACTCTTACGGTGGAAGGTCTGTTACGTGTCCGTCTGATAGAGCCGCTGGAATCCATTGCACCCGGGCAGGCAGCGGCTTTCTATGATAAGGACGGATACTTGTTGGGCGGTGGAATTATTCTCTGAACCTTACATTCGTTTTATAGCTTCTCGAACAAAAGATAGTAAATGTTGTTAATTTTATGAGACGTCTTTTTATGAGAAACTTTTAAAACGAACTGTAATATGAAAAGGATATATATTGTAATGTTGTTTGCTGCTTTAGCAACCATAACTTATGCTCAGACGGATGATAAGGGTTATCAGGAGGCAGCTTGGGTATTGAAAGGAGTGACTGGTCTTAATATGTCACAGACTGCCATGGCCAACTGGTCGGCAGGAGGTGAGAATTCCATTGCTGGAAATGCCTACTTGAATGCATCACTGACACACAAGAAAGGAAACTGGCTCTGGGTCACCAACATGGTGCTGGACTATGGCTTGTCGAAAACCAAATCTCAGGGGATGAGGAAAAGTAGTGATAAAATAGGGCTTTCCACTCAGTTGGGATATTCTACAGACAACGTCTGGTTCTATACACTGATGGGTGATTTGAATACCCAGTTTGCCAAAGGATATGACTATCCCGACAAAGAGCACCAGATTTCCAATTTCTTTGCTCCTGCCTATTCGAATATCGCCCTGGGTATGGAATGGAGGCCTAAGAGTAACTATTCTCTACTGCTTTCACCCGTTTCCACCAAGATGACTTTCGTGACTGATGACTATCTTTCCGATTTGGGTGCTTTTGGTGTAGACCCGGGTGACCACTTCAAGATAGAGGGTGGCGCTTTTGTGAAAGCCCGTGCTGAATTGCCCGTGATGGAGAATGTGAATCTGATTACTACGGCTGATTTCTTTACTCCTTACAGCAAAGATTTTGGAAACATAGATGTGAATTGGGATGTACTTATCAGCATGAAAATCAATAAAGTATTGTCGGCTACCATCAATACAACTCTGAAGTATGACAATGATGTGAAAACGTTTGATGACAATGGAGTGAAGAAGGGCGCCAAGGTGCAGTTTAAGGAAGTGCTGGGAATTGGGCTGGCATATAATTTCTAATCCTTGAGGCTGATTGTTGAAATGAAAAAGTAAAGTCAAAACGTACTGACTGATTTGTAAAACGCGGATTACGCAGATTACATGGATTTATTAATTTATCCGCGTAATTTGCGTAATCCGCGCTTGATTTTTATGATATAGTAATTTATCGGTTCAGTTCCAGCATTTCCTCTATATACTCCCTCGTGTTGCTGAGCCGGGGCACCTTATGCTGTCCGCCGAGTTTCCCCTTGCTATCCAGCCAGTCATGGAAGAGGTTGGGACGGGCGACGATGATTTCCAGCGGTTGCAGCGCCAGATTATTCTGCCTTTTAGCCTCGTAGTCGGAGTTCACCTCTTTCAGGGTATCGTCCAATACTTTGGCGAACTTCTCCAGGCTGTCCGGCATTTGTGCAAACTCTATCAGCCACTGGTGGCGGCATTTGGCATGCTTGTCCATAAACACGGGAGCAGCAGAGTAATCTACTACTTGTGCACCGGTCTCGGCACATGCCCTGGCAAGTCCTCTTTCCGCGTTATCCACAATCAGTTCTTCGCCGAACGCGTTGATAAAGTGCTTGGTACGTCCGGTGATGACGAACTTATAGGGGTTCTTCGATGTGAACTTCACCGTATCTCCAATCATATATCGCCACAAACCGGCAGAAGTGGAGATTACCATGGCGTAGTTTTTGTTCAGCTCCACCTCCTCGAGGCAGAAGGTACGCGGATTCTCCTTGCCTACATCTTCAAGCGGGATGAACTCGTAGAAGATACCGTAGTCAATCATCAGCAACATGGCAGGGTCGGCAGGGTCGTTCTGCGTGCCGAAGTAGCCTTCGGAGGCGTTATAAGTCTCTACATAATGCATCTTGCTGCTACGGATCACGTCTTTGTATTGCTCGCGGTAGGGAGTGAAGGCAACGCCGCCGTGGAAGAATACCTCCAGGTTGGGCCATATCTCTTCGAGGCTCTGCTTTCCCGTCTTTTCCAGTATATGTTTGATGAGTACAAGCATCCAGGACGGTACACCGGAAAGGTTGCTTACATTTGCATGGATGGTTTCGCGGGCAATGGCCTCCATTTTGGGCTCGAAGTGCTCCATCAAGGCTGTCTGCTTGCTGGGTACGCGGACAAAGTTTACCAGTGGGTTGATATTTTCTATGAGGATGGCGGAGAGGTCGCCTACAAGACTGTGGTTGGTGTTCAGGTTGGGAGCGTGGCTGCCTCCAAGGATAAGCCCTTTACCGGAAAAGAAACGACTTTCGGGATTCTGTCCCAGATAGATGGCAACGGCATCCCGGCCTCCCTTGTAATGCGTGTCGTGCAAGGACTCCCGGCTGACGGGCAGGAACTTACTCTTGTCGTTGGTGGTACCCGATGATTTGGCAAACCAACGTATTTCCGAAGGCCAAAGCAGATTTTGCTCACCGGCACGCAGGCGGGTTACATAAGGCTTTACTTCTTCGTAAGTTTGTATGGGAAGGCGCTTCTTGAAATCTTCATAAGTACGGATAGAGGCATAGTCATGCTTCTTTCCCCATTCCGTGTTTGCCGCTGTCCGGACGAGGCGCTGCAGTACAAGCTGTTGCAATTCACCGGCATGGCTGGTGTATTGTTCGATTTCTTTCAGACGGGGAGCAAAATATACCTTATTCAGAAACTTTGTAATATTCATCGTTCTTTGTGAAATCTTATTTTAAACCGCAAAAATAATCTTATTTATCGGCATCTCTATCTTTTTTCTCTTTTTTTTCTATCTTTACGGACCTATAGAACAATAATTCAAACAAAAATATCATGAGAATAGGTATTTTGACTTCAGGAGGCGACTGTCCCGGCATCAACGCTACCATTCGCGGTGTATGCAAAACAGCTATCAACCATTATGGAATGGAGGTAATTGGCATTCACAGCGGTTTTCAGGGGCTGCTGACCAAGGATGTGGAGTCGTTTACCGAAAAGTCCTTATCTGGTTTGCTGAACTTGGGAGGTACGATGCTCGGTACTTCGCGTGAGAAGCCCTTTAAGAAGAACGGCGTGATGTCCGACGTGGACAAACCGGCACTGATAGTGCGGAATATCAAAGAGATGGGACTTGATTGTGTGGTCTGCATCGGTGGAAACGGTACGCAGAAGACAGCCGCCAAACTCTCCGCTATGGGGCTGAACATCGTATCCGTGCCAAAAACAATAGACAATGACATTTGGGGAACCGATTTTTCCTTCGGATTCGATTCTGCCGTCAGTATTGCTACGGATGCCATCGACCGGCTGCACAGCACGGCCAGCTCGCACAAGCGGGTGATGGTGATTGAGGTGATGGGGCACAAGGCAGGTTGGATAGCCTTATACTCCGGTATGGCAGGCGGTGGTGACGTGATTCTGATTCCGGAGATTCCCTATAATATCCACCGTATCGGAGAAACGATTCTGAATCGGCTGAAGAAAGGAAAGCCTTACTCCATCGTGGTGGTAGCCGAAGGTATACAGACGGACGGGCGGAAGCGTGCCGCCGAGTATATCGCTCAGGAGATAGAGTATGAGACGGGTATCGAGACCCGTGAGACTGTGTTGGGTTATATTCAGCGGGGCGGCTCACCCACACCTTTTGACCGTAACCTTTCCACACGTATGGGCGGACATGCCACGGAACTGATTGCCAACGGGCAGTTCGGGCGGATGATTACCTTGAAGGGGAATGAAATAGCTTCTGCACCGCTGGAGGAGATTGCGGGCAAGTTGAAGCTGGTGACGGAAGACAATGACTTAGTTGTCCAGGGACGTCGGATGGGAATCTGTTTCGGCTAATTTTTCTTGTGGGGATTCTTCAACAGCTTCTGCCATGGGATTTTCTTCTGTGGAGGTTTCTGTTGCATGGTTTCGCTCCTTGGCTGCCTGGACTTCCTCCTTGAAAGCGGCATCCTTAATTTTTTTCAATGCCATCTGTGCCGCATTTTGTTGCGACTCCTTCTTGGAATAACCGGTGCCGGTACCTGCCGATATCCCTTCGATGCGGACTTCGGTGTGGAACATCGGATTGTATTCTTCGTCGAGAAACTGCTCGATAAGCTCGAATGACACCTCCATTTTGTTCTTCTGGCTCCATTCGATGAGTTTTGACTTGAAGTTGACCTCTTTGCGAGACATCTTGTCGAGGTCGATATAGTTTTTGAAAATCTTCTCTTCCATGAACTGCTTGCAGCGGTCGTAGCCCTGGTCCAGATAAATGGCGCCGATGAAGGCTTCGAATGCATTGCCGTACATGTAGCTGTTGTGGGATGAGGAGCGGGTGGAGTATTTCACCAGTTTGTCCAGTCCGATTTCCACGGCCAGTTTGTTGAGTGTTTCCCGCTGTACAATTTTGGAACGGGTATTGGTAAGGAAACCTTCGCGGCGTCCTTCGAAATGGCGGTAGACAATATCTCCTACAATGGCGTCGAGGATAGCATCGCCCAAGAATTCCAGCCGTTCGTTGTTGATGGGACGTCCTTTTTCGGAGCGCATGGAGATGGATTTATGCAGCAAAGCCTGCTGATAGACCTTGATGTCACGTGGAAAGAAGCCGAGAATTCTGTAAAAACAAAAATAAGACTCTCTATCCTTGCGGAACAAGAGCCTTATTTTATCTATTTGGTTACGTAACACGACCTTATTATTCTGCGTATTTCTTGAAAATGACACACGCATTATGACCACCGAATCCAAAAGTATTGGACAAAGCTACGTTCACTTCGCGCTTTTGTGCTTTGTTGAACGTGAAGTTCAGGTCATAGTCGATGTTTTCGTCGTTATCACCCTCTTCGTGGTTGATGGTCGGAGGAACAATGCCATTCTTGATGGCGAGGATGCTTGCAATGGATTCTACCGCACCGGCAGCGCCCAGCAAGTGGCCGGTCATGGATTTTGTCGAACTGATGTTCAACTCATACGCATGCTGTCCGAATACCTCTTTGATTGCTTTTGCTTCCGAAATATCACCTACGGGAGTAGATGTACCGTGAACATTGATATAATCTACTTCTTCGGGTTTCATTTCTGCATCTTCCAACGCATTCAGCATCACTAACTTGGCTCCCAAACCTTCGGGGTGAGAGGCTGTCAGGTGATGAGCGTCGGCAGACATTCCTACGCCGGCAACTTCCGCATAGATTTTGGCACCGCGTGCCTTGGCGTGTTCCAGTTCCTCGAGAACGAGACAACCGCCACCTTCACCCATGATGAATCCGTCACGGCTTGCGCTGAACGGACGGGATGCAGTTTCGGGAGAATCATTGCGGGTTGACAATGCATGCATGGCATTGAAACCACCTACACCGCAAGCGGCGATGGCAGCTTCCGAACCACCGGACACGATAACATTTGCCTTACCCAAACGGATGAGGTTAAACGCATCGGCAATAGCATTTGTGGAAGTGGCACATGCAGAACAAGTTGCGTAGTTGGGACCATGGAAACCATACATGATGGAAATTTGTCCGGCAGCAATGTCCGAAATCATCTTGGGGATGAAGAACGGATTGAATTTGGGGCCGTTTTCCTTACCGGTCAGGGCATAGTTGCCCGCCTCTTCTTCGAATGTACGGATGCCACCGATACCGGCGCCGAAGATGACACCGATTCTGTTTAAATCCTCATTTTCGACGTCAAGCCCAGAGTCACCTACCGCTTCTTTGGCTACTGCAATGGCATATTGTGTGTACAAGTCCATCTTGCGGGCCTCTTTGCGGTCTATATATTTGGTAGCATCGAAGCCTTTTACTTCGCATGCAAACTGAGTCTTGAAAAGCGATGCATCGAAATGAGTAATAGGTCCTGCTCCACTAATCCCATTCACAAGATTTTCCCAGAATTCGGGAACACTGTTGCCAATGGGAGTAATGGCGCCGAGACCTGTTACTACAACTCTTTTTAATTCCATGTTATAAACGAATGGATAAGATTACTTAGCGTGTTCTTCGATGTAAGATACAGCATCACCTACAGTACCAATCTTTTCAGCCTGGTCATCGGGAATAGAGATACCGAATTCCTTTTCGAATTCCATGATAAGTTCTACAGTGTCAAGAGAATCAGCTCCCAGGTCGTTAGTGAAGCTAGCTTCGTTAGTAACTTCTGATTCTTCTACGCCTAATTTATCGACGATAATCGCTTTCACTCTTGATGCAATTTCAGACATAACTTTAAGTTTTTAATTAATAATTAGTTTTATTTCTTTAAATTTGCGGTGCAAAGGAATGAATATTTATCATTCCTCGCAAATATTTGATGAATTAAATGCACCTTTTTGCACATTTTTCACGGTTTTGTGCAGTAATTGGAGGGATTATGGGAAAAAATATCGCAGTTTTAGCGTCGGGAAGTGGTACGAATGCCGAGAATATCATCCGTTATTTCCGGGAAAAAGGTTCGGCACGTGTGGCTCTGGTTTTGACTAACCGGCAGAATGCGTTTGTTTTAGAGCGTGCCAAGGGGCTGGGAGTGCCTTGTGTCTGGTTTGCCAAGAGCGATTGGGAAAGTGGAGAGCTTGTTTTGTCGACGCTTCGAGAGCATGATATTGATTTTGTGGTATTGGCAGGATTCCTGGCACGTGTGCCGGACAATATTCTGCATGCTTATCCCAATAAAATGATAAATATACATCCTTCGTTGCTGCCCAAGTTCGGTGGAAAGGGAATGTACGGCGACCGTGTGCACGAGGCAGTGATTGCTTCCGGCGAAAAGGAAAGCGGTATTACCATCCATTATACGAATGAGCATTATGACGAAGGCGGCATTATCTGCCAGCAGAAATGCCCCGTATTGCCGGGCGATACGCCGGAGGAGCTGGCGCAACGCATCCACCGGCTGGAGTATGAATACTATCCGAAGGTGATAGAGGAGTTGGTGGAAGGCCTCTCTCCCAGTTATTTATAGAATCGGTTAAGGGAGAGGATGGCCTCGTTCAGCTTACGGTTGTCTATCTTGTAGTTTTCCAGGGGATTCAATGCACTGTCGCTGATCTCTATATATCCGGAAGGGTGTTTTTCCAGAATAGTATGATTTTCTACGATAAAGGCATAATTGAGATTGTCGCCCACGATATGCCAGTTCCGTGGACAAGTATCGGTTATTAAATGCCCCATACTGTAATCGGAAGGCGGATTGGTTACACCCAGCACTTTATTCATTAGGGTTGGTGCAAAATCATAGTGCGTGGTACGGTGATGGTAGGTATGTGGCTGTTCTCCCGGTTCATATAATAGGAAGGGGATATGTGTTTGTACCGGTGAATAATTACTGCCGTGGCCCCAATAATTTTTATGATTCTCATTGAATTCTTGTCCATGGTCTCCGGTAATGATGACCAGGGTATTGTCTAGCAGTTTCTTTTCTTCAAGTTTGTGGAGGACGCATCCCACCAGTGAGTCGGCTTCCGCCACGCAGTTGTAGTAGAGGTTCAGGAAAGGAGTAGGGTCTATGTCGTTGTTCAGTTTCATATAGTCGGCGAACTCCCAGGACGGTTGGAAACGATAAAGCTTGTCCTTCGGCACTTCATATCCGTGTGCCAAATCATAGAAGAGAAAGGAAAAGAAAGGTTTTGTACCGCTGCCCAGCGTATCGAGTGCTTGCAGATAATCTGCTGTAATACGGCAGTCGCGGTCATAAACGGTTTTTCCTTCGGTATGGGTACGCAAGTCGGGTACCTTTGAGAAAAGTATTTTGGCAAATGGCGGGTTGACGATTGTAGCACTGGGATAAATACCTATCTGATAATTCTGCTTCAATAGTTCTTCTATGAGCAGGGGCTGTATGCCCGATACCTCAAAATCAGTCCAGTAGATGGATGAGAGACTGAAGAAAAGCCCGAAGATACTTCCACGTGTGCCATTGCTGCTGCTTAGATGGGAGGTGAATCTGCTGCAACTGTCGGCAAAGTGGCTGATATGAGGTGTAATGTCCTGGTTAAAGGCGCGGTAGTTCCATGAGTCTATGGCTATCAGCACTACATTCTTGGGGTTGGAATGGACTTCGTATTTCAAAGAATCTATCGGATAGTTGAGGTCAGCAGACTGCTTTTTGTTGTTGAAGTTCATTTTAATGACATCCTTGGATGAGACCACTCCTAACTTCATCATCAGGCGGGTTGCCGTAAGCGGGAAGTAATAGGGCAGGCAGGGGGCGCTGCGAATCACTGAAGTCTTTTGCGCTACAGCGGCATAGGCATGATAAAAGTTAGAGAATAGTGCAAACAAAATCAGAGTGGCAAGTACAGGACGGAAGCCACAGCGGTGAAAGCGGGTATAACAATGGCCTGCAAGTATTCTTAGCAAAGTATTGGCGGCAAATATACCCACTAATACTCCTGCAATCTTCAGATAAAGCCAGAAGCTGAATGTGAAAATCTCACTGTTGCCCTCTCCAACCAGGAGATTCAGTACAAAACCATTGATATGGAACTTGTAAAGACTGTACACACTGCCGTCTATGTAAGCAAGTATATTGAGTAATGATACAAGAATAATGTGTGTGATGGCGGCGGCTTGATGGCGCCGGACGGTAATGGCTACGATTAAGGATATGATGTAAGGAATAAGTGCCCACAAGGCGGCATGTGAGCAAGCGGCCGTTATATAAAACATCCAGCCTCCCACGTCCATCATGGCGAGCCGGGGACTGTGAATCAGATAAAACAGAAATTGTATGGCAATCGTCAGAGTTGAAATTGCATAAAAAATAAATCCTTCACTGAGTGATTTCTCTAACTGTATTTTTTGCATTGATATTGTAATGTTTTGCCTATAGTTTCCTCTGATTCGGCATTGATAGTAAAGGCGTGAGGAGCTTATATAGTGACGTCTTTTGTATTATCGGGCTGTATTTCTAAATGTATGTGCTACTTTGGGATATAAGTGTAAGCATCTTTTTCTCTTCGTAGCGGGTAGTCTCCCCGCAATTTTTCAAATTGTTCGGGATGTGTTTTCAGTGCTTCGCTGTCCCTTCTCGGGTCATACATTTGCAGATATGCTTCTGCCAGGCTGTCGGCGGTAATAATCGGGTTCCGGGGTTGGGGGGGAGCGATGCGGTAGTCGGCTTTGATGTGAAAGAAACGACAAAGGGCATCCAGGGACATACGGGTGGCATTGGCTTTTCCGTCGGCTGAATAACCGGCTATATGGGGAGTTCCAAGGAACACTCTATTTAATAAGGTAAGATTGATATCAGGCTCATTCTCCCATACATCAATGATGGCATCGGAAATCAGTCCGTCTTCTAAGGCATTCAGGAGCGCATTGGTTTCAATCACCTCTCCACGTGAGGTATTGATAATGACGGGACAGCGTTTTAATGACCGGAAGAAAGTATGGTCTGCCAAATGGAATGTTTTGTATGGCCCTTCCTTATATAAAGGTACGTGGAAGGTGAGGATATCACATTCTGCTGCGAGTGCTTGCAAGGAACTGAAATCGCTCTCTCCTTCCTTGTCTTGCCGGGGCAGGTCATTCTTCAGGACACGCATGCCTAGTTCTTGCCCTACTTGGGCTATTTTGCTACCCACATTGCCTACGCCGATGATGCCTAATGTCAATTCGGACAGTTGTACTCCTTTGAGTTGTTGCAATAATAGTAAGGCTGATTGCACGTATTGGGCTACGGATGCTGAATTGCATCCGGGGGCATTGGTCCAAGCGATGCCTGCTTCACGGCAATATTCCGTATCTATATGGTCGAAGCCTATGGTGGCGGTAGCAATGAAGCGGACTTTACTGCCTTCCAGCAATTCCTTGTTGCAGCGGGTGCGGGTACGTATAATCAGTGCATCGGCATCTTTTACCAACTCCGGAGTGAAGTCTCTGCCGGGAGTATAAATCACGCTGTCGGCTATTTTTTCGATGGCTTCTTTAATGAAAGGTATTTTGTTGTCAACAATGACTCTCATAATGCTGCTGTTCTTTTCGACGATTTTCCATCGTGCGAAGATACGACTAATCCGTCAAAGTGGCTAAGTAATGCCCGGAAAATAATTTTACTCTTTCCGTTTTTAAGTTTGCATTTCTGCCCTCACCGCTCTCACTCTTTTCTTCAACTTCCCTATTCATCGGCATTGCAGGGGTGGGTGAGAGCAATCGAAAAGGGTGAGGGTAAATTTTGCTCTCACCTGTGTTTTCTTCCGTTCCGCATCCTTCTTTCTTCTGTTGCATCCTTTTCATTCTTTCGTTTTACTTTTGGATTCTTCAGCAGCCCACGTTAGTGAGCCGTGATGTTCACTTGAGTGAACTAAACAGCTCACTAGTGTGGTTGAATTGGTTCATAACAGTGGGCCGATGATGAATAAAGTAGTTTTCGGGAAGGAGATAAGGTGTTTGAAGGATAAAACAATGGGCCAGTACGGATTGAACAATGGGGATGTGCCCGATTCCGTACTTGGTTTTTGTAACAGACAGCAAGTGATTGCTCATCTCTATCTTATGTTTTATAGGTGAATTTGTGTTTTTGTCAAAAAAGGAAAGCGAAATAGACTGCTATATGAGGATTATCTTGTACATTTGCAGCTGAAACTTTTTAGAGATGAGAATAGGATACGACGGAAAACGGGCTGTGCAGAATTTTACGGGATTGGGTAATTACAGCCGGTATGTGGTGCAGTCATTGTCAGCCTTTGCTCCGGAAAACGAGTATTGGCTGTATGCTCCGGTACACCGTGAAAATCAGCAACTCTCGTCGATGGTGGCCGAAAGCCGGGGAACGGTATCGGTACATTATCCGTCTTATTGGCTCTGGAGAGGAATGACTTCGTTGTGGCGTGTGGGAGGCATACGCAGGACTTTGAAACGGGACAACATACAGCTGTTCCACGGACTGAGTAACGAACTTCCCCTGACCATCCATCGGGTACGGGAAGTAAAGAGTGTGGTGACTGTTCACGACCTTATTTTCCTGAGACTTTCACATTGTTTTTCGTTGGTCGACCGCTTGATTTATAACTACAAATGCCGCTATGCATGCAAGCATGCAGACCACATCATTGCCGTGAGTGAGTGTACCAAGCGTGACATCATACATTATTATGGAATTCCTGCGGATAAAATTTCCGTTATTTACCAAGGGTGTAGTTCTCTGTATGCCTGCCGTGTCGGTAAGGATAAGCGCAAGGAGGTGATGCGGAGTTATCGGTTGCCCGAACGCTATATCTTGTCGGTGGGCACCATTGAGGAGCGTAAAAATGCGCTGGCCATTGTGAAGGCTTTGGAGTATCTGCCCGATGAACTGCATTTTGTTCTGGTAGGGAGACCCACAGCCTATATCCATCAGCTGAAAGAGTTTATGACAAAAGCCGGATTGCAAGACAGAGTACATTTTCTGCATGGTATCCCTTCGGACGATTTACCTGCCATTTATCAGTCGGCCGAGACTTTTGTATACCCATCCGTTTACGAAGGTTTTGGCATCCCTATTCTTGAGGCTTTACATTCCGGCATTCCGGTGGTAGCAGCAACTGGCTCTTGTCTTGAAGAAGCGGGGGGGGAGCATTCATTGTATGTGAGTCCCCATGATGTGGAGGGATTGGCGGCAGCGATTGCCCGTACACAAGAGCCTTCTTTGCGTGCCACCATGATTGAGGAGGGATTGAAGTGGGCACAGCGTTTCACGGAGGAGCAGATGGCGCGTGAGACGATGGAGTGTTATCGGAAAGTATTAACAAAAGAAACCTAAGATATGAATTATTTGGACCGCAATGAGTTTAACTACGCACCTTCACAAGAGGTGGTGGAGGCTCTAAAGAATTTTGATATAAACAAACTCTGTTTCTATACCCGTATCTACGACGAAGGCAAGAAGAGTATTCTGTCTGTTTATCTGTCTGAATCTTACGGAATTGATGAACCGCAGGTACTATTGGGTTATGGTGGAGAAGATATATTGAAACAAGCAGTCCACTATTTCCTGACCCAAGAGGATGGGAACAAGACGATGCTCATTCCTAAATTCTCGTGGTGGTACTATAAATCCATTGCTGATGAAGTGGACGGGCATACGTTGCAGTATCCATTGTATGAGGATGGCAATACCTTTAAATATGATTTCGCTGCCATGAAAGAGATGGTACAGCGTGAGAATCCCAAGGTCTTATTAATCGCTTCGCCCAATAATCCCACCGGTAACGGTCTGACCCCTGCAGAATTGGACGCTTTGTTGGCTGAGTTGCCCGTAACAACCATCGTTTTGGTGGACGAAGCCTATGCCTCTTTCGTATCTACTGATACGGACTATATTAAAATGCTGGTTGATAAATATCCCAACCTGATTATTTCACGCACGCTTTCCAAGTTCTACGGATTGCCCGGATTGCGCATGGGGTTTGGGTTTATGAGTAAGGAGTTGGCCAACTTTGGCAAATACAGCAACAAATATCTGGGTTATAACCGTATCTCTGAGGATATTGCTATTGCCGCACTGAAATCGGATGCGCATTACCGGAATATAGCACGGCTGATGAATGAGAGTCGCGCCTGCTTTGAAGCGGAGATAGGGACGTTGCCTGGTTTCAAGGTATATGAGTCGGTGGCGAACTTTGTCCTTATAAAATATCCGATTGTCTTGAAAGAACGCTTACAGAAAGCTTTTGCCGACGAGGATTATAAGGTGAAGTTCATGAATGAACCAGACATCAATACCCATTTGCGTATTACCTTGGGGCGTCCTGAACAGAACCGTATTGTCATTGACACCATTAAAAAAATTGCATTACAATGAAAGCGGTTATATTGGCTGCAGGGATAGCTTCGCGTTTGCGTCCGTTGACTGATACCACTCCAAAATGTCTGTTGAAAGTTGGAGAGCGTTGTTTGCTGCAAAGAGCCTTTGATGCATTGCTGCAGAATGGCTTTCGGGAGTTTGTCATTGTCACCGGTTATAGACAGCAGCAGATTGTGAACTTTCTGGAAGCTCATTATCCGGCATTGGAGGTTACGTTTATCTATAATGAGAAATATGCTTCTACCAATAATATCTACTCTTTATGGCTTACACGGCCTTATGTAGATAAAGAGGACATTCTGTTGCTGGACAGCGATATCCTTTTTGACCCGCAGATTGTAGCCAAGTTGCTTGGATATGGTCAAGCGGATGCGTTGGCTCTGAACCATCATACATTGGGGGAAGAGGAAATCAAGGTAATAGCGGACAATGATGGCAAGGTGTTGGAAATCAGTAAGACGTGCTCCATATCCCGAGCTATTGGCGAGTCTATTGGCATCGAGAAGATGTCTGCCGCTTATACAGAAGCGCTTTTCCGGGAATTGGAGGTTATGATTACCAAAGAAGGTTTGGATAATATCTTCTATGAACGTGCTTTTGAGCGTCTCATACCACAAGGACACTCTTTCTATGCGCTTGACACTACCGAATATTTTTCTGTGGAGCTTGATACGGTGAATGACTTTGAACAAGCACAGCGGTTGATTCCTTCACAACTTTATTAATTAATGGGCTGATTTTTATGGCAGATTATGATATACGTCCTTTGCAGCTTCGTATTTTGAAGATATTGCTTGCTGTGGATAAAGTTTGTAAAGAACATGGTTTGCGCTATTATATAATGGCCGGTACTATGCTTGGTGCAGTCCGTCATAAGGGATTTATCCCTTGGGACGATGATTTGGATATCGGTATGCCGAGGGCTGATTATGATTTGTTGATGTCTCATTCCAAGGAGTGGCTTCCCCAGCCTTATGAGGCTGTCTGCGCAGAAAATGATCCGAATTATCCATTACCTTTTGCCAAGATACAAGATGCGGATACGACTCTTATCGAGCGTATGCATTTGAAATACTTGGGAGGTATCTACTTGGACGTATTTCCATTGGACGGTGTACCGCAAAGCAACCTGAAACAGAGGATTCATTTTGCCCGGTATGAATTTTACAAGCGGGTGCTCTATTTTATCTACCGCGACCCTTATAAGCATGGGAAAGGTCCCGACTCATGGTTGCCGCTGCTGTGCCGGAGACTTTTTACTACTGCCGGCGTACAGAGGAGTATCAGAAATGTGATGACCACCTATGACTTTGACAAGTCTTCTTTAGTTTGTGATTATGATGACGGTATGCGCGGCATCATGCCCAAGGCAGAGCTGGGAACTCCGACTCCCGTTTCGTTTGAGGACGAAACTGTGTGGGGAGTACAAGATTATGATACCTATCTGACCAGAAAATATGGAGACTACATGGTTATACCGAAACAAAGCGGGCAGAGACAGCATAATTTCCACTATCTGGATTTAGATAAGCCCTACAGAGAATATGGAGCCTGATTACCGGTGTAACTGAAAGTCAATGATGTAATAATGCTATCAATGATTAGAGTTGTCCGGTCATCTTGAAGTACTTTTCCAATACAAGAAGGGATATCAATTGTTCCCGTTTTTTATTCTTGAATTGCTCTATATACTCATGTGCATGTTCGATTATTGCTTGAGCTTCATCAGTATGAGCCATGTAATATTGCAGTCTTTCTTCCAAATCAGAGAAGTCCGGTTTGATTTCAATGTAGTGATAGTTAGGAATTAATGTGCCTTCCATGAACCAAGTTTCACAAGTAGGACGGGGCATTACGGCAATAGAGTTGGAAGACATTACCCATTTTAGATTGCTGGCAACATCATAGCCTTCTATGGCTAGAATAAATTTGTATTCCAATTGTTCTTTAATGGTCAATTTTCCAATGCACCACGTAGGATTGATAGTATCCCGGCTGATATCTCCCAAATCGCACATGGGATGGCCAAAATACATTTTCATGAATTTGATTCGCTGCTCTTTGTCTGTTACTTTTCCGCGAAAGACAGCCATATCTTTTTTCTCTGTAAATTTTTTCTTGTCACGGACAAAAATAAAATGCCTTATCTTGTTGAGTTTCATAATAACCCCGTTTCCGTTGTTTTCAGTTATAAGACGGCTTTTTGAAATGGATGGGATTGGTGGGACGAAATCCACATCACCGGCACATAGGTTCAACCGTAGTTGTTGGGAAAACCAGCGGGTATAGCAGCGGGTATCATAGATATAGACTTTGTGCCCTTTTAGTTTATGTTCTGCGAGTGCAGGTACCGATTCGGGCAATATTGCACCCGGTAAAAGTTTGTTATAGTAGTTTACTCGGTATAAAATGTAGTCTTTATCTTTTCTGTCGGATAAAGATGCCAACTTATGACGAAGCTGCATCTGAAAGAATATATTGGGTATCAGCATACCGAGCATATTCTTTATATAATAGATAAGTTTGATGTTCTTCCCGCTTCTTAGGGCATACAATAGTTTGTACTCCATTGATTTCGTTTTTTATTCAGTAGGTGCATTGTATGAAATATGATGCAAACTTATATAAATAAATGAGAACTTCCAATTGAATTTATCCTTTAATTATCATATTCTTTTTGTAATAAAGAGTTGCTCTGTTTTCAGATTTTGAGTAGTCTGGTTTGTTTTTTCGTTGTTAACGCTTACTTTTGTGCCGAATCAGCAATTCTAATAAATTTGTTATGACCAAATTCTTAATTATCCGTTTCAGTTCGATAGGGGATATTATCCAGTGTATGGGAATTATCGGTGGAATACGTGAACGGTTTGCAGATGTGGAAATTCATTGGATTACCCGGAAAGATATGGTGGGGACCTTGTCGATGGATGGCAGGATTGATAAAATCTGGGCGTTTGACAAGGAGACCGGACTTGCCGGATTGTTGAAAATGGCGGCTGATTTGAGAAAAGAGCATTTCGACTACATTTATGACGCTCATAGTAATATCCGTTCCAACATATTGAAGCTGATAGTGTCTCCATTGCCTTTTGTGAAACCTTACGTTGCTTTGCGGAGCAAAGAGAGAGGCAAACGCTTTTTGTTGTTTAAACTGGGAATCAATCATTTCGACAAGCCTTTCAGGGGGATGGTGTCTTTTCAGAAACCATTGAAGAAATGGGGAATTACGCATTTTCCGGACAACTATCACGACTGGCATTTCCCGGATGAAATACGTAGCAAGTATGAGAACTTTGTAACCAAAGATATGATTACATTGGTGCCGTCTGCCAACTGGGAAATGAAACGCTGGCCCGTTTCCTATTGGAAAGAATTGGTTGCCCTTCTTCCTGAGTATAGATTTGTCATTCTGGCGGGTCCGAAGGATACTTTCTGTGAGGAAATCAGAAGTGCTGCACCGGAACGGGTAGTTAACCTTGCGGGACAAACCTCATTGATGGAATCTTCTTACATAGTGTTGTGTTCCAATCTGGTAATCAGCGCTGATACGGGTTTTATGCATGCCGCTGATTTGTTCCGTGTTCCTGCTTTTGCCTTGATGGGACCTACGGCCTTCGGTTTCCCTACGGGACCTACGGTGGAAATACTCGAAACAGCCCTGCCTTGCCGTCCGTGCACCAAAGACGGACGGGGTAAATGCAAGCTGGCTGTTTATCAGAAGTGTATGGTGGATATTACCCCCCAACAAGTCGCTGAAAAGATTATTGCTTCTCTTGGTTGATGGCGCCTATAGTCTTTGTAGTGGAATAACCGTCTACGAAAGGGATAGTTACTGTTTCTTGGGCGTACTCCCTGCCTACAATGTTTTCTATGGCATAGTCGCCACCTTTTACCAACACGTCCGGTGCAACTGTTTTGATGAGATTCAGAGGGGTATCTTCCGTAAAAATCACTACGTAGTCCACTGCTTCCAAGGCTGCCAGGACTGTGGAGCGGGCGCTTTCATCATTGATGGGGCGCGATTCCCCTTTCAGACGTTTTACTGAGCTGTCCGAATTCAATCCTACGATAAGTACGTCCCCCAGTCTTTTGGCCTTTTCCAGATAGCACACGTGTCCTTTGTGCAGAATGTCGAAGCAGCCGTTTGTGAATATGATTTTGCGCTCCTGCGCACGCAGTTGTTTTATAGTATCTGCAAGTTGGGAAATAGGAATAAGTTTGCTGGCCGGTTTCCCGATTTGTAACTCGTCCTGCAACTCTTTGAACAGAATGGGGCTGGTGCCTATTTTCCCGACTACAATGCCGGCCGCTTTATTGGCAAGATAAATGGCATCTGCAATAGGGATACCGGCTGCCAGCGCAGCTGCTAAAGTTGCCACGACAGTATCGCCTGCACCTGAAACGTCATATACTTCCCTTGCTTCGGTAGGAATGTCTTGTGAGGCTACCGGAGCTATATATGACATACCTTTTTCGGAACGTGTCACTAATAGAGAAGTAAGGTTATACTCCTTCAGTATCCGGTCTGCTGCGCTATGGATTTCTTTATCCTCATTTCTCACATCCACTCCCGAAACAGCCGAAAGCTCTTTCAGGTTGGGGGTGATGATGGTTGCGGAACGGTATTTCTCCCAATTTGTCCCTTTGGGGTCTATAATGACCTTCTTCCCTTGCCCGGCAGAGGCGGATATAACCTGCTGGCATACTGTATCATTGCATACTCCCTTGCCATAATCCGAAATCACGACAATGTCCACTTCGGGGAGTGCACGCTTCACGGCATCCAGCAGTTTCTGCTCAGTCTCTTCGTTCAGGCATTCATTTTCTGTTTCAAAGTCCAGCCGTACTACTTGCTGGCTGTTGCCTATTACGCGGGTTTTGGTGATGGTTGGGTGTCCTGTATGAAACAGTTCGTTTCTGATACCCAAATCAGCGAACATCTCCTGCATTGTGTTTCCGTTGTGGTCGTTGCCAAGCAGGCTGACGACATACGGCGAGCAACCCAGTCCCAACAGATTTCTTGCAACATTGGCCGCTCCTCCCAATACATTGTAGGTACGGGTGACACGGACCACTGGTACGGGGGCTTCGGGAGAAATCCTTTTCACGTCCCCTATATGGTAAGTATCCAGCATCACGTCTCCGATAACGAGTACCTTCTTTCCCTTTATACTGTTTAATTCTGTATTCATAATAGGTTGTTTTTTAATTGGTTGGCCCAATATATAAGCGGATGTTCCTCTGTGACCCGGAAAGACTTGACACCGCTTCGCTCGCCGCATTCCGTATCCGACTTCTTGTCTCCGAACATATAGGATTGGGACGGGTCGATTTCATATTTCTTCATCGCTTCCGTCACCATGAAAGGAGAAGGCTTACGGCATTCGCAATGTTCTTCCGGAGCGTGAGGGCAAGTATAGAAATCGTTCAGTATAACTCCATGTTTTTCCAGCTCTTGGGCGAGTGCCCGGTTGAACTGTTCGGCGTCCTCCAGTGTAAAGTAGCCACGTCCAATACCGGATTGGTTCGTGATGACAATCAGCAGATAACCCAATTCCTGAAAAATACGGAGTGCTTCGGCTACACCGGGCAATAATTCAAGCTCTTGGGTCTTATAAACGTAGCCGAAATCAACATTGATGGTACCGTCCCGATCAAGGAAAATCGCTTTATTCATGGGAGAACAGTTTATTGTCAACGATGCCGCACAAGATATGTCCGATGGTAATGTGCACTTCTTGAATCCTGGCAGATTCGGCGTGCTGTATAATCAACGGGTAATTGCAAAGTTCCTTGCACCTTCCTCCATCCCTTCCCAGGAGCCCTATGGTGGTGATGCCCATAGATTGTGCCTTCTGCAAGGCATGCTCTACGTTGGGAGAGTTGCCGCTGGTAGAAAGGCCTATCAGAATATCACCTTTCGTTCCCAAGGCTGCCGTCTGCCGTTCGAAGACGCGGTCGAAGCCATAATCATTGCTGACTGCGGTCAGGATGGAAGTGTCGGTTGTCATGGCGATGGCGGGCAGGCCTTCCCGTTCGGTCACGAAACGTCCGACGAGTTCGGCAGCGATATGCTGGGCATCGGCTGCACTGCCGCCGTTACCGCAAAGCAAGACTTTGTGCCCTTGTCGAAGGGCTTGTACTATCAGATTGCCGACAGTTTCGATGTCGGTAAGCATTTGCCGGTTGTTCAGGATATTTTCTTTGAGCCTGATACCTTCTTGGATGGACTGGGTGATATAATCTTGCATAATTTTCTAATCTCGTTGGTACAAAGATACGACATTTCAGAAATGAAGCTTGCTTTTGACGAAATTTTTAAATTGTCTTTGCTTTCTCCATTTCAGTCTGCTGAAGAGAGTGAAGAATATGCATTCTTCAATATCGAATCCTCTTTGCTCGGCATATAGAGGTATTATTTTCATGAAGTCATCGGCGGGAATACCCAGTTGGCTGAAGGCATTCATGGACATTCTGATACCGGGCACTTTACCGAGCTTCAGGCGGTTGATGTCAATGAGGGCGAAGTGATATTTGCCGTCTGTCTTCCGGTAAAATATATTCTTGGGATTATAGTCCAGTGGCAAGACCTTGTTCAGATGTAATTGGAGAGTGAAGTCTACGAGGTCATGTCTTAGCCGTTTTTTCTCTTCTTCCTCCATTCCCGTACCGAACATATCCGTTACAAGCGGGTAGGGGAGGTATTCGGAAATAAAGTATCCGGTGTGGAAGAAACCATTCTTTTTGATTTCTATATAAGCTACCGGAGGGGCGGTCTCTATTCCCCGTTGCAGGAAAAGTTCTGCATATTCAAAGGCGCGCTGCGCTTTGCTTTTGCGGAACCAAGTGTAAATGAGGCAGTTTATGAGGGCAGGTCTTTTGTATTTCTTGATTACGAAGTCCTTGTCTCCAAACCGCACTCTTTCGACTGTGTTCCTTCGGTTACAATAAACTTCTTCCCGTTCATATTCTTCCGATGGGATGGCTCGGATATAACTCTCGTAGTCGGCATAATGCGGATGAATATGTACCTTCATTGTTTTTATTTACATTTTACTTCTTTTGAACGGTGCAAAGATAGTGCAAACCGAAAGCAGAACAAAATGAACTTGTTCATTTTTTATTTTGAGGTGCCGCCTATCTTCGCTTTTGAGCAAAGATAATCAAAATGTATCATCTGGTCGGAAATATCGTATGCTTTTTTGGCGAACTCGGCTTCCGTCGGGGTGGGATCTTCACCTACCACCTCCATTTGGGGGCTGATGGCGAATCCTTTCTTGCATGGGTCGAGGATGCTTTGGCCCAATCCGTTCCAGTAGTAATCATCCAGTTGGAGCAGGTTCAGTAAGGTGGGGTACATATCGATTTGTCCCATCACTTTATCATAACGCATGCCTACCGGAGAGTTTACTATGATGAAAGGGGTGAATGTCTTGTCGGATACGATACCCTTGCCACCGGGGGCGTTGCACAATTCTTCACGGTAGGTAGCCAGTCCTTCGTGGTCACCGGTGATGACGATAAGGGTCTCGTCGTATTGTGGGAGTGTTTTCAAGTACTCCACGAATTTTCCTATCGCCTTGTCCGTATAGCGTGCAGTGGTCATGTAGTCATTCATTTTCTGTGGAATGGCCGGAGAGAAATGAATCTCTTTCAATTCTTCAGGCAATTTGAAGGGAGCATGGCCGGAGTAGGTCACCAGCTGCATGTAAACATTCTCCCCCTTCTTCCAGATTTCCCCCTTCTCTATTTTTTGGCGGCATTGCGCCAGGAAGGAGCCGTCTCCGGTACGTTTGTGCGTGCCAAAGGCTTCTGTCAGTTCAAAGTCATGATAAGCAATGATGGTGTCGGTCCCGAAACTGTAGGCTATGACGCCTTGGTTCCAGGTCGATACTTTATCAATGGTCAGGAGGTAGTTGCGCGAGTTCTTCTGCTGATGCATGGCTTTTTGCAGGGTTCCGTAGGTGTGGTCAGGATATTGGCTGCTGTATGTGCCGCTGTTGATAGGCAGCATACCGGCGCAAAGCAACAGCTGTGCATCAATGGAACGTCCTCCTTTCACTTGCGTCAGTACGTGGGGAGCGTATAAGGAGGTGGAGTCTTGCAGCAGTTTGTTGAGATATGGAGTAATCTCTTGCCCTTCCACTTCCCTTTCGAGTACCCAGCTTTCCAAAGATTCTGCCAGGATGACGATGCAGTTGTTGCGGATTCCGATACGTCCGGTCAAAGGGTGATGTCCGGGTTTCTGGCTCAGCCACTCCTTTATCTCTTGCTGTATCTGTGGGGTGGCCTCCTGCTTCTGGTTGATGAGGTCATAGTATAGGCTTCCGAAGACAGTATACATGGAAGTGGTGCTTGCACACAGATAGGCTTTCTGGCGGACGGTGTTGTATGCTTCCTTGAATCCTCCTTTGGCCAGGGTGGTGATGGCAAACAGCAGGATACCGATTCCCAAAGCTCCTCCGTAATACTTGTATGATGTTCTTCCGGCGGTATTTCTTTTGTAATGCCAATAAAGGGGGATACTGGCAATGGTAGATAGAGGGAAGAAGATGTCGTACCAGCGGAAGGAGTCGTAAACGCTTCCGGTGAAATCGGCGAGGTTTCCAGAAAGTCCATAGCTGTTAAGTGGGATGGCAGTATAGTAGGTGCGGAAATACATCAGGTTGACAATCAGCAGTATATCCAGTAAAAGCATGATGACTATCTCTGTTTTCCAGAGCCGGAAGAACTTATAGGGGACGAGAAGTACGAGGGTGGCTATTATCTTGGTTGCATAGAACTCGATGGTAGAGAATGAAGCGAATGTGGTGGGTATGCTCCAGATGAAATCGAATAGCAGGAATTTGAAAAAAATGGTGATTCCGAACAAAAGAGTCACTTTATCTGTTGCCCCTTGTTGACTGTCGGAGCAATGAAAAAGGTTTCTTCTCATAAAATAGTATTTTTAAAATATTGGGGTGCAAAGATAGATATTTTAGAGAAGAAAAAGCTTCATAAACAGCAACTTTTGGAGGAAAATTGATAAAAGTCATTTTTTTTTCCGGATTGATGCAGTATATAAAGAATTCTTGTATTTACTTTGCAGACGTTTAAAGCAAAGAAAGCAAAACTGTTACAAACTAAGGGCTGGATTTTATTGTTCTATTGGTAATTTGAGGTGACGATTGTGTCGTTGCCGTGATATTTTGAGTGTATGAAGAAGCATTATTTATTTTTCGTTTCGGTAGCCTATTCCTATCCTATACTTCGCCCGCTTCAGGACGAAATCAGGCGTAGAGGAGACGATGTTGCATGGTTTATCGAGCCAGACTGTCCGGTTCTGTTGAATCAAGATGAAAGGTGGCTTCAATCTGTTCAGGAAGTGATGGATTATCAGCCTATTGCTGTTTTTGCACCGGGTAATTATATTTATGATTTCTTCCCGGGAGTGAAAGTTTCCCTTTTCCATGGCTACCCCATCAATAAGCGTGGCGATGAAAAGGATGACCATTTTTCTGTTCGTGGATGGTTCGATGTCTATTGCACGCAAGGAGAAACGAGCACTCTTCCTTTCAAGGAACTTGAGAGGAAATACGGCTTCTTCAAGGTATACGAAACGGGCTGGTGCAAGGCGGATACTTTCGTGAAAGAACGTGCGCACACTCCTCATAATGCACGTCCGGTAGTTTTGTACTCTTCTACGTTTACAAAAAATATAACTTCTGCTCCTCATCTGTTTGATACCATCAAGAGACTGGTGCGCGAGAAGAACTGGGATTGGATTATTTCGTTCCATCCGAAATTCTCGGATATGGAAGTCCTCAAGAAATACAAGGAACTGGCTGCTTCCTGCCCCAATATTACTTTCCACGAGAGTGGACTTGTTGATGCCAAGCTGCTAAACAGTGCAGATGTACTGTTGTCCGATGCTTCGTCTGTGATTGTCGAGGCAATGATGTTGGACAAACCGGTTGTGACCTATTGCAACACCATGCCGGGAGCTCATTTGCTGAATGTCACTGACACGGATGCTGTAGAGGGAGCGATAGAAAAGGCCATTTCCCGTCCGGCGGAACTGATGGAACGGATGCGTGCTTATGTGCACAAGCATGAAGCCCATCTGGACGGTGAGTCCTCTTCACGGGTACTGGATGCCGTAAACAACTACATCTGGTATTTTCAAGGTAAGACCAGAACCAAGCCCTGGAATCTGGTGCGTAAGTTTAAATTGCGATGGCGGGTGGGTTATCCGTTGATGGCCACTTTGCGGTTATGGTAGGCGATAGATAATCTGTCGGCCTATTTTTTTGTTTTATAAAGTATGAAATCTGCATAAATTTTATGGATAATTCTCCTATGGTGAGTGTAATACTTCCCAATTATAATCATGTTGTTTATTTGAAAGAGAGGATTGAAAGCATCCTCAATCAAACCTATCAGAACTTTGAATTGATTCTGCTGGATGATTGTTCTGCGGACAATAGTTGTGATATTTTGAATGCCTATAAAGAACATCCAAAAGTTTCGGCATTAATGTTGAATGAAAAGAATACAGGCAATACTTTTCTTCAATGGGATAGGGGCATTCGCCTTGCTAAAGGAAAGTATGTTTGGATTGCAGAAAGTGATGACACTGCCGATATTCATTTTTTGGAGGCAACAGTTGCCGCATTGGAGTTGAATCCAAGTGCAATAATGTGCCTTACTGGTTCCATTCTGATAGATGGACAGGGACAAAGGATGAAACGTAAGAGCCGTGACCGTTGGAAAGAAACCGGAGAAGTGAAAACATTCGATGGCAAAGAATATGTAAAACATAATCTGTTATATAGGAATTATGTGTATAATGCCAGTATGGTGCTTTTCAAGAGGGAGGTTTACGATAAACTAGATAAGTCCTTTCAGCAACTTCGCTGTGCGGGTGATTGGCAGTTCTGGGTAGAAGTGGCACAGGAGGGGAAAGTTGTAGAGGTACGCCGGAAATTGAATTACTTCCGGCAACATACCAATAAAGTAACCAGCAGGTCTAAATATACAGGGGAAGGAATGTTCAATACGATAGATGTGATGTCGTATATGTTTTCTTGTACAGACGTTGGCTGGTATAGAAAATGCTTGGTGAGGGGAGAGTGTTATAGACTTATAGCGAAACTACCGGTTTCACCGGACATCCGTGCCCGTCTGTATGTTGAGGCAAGAGGGAAAATGGGGGTTCTGCCAGTACATTACTATCTGGAACGTATAAATAGGATATTAGCATTTGTGATTCCTTTTCTTCCTACTCATAGAAAAGATAAATTCAAATAAAGGTACATTATATAAAAGAGGATATAAGAATGCTGTCAATTATCATTTGCTCTATTTCACCGGAACGATTGCAAGAAATCAGCCAAAATATACATGCTACTATTGGAGTGGAACATGAGATTATCGCTATAGATAATCGGGAGAAGTGCTGGTCTATAGCTCGCGCTTATAATGAAGGTGCTCGGCAGGCTCGCTATCCTTATTTGTTTTTCGTCCATGAAGATGTGAAATTCCATTCGCAGGATTGGGGGACGGTTGTTGCTGAGAAGTTGGCGGAACCGAGTTGTGGAGTAATAGGTTTTGCAGGAACTAAAATAATGTTCGACTGCTATTCGGGATGGATGCAGCATCGTCGTTTTGCTTGTACTTCTTATTTACAAAAAAAAGGAAATGTGACGGCATTCACTGGGTTCAATGTGGTACAAGGAGAGTGGTTTGCGGAAGTTGTAGCAGTGGACGGTTTCGGAATGTTTGTCCGAAAAGAGGTATGGAAGGCATATCCTTTCGATGAAAAGATGCTGACTGGATTTCATTGCTATGATGTTGATTTCTCTTTACAGATAGCTGTAAGCAAACGATATAGGAATTATGTTTGTTGCTCACCGGAAGTTCAAGTGGAACATCTCTCGGAAGGTAATTATAATCGCAACTGGTGCCAAGATACGGTCAGGATGTATAATCGGAAATGGAATGTTATTTTGCCGATAAAGATAGATGACCTTTGTCTTACTAAAAGGGAGATGGAAAGATATAGAGAAAAGAGCTTTAATCGTTTCTTGCAAAAATCTTTTAAAGTTGATTTCCCTGAGAAGAAAGAAGTTTTGATGGCTTTTTTGTCTTATCCTTTTTCTTTAGAACATTTGTTGCATTGTATTTCGGGAGTATATAGATATTTAGTAGGGAAAGATTCTTAACTTTGTAAATTGATTATTGTCATCTGCTAAATAATTTAGATAAAATATAAACATATTGTATGGACGCATTAAATGAAAAGGGTATGGTGTCTGTTATTGTACCTTGTTATAATCAAGCCATTTATTTGCCCGAAGCCTTGAACTCTTTATTGGGTCAGACTTATCAGTGCTGGGAAGCGATAGTTGTGAATGACGGTTCGCCTGATGAAACAGAAAAAGTGGCATTGGAGTATACGTGGAAAGACTCAAGAATTAAATATGTATTCAAGGAAAACGGAGGATTGTCTTCTGCGAGAAATAAAGGTATAGAATTGGCTCAGGGAGAATTTATATTGCCGTTGGATGCAGATGACATTATACATCCGGAGTATATGGAAAAGGCGATGGAGGCATTCGAGGACAATCCATTCCTGAAACTGGTATTTTGTCGAGGAGTTTTTTTCGGAGTAAAAAATAAGGTTTGGAATTTGCGTTATGAAGGGTATGAGGAGTTGCTTCAGAGAAATCATATTTTTTGTTCTGCTTTTTTTAGGCGCAGTGATTGCATGGCCATTGGCGGCTATGATGAGAATATGCGGAAAGGACACGAGGATTGGGAGTTCTTTATCAGGTTGTTAGATGAAAATAGTCTTGTGTATCAGATACCCTCTCCACTCTTTTATTACCGTGTCAAGGAGCAATCTATGATAACTGCGGCAAAGCAGGCCGATGTATTTAATGAAACGGAGTTTTATATCTATTCAAAACACAGAACCCTTTATGCTTCCTTTTTTGGAGGCAGTGCATTGCACATCATTCGCGAACTGCTTTATCTGCGCAAGAAGCGCGAGGCGCATAGAAATAAATGGTATAGAAGATTTTTCCGTCAATATATAAAAGGACTTTTTCACAAATGAAACTATCTGTCATAACTATCAACTATAACAATGCTGAAGGACTGACCAAGACAATGGACAGTGTTTTCAGACAGCGCTTTTCTGACTTTGAATATATTGTCATAGATGGTGGCAGCACTGATGGCAGTAAGGACTTGATTGTGAACAATCAGGATAAAATTGCTTATTGGTGCTCTGAAAAAGATTCGGGCATATATAATGCCATGAATAAAGGCATCCGGGAGGCATCTGGAGAGTATTTACTTTTTTTGAATTCGGGTGATTTTCTTCATGACTTTGCTGTATTGGAGGACATTCATCCTTTTTTGTCGGACGAAGACATTGTTTACGGGGATTTGCTTTTTGTACACGGCGATGGAAAGGAGGATTTGTTTGTATACCCGGATGTCTTGAGCTTTGAATATTTTTTGGAACGCTCTTTGGGACATCCTGCTGCTTTTATAAAGAGAGCATTATTTGAGGGGTGCCTTTATACGGAGACGCTTAAGATTGTTTCTGATTGGGAATTCTTTGTGAAGAAGATAGTGCTTGAAAGCTGTTCTTATAGACATGTCGAGAGGGTGATAAGTATCTTTAATATGCAAGGCATCAGTTCTGTCTCTTTAAGTCTTTGTGAGGAGGAAAAGAAATATATCCTGCAGGGAATATTTCCTCCCATGATACTCGACTCTTTGCAGTTGGCTGCTTGCCTGAAAAAGCAGCCTTTGTTTGAACTTTTCCGTGAGATGAGCAAGACACACCGTTTCCAGAAGAGGGTAAAGCCTGTCCTGACCTTCTTGCTGAAATTGAACAACGCTTTCTCTATGCGGAAATGAATGGTCAGAAGACTGCTTTTGCTACTTTCCGGTAGACAAGTTCGGTTTGGCGGGTTGCCTTTTCCCAAGAGTAAAGTTTAATCCTTTCTTTGCCGGCAAGTATAAGTCTGGTGCGTTCAGCTTCGTCGTATATCACACTTTTGATAGCTTCTGCCATCGAAGAAACAGAGAATGGGTCGAAATATGCCGCTGCATTTTCGGCAATTTCAGGAAAGCAAGAGGCTTGGCTCAAGGCTACGGGGCAGTTGCAAGTGTAGGCTTCTAAAATAGGGATGCCGAAACCTTCATAATAAGATGGATATACAAATAGCAGAGCACGGTTGTATAATTCTTTCAGATGCTGGTCGTTGACCGAAATTTGCAGTGTATGCGGAGCGATGCCTATACGTGATATTAATTCTGATTCAGCCTTTGAAAACGGTTTGCCTGCACATATTAGATGTAGATGTGCATCTGTTTGATGAATTATACTGAAAGCTTCTGCTAATCGTTGGAAATTTTTGTAGGATGTCCGGTCACCAACAAACAAAATGTATCTTTGGGGAAGATGTAGATTAGGCTTGCTTATAGTGGATTGTAGACTACAACCGTGGTAGATAACGTCTATTTTTTGAGGGGATATGCCTAATGTTTCTATGATATCTTTCTTGGTATGTTCGCTAATGGCTATAATGTGATTGGCTTTTGTGATAATTTCTTTCTTCTGTTGAATAATGGATATGGAGTCTTGAAACAAGTCTGGATATTTTTCATAGGTCATGTCGTGTACGGTTATCACAAAAGGATTATTGCCTATTTGCTTAAGAAAAAGGGGATTGTAATATGTCGGATGATAGACAAATGGAGCGTGTTTCTGCATCAGCTTTAAGATTAGTTTGGCGTTGCTTTGATACAGTTTCTGTTGATGATACTTAAAGAACAAATGGGGGATGTAGATACCGTGCTTCTTGATTTTACTATTCAATAGATAATGATTTTCTGTATAGCGTACTGCAATATCGTAATTAAACTGTAAATTGGACATGATTTCACAGAAATAGCGAGAAATGCCGCCGAATTTCTGCTGGTCGAAAATTTGTGAATCATATACTATAAAGGGCTGCTCCATGCTTGTCTATATATTGTAATACGATGCAAAGGTAAAGGAAAGTTTTGAAGTTCTGTGATTGAAATGATTTTTATATCTTTTATATTGTGTATTTTTGTGCCCTTCAAAGTTATAGTGTATGGATAAAAAAGATATTGTAGTAGTAGTGCCTATTTATTTACCTGCTCTATCAGAGATGGAAGCGGTGTCGCTGAAACAGTGCTTGGATATTTTGTCTGATTACTCCATAGTGATTATTAAGCCTGAAAATCTGGATATTTCCAATATACAATCTCAATTTTTACTCCCTAAGGTAATATCTTTCCCAGACAGATGTTTCCAAGGTATTGAAGCTTATAATCGTTTAATGCTTGACGTGGCTTTTTATAGAACTTTTTCGAGCTATACTTATATGCTTGTTTATCAATTGGATGCTTATGCGTTTAAAGACGAATTGTTCTTTTGGGCTTCACTGGGGTATGATTATATTGGTGCGCCGTGGATGCCGCACCAAAGAAAATATTGGAGGTTTCCTACTCGTTTCGTCTGGTTTGTCCAGCGTTGCTTCTGGAGTATTTTCTATCCTAAGAATCTGCGCAGAATGAAGTATTGTTGGTTTCATGTTGGTAATGGTGGCTTTTCTTTAAGGAAAATCAGTAAGATGATAGCAGTTACAGAGCATTACAAAGCTATAATTGATAAGTGCATGGCAGACAGTAATTCTTTTTTCCCCGAAGATGTCTTTTTGCTTTTGAATACTCATGATAAAGAAGTTCATTTGAAACGTCCTTCTTACAAATTGGCTATGAAATTTGCAATTGAGCAAATTCCGGCATGGTCATATAGGGCAAATGGATGCCAGCTCCCTTTCGGCTGCCATAATTGGACGCATCCTGAGATGCTCCCTTTTTGGTCTCAATTCATAAAGCTCGGTTAAGGAGCATGACCGCATGATTTCTTCCGGTGTGGTTTGCTCTTTCCTTGGACCTTGTTTGGTGCTTGGTTTGAAAACAGTATGAATAAAGTAGTATTATTAACTATACGTGAATTCGATATAGCTGTACTATCAGCCATCACAGCCATCAGCTTCGTTCAAAACCTCTTTTGATTCATATCGAATTCACGTTAATATAGTGTTTCTGTTATGTCTTGGAGAATGGTTAGGGTTTGATTATATATCCGTCAATTCCGAAATATTGTTCACCCCATTTAGCTTTGGCATACTCTACGGTCGCATAGCTGTTGGTGTACCAAGTGTCTTTTGTGTGTGTGCTCTTGAGATGATGCAGTGGTACAGTATTGGGTTGCTCGTCAGCATATACATATCCATCTATTCCATAATACTGTTCATTCCATTTCTTTTTAGCATATTCAACATCAGCGTAACTGAAAGCATACCACGTGTCTTTGGTATGTATGCTTTTCAGGCGATGCATTGGTTTTGTATTGGGTGCAGGTTCTACTAATACAAATCCTAAAAAGTCAGTTAAATAATCACCGCTTACTTGATTTATATAGTTTACGTCATCTTGTGAAAAAACCCACCAGTTGTCTTTTGTGTGTGGACTTTTTATTTGAAACATTGGTTTTACCTCTATAATCGGACGAATTTTGCTTTTGATGTATTTTTCTGCAGCGTCTTTAATTTGCTGTTTTTTTATAGGGTCTTTGATGAATTCGTATATGGGGTATGTCTTATTGAAATTAATTTCTGTCAATACACAATGCGTTTTGTCAACAGACTGCTGCCATCCGCTAAGATTGAATGTGTGGTTGGTTGCTCCGTCGGATGTTATTGTGATTGTATGACCATCGTGCTGGCCGCCATACATGTTGACGTTGCATGACCAGTTACTATTTCTCCTTTGGTATTGTTCTACTTCGGTTGTAGTAGAACTTCCGGAGAAGGAGAGGTTAACCGTTTTAATGGCACCAGTGATGCCTCCTTTGGCAATTTTGGTTTTAGACTCTACTTTTAGATTGTCGGTGATAGTTGACTTATAGAATATAGAAAGGCGTCCACCTACATTGAAGTCGATAAGAATATGTGTTCCGAATTCTTCAATAATGGCATCAGGAGAGGCTGTAGAAAGTCTGCTCTTAAAGTATGGAGTGAGGTAGTCGGCCAAAACTGTGGGGTCAGCATAAAGTTGGTAGCGTTCTAATTGCTTGATTTGGTCGACCCGAATGTAGGTCTCTTTGGTCGTAATGGAAGTCTTATTGCTTGATTCTTTGTCAAAAGAGACATTTGCTGAAAGGCTATAGGGTACTTCCTTATTGGAGGTGTCTGTGCTGGTTGCCCCATCTTTTTTAGGATTGATTTTTGCAGCAACCGAACCACTAAAATTCGTTTTATTGATGATGTCTTTTACATAGTTCATGTAGTCTTCTCCAGCATAAAAGTTGTCTTTGATTTCACCTACATATTCCACTTTGTATAATTGGGGATTTTTCGCATAGAAACCTGCAATATCTAATACTTCGTTTTTTATGGATTGTCTGGCAAGATATTCTCCGGTTATATCATAACCGTAGCCTAATACTTGATATTGACCATCTCCCATTGACTTCGTTGTTGGCATTTGTTGGTCTTCTTGAACAAACTGCTCGTCAAAAGTGTTGGTGCAGCTAATGGCGAATATTCCCATTGTAATGATGGGAATAAAAAGAAAATGTTTTTTCTTCATAATTCTGGAAATTAATTTAGTTTGCCTTTTGAAAGGACTGGTTTAACGCGTATTCAGTCCTTTCAATCGGTTCGTTTTATAAATTGGTGATATATATCACTTCCTTGTCAGTTGGATGTTTCTATAGCGTGAAGCTGCCATATAGGAATGCTTCATCGGACTCTATTTGAATGGAGTAGTTGCCGCATGATTCTTCATCTAGGTTGATGCTGATATTTGTTGGAGCATCGTATGTTTCTGAATAGACGGTTTCACCGGTTGATTCATTGATGAGGAGGATGGTGACGGTGGGTAATACCTCGTTGAAGTCGACACATACCGTATTATTATATAGGTAGGCGTTGGCGGTTTGAATGATACTACGAGATATAGGGGTATCTCCTTTACTAGTCGGATTTTTTCTTTTTGCTTGGATTAGGGCGATTTCTGTAAAAGGATTGTTCTTTTTTTGTGCGTATGTCACAATATTGCTTAAAAAGAATGTCGCAATTAAGATAGACAATAGATTCTTCATCATTATACACTTTTTTGATTATTGATGCCGCAAAGGTCGGTTTAATACGGCAGGATAAGTGTATAATATTGTATAATTTCGGTGTATAATGGCGTATAATATTGTATAATTGTTGTACTTGCTAATGATTGTTATGATTGGCAAGATGATTGGAGATTCTTTTTTAAAGCTTCCTTAAGAGATATCTCTTTGTGTGCAAATCCCATTTTGTTTTCTAATATGCGGTCTGCCTTTTTGTAAATAGTATCCCGTTCGCAGCTCAATATATGGCAAAAATGGCTTATCGGGAGGTTTGTCAGGTACAGACAACATAAGTAGATTTCGTCTTCTGTCAGGTGATATTTTGATTGTAGTTCCCGGGCAATATTATTCCAACATTTGTTGGTTTCTGCAATTAGTTGTAGCCAGTCACCTTGATGCATTATTTCTGATTCTGCCTTTTCTTTATGAGAGCGGATGATTAGAGTCATCTTGTTGTATACCTCAGATTGTTCGAATAGAACAAGTCCTGCCTTATGCAGCATTTCTTTTTCGGTTTGGTTATTGGGCTTTTGTTTTCTTTTCTTATAGGATAGGATGATTACAGCTACAATGAGGGTTAATATGATTATTGATATACCTATGATACGATAATGGGTGTGTTTGCTGATTATGTTTTGCTTGTTGCTTGGCATCCCTTGTTCTGCGCAGACAATGGCATCGGGCTGTCTGGACTTCTGCATGCTGTCCAAATAGGCAGAGTAGTTGCGTTCCATCTCTAAGGAAGTAGCTAAGTCTCCTTGCTCTTTGGCTATGTCTGCCAGATACATGTAAGCCCCGGCTTTGGTGGCATAGTCTGTTGTGAAAAGGGATTTTTGTAGGTAGTAGCGGGCAGAATCATATTGCAATATTAGGTAATATGCGCTTCCAAGTAGTTCGAAAGCTTTGTAGCATGTTGTGCGGTCTTTCTGTACGCCAAGATTCTGTTTGGCGAATTCTATAGCTTTCTCTCCGTTTTCCATCCAGTTGTATAGTTGGCATAGTGAGGAGGACACATTTTCTTTTAATTGTATGTTGGACTGTTTTTGGACGATAGCGAGTGCCTTCAACATCATTTTTTCGGCTTCGGGATAGAATTCTTCTCCTTTTTCCATACAGATGACTCCTCGTCGTGACAGAACTTCTGCTTGAAGAACAGAGTCCTTTAGCTGAATACCTATTTGTTGTGCCAATTGATAGCTGGAATCGGCTTGTGTATTTAGGTTTTGTGAATAGTATAGATAACCTATATTCAGGTAGATAAGACTTAATAGACGTCTTTCTCCTGCTTTTTCAGCCAAGGGCTCTGCTATGAGGTATTGAGTCATAGATTCTGTTCTTCTCTGTGAATCCCGGTAGACGCAGCCGGAATAGTAATGGGCCCTTGCCCGCTTTTCTATGTCGTTTGTGCCGTTGTAGTAGGTCAGGGCCGATTGTATCAGGGAATCATTGGTTTGGATAATGTAGTTCTTATCTCTTGCTTCTGTCATTAATAGGCCATAATAAGCACTGTCAGCTTGGGTCTGCAGGCTGTTTGTCGGGAATGCTTCGAGCATAGATAGGGCAGTGTCCGGTTGCTGAACGATGAGCGAGTCAATTGTAATCAGGTACTTATTATAGTTCACTCGGGTATTGCAAGCAATGGACAGAAGTACGATTAGGACAGATAGGGTTGTGATAATAGCTTTTCTCATGTGGTGAACAAAGTTCTCAGTTAAGTCGGGTGCAAAGGTACATCTTTTTCATTATTTACTCATATAATTGCTTGGGCATATTGAAGTTTGAAGAAAATTGTGTGGAAGTTAGGAGTAAAGATGGAAAATAAATGAGCCGGCTATTATTAAGATGACAATGTATGAGTGTACATGGTGCTGGAGAAGTATGCAAGGACACAAAAGAAAGTAGAGAATGTGGGCATTTAGGCAGAAATAACCTGAAACCCTTTTCCATTCCCTCGTTTTCTTGTATCTTTGCGACCTCATAATTCACTTAACTACAAGCAATGAAGGAATTCCTACAACTGATGCGGCGCTTTGTGTCGCCTTACAAGAGATATATCGGTTGGGCAATCGTGCTCAATGTGCTGTCCGCTATATTCAATGTCTTTTCATTCACACTGCTCATTCCTATTCTCAATATCCTTTTCAAGACGGGGGAGAACACCCAAGTGTATCACTTCATGGAGTGGGGAAGCGGTAGCTTGAAGGAAGTGGCGGTGAACAATTTCTATTATTACGTCACTCAGATGATTGAGACACACGGGCCACAGATGACATTGCTGTTCATGGGGCTTTTCCTTGCTTTCATGACCATGTTGAAGACTTCCTGCTATTTCGGTTCTTCCGCCATTATGATTCCCCTTCGTACGGGAGTGGTACGCGATATCCGCGTGATGGTCTATTCCAAAGTGATGCACTTGCCGCTCGGCTTTTTCTCTGAAGAAAGGAAAGGGGACATCATTGCACGTATGAGCGGTGACGTAGGCGAAATTGAAAACTCCATTACCAGCTCACTGGATATGCTGCTCAAGAATCCTATCCTGATTCTGCTTTATTTTTCCACTCTGATTGTAACCAGCTGGCAGCTGACTCTGTTTACTGTCCTGGTATTGCCGGGTATGGGCTGGCTGATGGGAAAAGTCGGCAAGAAACTGAAGCGTAAGTCGTTGGAAGCCCAAGGAAAATGGAGTGATACCATGTCGCAATTGGAAGAGACGCTTGGCGGACTGCGTATAATCAAGGCTTTTATAGCAGAAGACAAGATGGTGGACCGTTTTAAGCAATGCAGCGACGAGCTGCGTGATGCAACCAACAAGGTAGCCATCCGTCAGTCGTTGGCACATCCGATGAGTGAATTCCTCGGTACGCTGCTCATTGTATTGGTACTGTGGTTCGGTGGTCTGCTTATTCTGGGCGACGGCACTTCCATGGAAGCATCAACGTTCATCTTCTATATGGTGATTCTGTACAGTATCATCAATCCGTTGAAAGACTTTGCAAAGGCAGGATACAACATTCCAAAGGGTCTGGCATCCATGGAACGTGTGGACAAAATACTGAAAGCCGAGAACCCCATTAAGGAACCGGTAAACCCGTTGCCGCTGCACGGGATGAATGACCGGATTGAATTTAAGGACCTCTCCTTCAGTTACGACGGCAAGCGCGAAGTGTTGAAGCACGTCAATCTGATGGTGCCCAAAGGACAAACCATTGCACTTGTCGGCCAGTCCGGCTCCGGCAAATCTACATTGGTGGATTTGCTGCCGCGCTATCACGATGTGCAGTTAGGTGAGATTACAATTGACGGTGTGAATATTAAGAATTTTCGCATCCACGACCTGCGTGCGTTGATAGGAAACGTGAACCAAGAGGCCATTCTGTTCAATGACACCTTCTTCAACAACATTGCCTTCGGTGTGGAAAATGCAACTATGGAGCAGGTGGTCGAAGCGGCAAAGATTGCCAATGCCCACGACTTCATCATGGAGACCGAACTCGGTTATCAGACCAACATTGGCGACCGTGGCGGCAAGCTTTCCGGCGGACAGCGCCAGCGTATCAGTATTGCCCGTGCCATCTTGAAGAATCCGCCTATCCTGATACTCGATGAGGCCACTTCAGCACTCGATACCGAAAGCGAACGACTGGTGCAGGAGGCTCTGGAGCGGCTAATGAAGACCCGTACCACGATTGCCATCGCCCACCGCCTTTCCACCATCAAGAATGCGGATGAGATTTGTGTACTCTATGAAGGTGAAATCGTGGAACGTGGTAAGCACGAGGAACTTCTCGAGAAGAACGGCTATTATAAGAGACTGAATGATATGCAGTCTCTCTCATAGCAATAAGATTCTGCGTACTTTGCTTCCACCCGCTTGTGCTAGGCTGTTATGACTAAATAGGAAGTTAATTTCCTGCAAACAGCCTATTAATTCTTCTTTCTCTTCTATATTTCTTACGCAGAATCTATGATGCAGGTGGGTGTTGACGGCTGCCGGCAGAGTGTTTCACGGCTGTTAGGCGATGATGAATAAAGGGCGTTCTTTTGCCTTTTACGCTTTTTTAATATCTGCTTGCTTCCATTCTATCACTAATTATCCTATTTTTGCAAAGAACACATACATAAACATTGCAAATGCCATGAAAAAATTATATCCAACGTTTACGACGACAGCTACTATGACTATCAGTCCAAGTACTCTTAATCATGTAATTCAATCGACCCCGATAATACTATAACTGTAAATATTTAATATTCGCCTACCATGAAAATAAAAGTTGGTTTGATAGGGTTCGGCAGAATGGGGCAAATGTATTGGGAGGAAATGCAGAAAAGCGGTCGATGGGACATCGCATATATCTGCGATACCGATCCGGCCTCCCGAGAATTGGCAAGAAACCTTTCCCCTTCATCCAGAATCATATCCGATGAACAAGAAATCTTTGATGACCAGAGTGTAGAAGCTGTTGGTCTTTTTGCATTGGCAAATTCCAGAAAAGAACAAATAGAGAAAGCTGTCCGGAGCAATAAGCATATCCTGACGGAGAAACCCATTGCCGATACCATTGATAAGGAATGGGAAATTGTGGACCTGATTGAAAAGTATGATCGCATTGCCGCTGTCAACCTTTATCTGCGGAACTCCTGGTATCACCAGGCTATGAAGCAGTTTATCGATGAAGGCGAGATTGGCGAACTGGCTATCTTGCGCATCTGCCACATGACTCCGGGATTGGCGCCGGGCGAGGGACACGAATATGAGGGTCCCGCCTACCACGACTGCGGCATGCACTACATAGACATTGCCCGCTGGTATGCCGACAGTGAATACAAGACCTGGCATGCCCAAGGCATGCGGATGTGGGACTACAAGGACCCTTGGTGGGTACAGTGCCACGGTACGTTCGAGAACGGCATCGCCTTCGATGTCACACAAGGCTTCGTCTACGGACAACTCTCCAGAAACCAGACTCATAATGCATATACGGACATTATCGGTACAAAAGGTATCGTGCGCATGACGCATGATTTCCGGACTGCCGTAGTGGAGCTTCATGGTGTGAACCGTACGCTTCGCCTGGAGAAGCCGTTTGGCGGGAAGAACCTGGATAAGCTATGCAATATTATGGCCGACTCCATCGAGAGCGGGAAACGCGATTCGAGATTGCCGCAGATGCGAGACTCGGCCATTGCTTCCCAATACGGATGGACCTTCCTGGAGGATGCGCGCCGCCACGACCTGCCCGGCATAGGCGACTTGCAGACGCTGGAGGAAATCAGGGAGCGCCGGAGGCATATGAAAGAAGGTTACGGACTGCTCCGTCCGAAGAAGACGGTAGTCTGATGCCTACTGTAATTAAGGATTGTTTTAAAACTCATTATATTAACCGATTTTAAAATCTAAAGAACCATGTCGAAATTTACAAGAAGAGAATTTCTTAAGACCGGAGGTTTAGCTTTGGCGGGTCTTACCATTGCTCCAAGCAGCATTTTGGGTAAGAGCCACGGACACGTGCCTCCCAGTGACCGTTTGAACATTGCTGCCGTAGGTATCGGCGGTATGGGACACACCAACATCAATCATGTGAAGGCTACGGAAAATATCGTGGCGCTTTGTGACGTAGACTGGCGCTACGCGAAAGGTGTGTTCGATGAGCTTCCCAATGCGAAGAAGTATTGGGACTATCGTAAGATGTACGATGAGATGGGCAAGGACATCGATGCCGTTATCATCGCTACTGCCGACCATACACATGCCATCATCACTGCTGATGCCATGACGATGGGCAAACACGTATATTGCCAGAAGCCGTTGACGCACTCTGTATACGAGTCCCGTCTGCTTACCCGCCTGGCTGCTTCTACGGGAGTAGTTACCCAGATGGGTAATCAGGGTTCCTCGGACGAGGGTACCGACCTGGTATGCGAGTGGATATGGAACGGCGAAATCGGTGACGTGACGAAGGTGGAATGTGCTACCGACCGTCCCATCTGGCCGCAAGGATTGAATGTTCCTGAAAAGGAAGACCGCATTCCCAAAACCTTGAACTGGGATTTGTTTACCGGTCCTGCCAAGATGAATCCATATAACGAAATCTATCATCCCTGGAACTGGCGCGGATGGTGGGATTATGGTACGGGTGCTTTGGGCGATATGGCTTGCCACATCCTGCACCAGCCATTCAGAGCTTTGAAGTTGCTGTATCCTACCAAGGTAGAAGGTTCGTCTACATTGTTGCTCAATGCCTGCGCTCCGCAAGCACAGCATGTGAAGCTGACTTTCCCCGCACGTGAGAATATGCCGAAGGTGGCTATGCCCGAAGTGGAAGTTCACTGGTATGATGGTGGCATGATGCCCGACCGTCCGAAAGGCTTCCCCGAAGGAAAGCAACTGATGCAGAGCGGTGGCGGTCTGACTATCTTCCACGGAACGAAGGATACGCTGATTTGCGGTTGCTACGGACAGAATCCGTGGTTGCTTTCTGGCCGTGTGCCCAATGCACCGAAGGTTTGCCGTCGTGTGCCGAAGGCTATGAGTGGCGGTCATGAAATGGACTGGGTACGTGCTTGTAAGGAAAGTGCTTCCAGCCGCGTAATGCCTAAGTCTGACTTCTCCGAAGCCGGACCAATGAACGAAATGGTGGCAATGGGTGTATTGGCCATCCGTCTGCAGGGCCTGAACAAGACACTGGAATGGGACGGAGCCAACATGCGCTTCACCAATATCGGCGACGACGAGACATTGCGTACAGTCATCAAGGACGGCTTCAAGATACACAACGGCCATCCGAGCTTCGACAAGACATGGACAGATCCGGTAAATGCCAAGGCTTTTGCAGAAGAGCTCATCAAGCATAACTACCGTGAAGGCTGGAAGTTGCCCGATATGCCCAGATAAACATTAAAAAGAGTATCGGAACCAGGTTCCGATGCTCATAAACGAATACTAATCATTTAATTTTTCAGATTATGAAGAAAATATATTATTCTTTGGCTTGTTGCCTTATCGGAGGTATGCTCGCCTCTTGCGGTGGCGGTGCAAAGAAATCGAACGCTACGGAGGAAGCTGCAGCTCCTACTACTACTGCGGTGTCTTATTCCAAGTCTCTGAAAGCGCCTGAAACGGACAGCTTGAACCTGCCGATTGATGCGGACGGTTATATCACTATCTTTGATGGAAAGAGCCTGGACGGATGGCGTGGATACGGTAAGGACAAAGTGCCTTCCAGATGGATTATTGAGGATGGTTGCCTCAAATTCTGTGGAACCGGTACCGGCGAAGGACAGACCGGTGAGGGCGGTGACTTGATTTTCGCCCATAAGTTCAAGAACTTTGAGCTGGAACTGGAATGGAAGATTTCCAAAGGTGGTAACTCCGGTATCTTCTATCTGGCTCAGGAAGTTACTTCAAAGGACAAGGACGGCAACGAAGTGTTGGAACCCATCTATATCTCTGCTCCCGAGTTCCAGGTGCTGGATAACGCCAATCATCCGGATGCCAAACTGGGTAAGGACAACAACCGTCAGGCTGCTTCCTTGTACGACATGATACCGGCTGTTCCGCAGAACGCCAAACCTTTCGGCGAATGGAACAAGGCAAAGATTATGGTATACAAAGGTACTGTAGTTCACGGACAGAACGATGAAAACGTACTGGAATATCACTTGTGGACTAAGCAATGGACTGAAATGTTGCAGGCAAGCAAGTTCAGCGAAGAGAAGTGGCCCTTGGCTTTCGAACTGTTGAATAACTGTGGCGGCGAAAACCACGAAGGCTTTATCGGTGTGCAGGATCATGGCGACGATGTTTGGTACCGCAACATCCGTGTAAAGGTTCTCGACTAATTCCTTCTAAAAAGATAGTACTATGAGAATCAAACATATGATGATTTTGTCAGCACTGTGCTTATCCATGATGGCCACAAGCTGCAGCAGCCACAGCACGGAAACGGCGCCGGAAACGACGAAAAAGGAAGTAGCCATCCAGCTCTATTCTGTAAGAGACTTGGTGAAGGACGGCAGTAACCTCGACCAGATTCTGAAGGATTTGGCTGATATGGGCTATACCAGTGTGGAGGCCGCCAACTACAATGACGGTAAGTTCTACGGCAAGACTCCCCAGGAGTTCAAACAGATGGTGGAAAAGAGCGGTATGACCGTGCTTTCTTCGCACACTACCCACGGGTTGTCGGACGAGGAACTGGCTTCGGGCGACTTTACGGAAGCCTTGAAATGGTGGGATCAGTGCATTGCTGCCCATAAGGAGGCCGGTATGGAGTATATCGTGACTCCGTATCTCTCCGTTCCCAAGACATTGAAAGACTTGCAGACCTACTGCGACTATTACAATGAAGTGGGCAAGCACTGCCAGGCTGCCGGTTTGAAATACGGTTACCACAATCATGCCCATGAATTCCAGAAAGTGGAAGACAAGGAGCTGATGCTGGACTACATGCTGCAACACACCAATCCCGAATATGTATTCTTCCAGATGGACGTTTACTGGGTAGTGCGCGGCCAGAACAGCCCGGTGGATTACTTCAACAAGTATCCCGGACGCTTCACCATGCTCCATATCAAGGATCACCGCGAGATTGGGCAGAGTGGTATGGTAGGTTATGATGCTATCTTCAAGAATACGGATACTGCTGGCGTGCGCCACATCGTAGCTGAGATTGAGAAATACAGCTGCCCCGTAGAAGAGAGTGTGAAGCAGAGTCTTGACTACTTGCTTGATGCTCCTTTCGTGAAGGCATCGTATAGCAAATAAAACATGATGGCGGCTATTCATTCATAAGCTCGGCCGCATCATTTTCTTGACGCGGGCACAACCGGATGAAGAATCCGGGGTGCCCGCGTTTTTTTACTTCCTTCCGAAGTCGGCCGGAATTTCCCCCCATTGCTTTGTCTCCCATTTTAGGATGCGGGTGGTGTAGGTGTTTTCGCGCAACCACTTCTCCGCACGTTCTATTAGGCAGAAAAGCTCTTCGGTCTTGGCGTCGCGCGGCAGTTTGGTTTTGCATTTTTTCTGTTTTATCCAGTTGATGGCGTTCACGCTGTCACTGTAGATGGGCATGTCGAAACCTTTCTGTTTCAACAAGGCAAGTCCGTGGACAATGGCGAGGAATTCGCCGATATTGTTGGTTCCATACATCGGCCCGAAGTGAAAGATTTCCTGACGGCTGGCGACGTGTACTCCCCGGTACTCCATGGCACCGGGATTTCCGCTGCAGGCGGCGTCTACGGCAAGGCTGTTTTCTGCGACGGCGGCAGGAAGGGGAGCGTCGGCGCCGGGAATAGTCTTGGCAGGAGAAGGGGCCGACCGCTTGATGTACGCGTACGGCGAAGAGGCAAAGGCTTTTTCCGCTTCCTCGCGTGATTCGAACGACTTGTATTTTGCTCCTTCGTAGCCTTTGGTCTGTAGTTGGCAGTCTGTCCAGGAAGTGTAGATACCCGGGCTGACTCCCGCCCATACGACGTAATATTTTTCTTTCTTCATAACTGCGGACAAAGGTAAAAAAGAAAATCCGAACAACTTAACTCTTTTATTTGTTTCTTTGTATGGCGGATATAAAATAAATAAGAGAAAACTCAATAAAAAAAGAAAGGACAAAAAATGAAGAGAACATTTGCAGAAGCCATGGCGCATCGCCGTAGTTATTACTCTATCGGCAGCGATTCGTCGGTGCTGGATGAAGAAATAGTACACATTATTCGTGAAGCCGTAAAGAATGTGCCGTCAGCTTTCAATTCACAGTCTACAAGAATTGTATTGCTGCTGGGCGACGAACATAAGAAATTGTGGAACATTGTGAAGGAAACCCTGAAAGCACGCATCTCTGCCGAGGCTTTTGCCAAGACGGAAGCCAAGATTGACGGCTGTTTTGCTAGCGGACACGGTACTGTGCTCTATTTTGAAGACACTTCTGTAGTCAAGAAGCTGCAGGAAGCATTCCCTTCCTATAAGGATAATTTCCCCACTTGGTCACAGCATACCTCCGCTATGCACCAGTTTGCCATCTGGACTATGCTGGAAGATATGGGGTTGGGCGCCTCCCTGCAACATTATAACCCCTTGATTGACGACGAGGTACGTCGCACCTGGAACCTGCCCGACGACTGGATGATGATTGCACAGATGCCCTTCGGTACACCCACCGGTGAACCGGGAGAAAAGGAATTCGAAGATTTAAGCAAGCGTATCAAAATTTTTCTCTGATACAGAGGCGTTTTCAGCTTGGAATTGCTACCTTTGCAGGAAACCTGTAACTCGTAGCAGATATGATACGTATTTTCTTGACCGGCTACATGGGAGCCGGTAAAACTACTTTAGGAAAGGCTTTTGCCCGCGAAATGAATGTGCCGTTCATTGATTTGGACTGGTACATCGAAGAACGTTTTCACAAATCAATCCGTGAATTGTTCACCGAGCGGGGAGAAGCCTCTTTTCGTGAATTGGAGCGAAACATGCTGCATGAAGTAGGGGAATTTGAGGATGTCGTGGTCTCTACCGGTGGCGGTACTCCTTGTTTTTTTGACAATATGGAGTATATGAACGGTTGCGGGCAGACGGTGTTTCTGGATGTACACCCCGATATTCTGTTCCGCCGGCTCCGGGTGGCGAAGCAGCAACGCCCCATCCTGCAAGGCAAGACGGACGAAGATTTGCGCACCTTCATTGTGGAGGCGCTGGATAAGCGTGAGCCTTTCTACTCGCAGGCCCGTTATCGCTTTGATGCCGGTTATCTGGAAAGCCGCAGCCAGATTAGCGAATCCGTGCAACGGTTACGCCAACTTTTAGGACTTTAATCCCTTGTAAATGTGTATTTTTCAGTCCGAGGAGCTGGATATATTAGATTTATGTGTATTTTTGTCGCCCCCTTTATAAGACACACTATAGTGGGAAAATAGTAAATTGTAAATAGTCTAATAGTAAATGTACTGATGAGAAAATGGCGTATTGAAGATTCAGAAGAGCTGTACAACGTAACTGGTTGGGGCACTTCGTACTTTGGTATCAATGACAAAGGTCATGTTGTGGTGACACCGCGTAAGGATGGGGTTGCCGTCGATTTAAAAGAGTTGGTGGACGAGTTGCAGTTGCGCGATGTAGCGGCTCCGGTATTGGTGCGTTTTCCCGATATTCTGGACAACCGCATCGAGAAGGTGTCCTGCTGCTTCAGACAGGCAGCCGACGAGTACGGGTATAAAGGAGAGAACTTTATTATCTATCCCATTAAAGTGAATCAGATGCGTCCCGTGGTAGAAGAGATGATTAACCATGGGAAGAAGTTCAATCTGGGGCTGGAAGCGGGTTCAAAGCCGGAGTTGCATGCTGTGATAGGGGTCAATACAGACCCGGGTTCCCTCGTGGTTTGTAACGGATATAAGGACGAGAGCTTCATTGAACTGGCACTGTTGGCACAGAAAATGGGCAAACGCATTTTTCTTGTTGTAGAGAAACTTAATGAGTTGAATCTTATTGCCAAGATGGCGAAGCAATTGAAGGTGAAACCTAATATCGGCATTCGCATTAAATTGGCTTCCAGTGGAAGTGGCAAATGGGAAGAAAGCGGAGGAGATGCCAGCAAGTTCGGACTGACATCCAGTGAACTGCTCGAAGCGCTGGACTTCTTGGAGAAAAAAGATATGAAGGACTGTCTGAAGCTGATACATTTCCATATCGGCAGTCAGATAACCAAGATACGCCGCATCAAGAATGCTTTGCGTGAAGCTTCGCAATTCTTTGTGCAGCTGAACAAGATGGGCTTCAACATCGAATTCGTGGATACTGGTGGCGGTATGGGAGTTGATTATGACGGTACACGCTCTTCAAGTAGCGAAAGCTCCGTCAACTATTCCATCCAGGAATATGTCAACGATGTGGTGTCGACTTTCGTTGATGTTGCCGACAAACACGGGTTCCCTCATCCCAATATCATTACCGAGACGGGACGCAGCCTGACTGCCCATCACTCCGTGCTTATCTTCGAAGTGCTGGAAACGGCTTCCCTGCCCGAAATGGACGACGACTGGGAACCGGGAGAGGATGCTCACGAACTGGTGAAGGAACTGTATGACATCTGGGATAATCTGAGCCAGCGCAGTATGCTGGAACCTTGGCACGATGCGCAGCAGATACGCGAAGAGGCACTCGACCTTTTCAGCCATGGCATCGTCGACCTGAATACGCGTGCACAAATAGAGAAACTCTACTGGAGTATCTGCCGCGAAATCAACTCCATTGCCAGCGGCATGAAGCACTGCCCCGAGGAATTCCGCAAGTTGAGCAAGCTGCTTGCCGACAAGTATTTCTGTAACTTCTCGCTGTTCCAGTCATTGCCCGATTCCTGGGCCATCGACCAGATGTTCCCCATCATGCCCATACAACGGCTGGATGAAAGACCCGACCGCGAGGCTACCTTGCAGGATATGACTTGCGACTCGGACGGCAAAATTGCCAATTTCGTCAGCTCGCGTGCCGATACGACGACCCTGCCGTTGCACTCGTTGCGCGACAAGGAGCACTATTATCTGGCGGTTTTCCTGGTCGGAGCTTATCAGGAGATTCTGGGAGATATGCACAATCTGTTTGGTGATACGAATGCCGTGCATGTGTCCGTCAATTCCAAAGGCTACACCATCGACCAGTTGATTGACGGCGAGACGGTGGCTGAGGTGTTGGACTACGTGCAATATAATCCTAAAAAACTGGTACGTACGCTGGAAACTTGGGTGACGCAGTCCGTCAAGGAAGGGCGTATCTCTGTGGAAGAAGGGAAGGAATTCTTGTCTAATTACCGTTCCGGACTGTACGGATATACTTATTTGGAATAAAATGGAGAAACTGACTGTAATAAAGGTGGGTGGCAAGATTGTAGAAGAGGAAGCCACCCTCTATAAGTTATTGGATGACTTTGCAGCCATCGAAGGCTACAAGGTCTTGGTACACGGAGGCGGACGCTCGGCCACGAAGCTCGCTGCCCAACTGGGTATTGAAAGTAAAATGGTGAATGGCCGCCGCATCACTGATGCCGAAACGCTGAAGGTGGTGACCATGGTGTATGGCGGACTGGTGAATAAGAATATCGTTGCCGGCTTGCAGGCGCGTGGTGTCAATGCACTGGGCTTGACGGGAGCCGATATGGATGTAATCCGTTCGGTAAAGCGTCCCGTGAAGGAGGTGGATTATGGGTTTGTGGGCGATGTGAAGCAGGTGAATGATGCTTTCTTGGCAGACCTCATTCATAAGGGTGTGGTTCCCGTGATGGCTCCGTTGACACACGATGGAGACGGGCACATGCTGAATACGAATGCCGACACTATTGCCGGAGAGACCGCCAAGGCTTTGGCGGGTTTGTTCGATGTAACTTTGGTGTTCTGCTTTGAGAAGAAAGGGGTGCTGCGTGACGAGAACGACGATGATAGCGTGATTCCACAGATAACGCCGGAGGAATTCAAGCAATATGTGGCAGATGGTGTGATTCAAGGTGGCATGATTCCAAAATTGGAGAACTCTTTCGAGGCGTTGGATGCCGGTGTATCCGAAGTCGTAATCACTTTAGCATCAGCCATCAACGGGAACGGTGGAACCCGTATTAGAAAATAATTCAAAAAAAACGGCAATAGGCTGTAACTTTCTGAATACTTAACCGTCAATTTATTAGAGATGCAAGAACTCAGCTTTCGCAATGACATTCTCCCGCTGAAGGATAAGCTCTTTCGGTTAGCCCTAAGAATTACGTTCGATAGGGCAGAGGCAGAGGATGTTGTGCAGGAAACGCTGATAAGGGTTTGGAACAAGCGTGACGAGTGGTCGCAGTTTGGTTCTATCGAGGCCTATTGCTTGACAGTGGCAAGGAATTTGGCAATAGACCGTAGCGAGCGAAAAGACTCCCGCACCGTGGAGTTGACCCTTGAAATGGAGCAGGCCTCCGATGCATCGAGCCCTTACGAAAAGCTGGTGAACAAGGAACGAATGACGTTGATACACCGGCTGATGAACAAGCTTCCCGAAAAACAACGGTTGATTATGCTGCTTAGGGATGTGGAAGGTAAGAGCTATAAAGAAATAGCAGCAGTCCTGAACTTGACCGAGGAGCAGGTAAAAGTGAACCTCTTCAGGGCGCGGCAAAAAGTGAAACAAACGTTTATTGATATAGAAGGTTATGGACTCTAAATATATAGAACAACTCTTGGAACGCTACTGGCAGTGCGAAACTTCTTTGGAAGAGGAGGCTGAATTGCGTGCTTTCTTTAGCGGAAGCGATGTGCCCAAGCACTTGCTTCGCTACAAGGATTTGTTCGTATATCAGCAGCTTCAGCAGGAAGTGCATCTGGGTGAGGATTTTGATGCCCGGGTGCTTGCCGAAGTGGAAGTTCCGGTGGTCAAGGCAAAGCGCCTGACATTGACTGCACGCTTCATGCCGCTGTTCAAAGCCGCCGCAGTAGTAGCAGTGGTCCTTTCGATGGGGAATGTGATGCAACATTCATTTTTCTCGGATGTAGAGGAGGTGGCCGCAGCCGATACTATCGGTAAACAGATTTCCGCACCGTCGGTAGCTCTCTCGGGAGATGTGGTCGTGTCTCATGAGAAGCAGGTAATGGACAGCCTGCGCCGGGTGGACAAGGAACTGGAAATCAAGGAATAGATATTTTCATTTGCTTTTAAAATAACATTTTCATTTGCTTTAAACATAATAGTTAGTGTGCTTTATTAAAACAACTTGAGGCTGTGAAGTTTCAATTCTCTCAAAATCTTATAAAAACTAACTAAAATAGAAGGGACGCTGCGTGATGCAGCGTCCCTTTATTGTTTTGCCTGCGAGTTATTATTTACAGTATATATAGTTTGGAATCTACTGTTTTTTTTCTCAACTTTACTCGCTCCAAATATATAATGGAGACCATGAGAAACATACTATATATCTGTATAATGCTTTTAGGCATTATGTGCTTCGTTGGCTGTAATGACCATAATGGCCACAAAATACTTTTGGCGCGGACCGATTCTTTGTTACAGAACCGTCCGGACAGTGCGCTAAAGTTGCTTAATTCCATAGAGAAGGATGTTGGATTTTCAGAAGCGGAATGGATGAAGTTCGTTTGGAACTGTGCGCAGGCCCGCTACCGTATGGGTATGTCATTGGTGGAAGATTCGCTGCTTCCCGGCGCGATACACTACTATCGTGAGCAGAAAGACTCTTCCCGTATGTTGGATAGTTACCTGCTTGAAGCCTCTTATTATAAATGGATGAAGCAGGAGGAGCGCATGGATGAAGCGATTGAGAATGGCTTGGACTATGCCATAGCCCGGAAAGACACCTTCTGGCTTCTTCTTTTTTATCGGGGAAAGGCAGAGGTGGCTTATCAGAGAAATGATCACTCCCAGGTGATAGAGCTGATGGAAAAGATATTGCAATACGCTGATAAACTGTCTGTCCGAGAACGTAGTTCCGTATTCTATAACTTAGGACTTAATATGGCGTTGATTAACCATCCTTCTTCTTCTGATTATTTTGAACGGAGCATCGATATGGCATTGGCGGCAGCCGATACGGCTTCGGCTTGTCACTATATGAGGAACTATGCCACAGCGCTTGCCAATAACCGCGAATACGTCAAATCCAATGACCTCCTGCGCCGTGTCAAACGTCTGATGCCGGCAGTGGGTAACCATGTGATGCTGCAAATTACCTTTGCCGAAAACTTTCTCAACCTTCATCAGCTTGATTCTGCCCGTTACTACTGGAACCAGGCATGGGCCAATGAACAGAATCACGGAGGAGATAAAGCCGAAGGCTTCTCCGTACGCAGTGCATTGGTACAGCTGAAAACCGTTCTGGACTATACTTCCGGTACACCTTTGGATATTATCACCTTCGGCAGGTTTGCCGACTCCGTCAGAGTTGAGATGAGGGACCAGAACAGGGTAATAGAGCAACAGCTGGAGACCAAGAACAATCTTCAGCGGTTGAACTACGAGCTGATAATCAAGCGGCAAAAGACGCGGATGTATTCTGTACTGGTTGCCGTTCTGCTTGTCGGGGTGCTGCTGTCCTTGAGTTTCTATATCCGCAACAGAAGGAAACGCCTTGCCGAAGCCGAAGAACGTATTGATACACTGACCCGTCTACTGGAAGATGCCCAGAAGGCATCGGATAACCAAGAGGAGAATAGCGACGCTTTCTTCAAGAAGTTGCTTCTGCAGCAGCTGGGTATCATACGGCTTGTTGCCAATACACCTACCTCACAGAACCAGGCATTGCTGAAACTTATCTCGGGCATCAGCAATAAGGAGATTCCGGTGGAAGGACTGCTTGCCTGGGCGGACCTTTATCCGGTAATCGATAGACTATACGACGGATTCTACTCCCGCATGGTGGAAAGATTCGGACAACTCTTATCCGATAAGGAAGTGCAGATATGCTGCTTGCTCTGTGCAGGTTTCTCCACCAAAGAAATCGGAGTGGTGACCCAACAGACAAGTGCGACCATCTACGTGCGTAAAACTTCCATCCGAAAGAAGATAAATGCAGGCGAAAAGCAGGATATTGTGGAGTGCATAAGAGTCATTTAGACCGGAAGAAGTCGGATTAAGACTTTTATAATATATTGTTGTTGATAATCAGAACTTTAAGCATTGAGTGTTAAGACTTTTAATAGTGCGATTTAGTAGGAGTTAAGCGACTTTTCGCCTTAACTTTGCATCAAATCAAAAAACAAAAAGTCTTATGAAAAGTACATTCAGAACAATGACAATCGTAGCGTGTTTTGCACTTGTATCTCTTACTTCATGTTACTTCCCCGGAAGCGACCAGTATAAAATAAAGTCGGCAACTAAGGAATATGTTAAGTCGCAGTTAGGTGAAGGTGAGAAATTCCGTTACGGATACCTGGAGCGTAAATGTGGTCGTAACGTAGACGGCAAATTTTGCAAGTATGCCGAAGTGCACTATGAGGTAATAAGCGCGTCGGGCGAAACTTCAGAGAAAATGCTCTTTCTGCTGATGTCGGAACATTGCGATTCCGTATTGGATATCTCGGAGGAGAGAGACAAGGAGTGGACCAATAAAGAAACTCTTTCGTCAGAAGAGATAAAGGCAATCATCGAGTCAGCTTTAAAAGACAAACTCTAAACACCGGCATTTATGAAAAAGATTCTTGTTATAGCTATCGTATGCCTGTTGGGTAGCTTTGTCGCAGCGGCACAAACAGTGAAAGTAAACGGTACAATTGTAGATGAACAGAACCGTCCGGTGGAATTTGTCAATGTAGCCCTGATTTCCTTGCCCGACTCTTCATTCGTTACGGGAAGCACCACTGATGGCAAAGGTAAATTTGCTTTGAGAGCCACTGCCGGTTCGGATTTCCTGTTAAGACTCTCTTATATCGGTTACGTCGGCGAACAGATTGTCATCAGGACTCCCCAAGGCACTGTGCAGATGGGAGACATTATCTTGAAAGAACAGTCGGTAGCACTGGACGAGGTGGTAATATCGGGCAGCAATATCACGCAGAAGGTAGACCGCATGGTTGTAGTACCCACCGCTACTGCCATGAAGAATTCCTATAATCCCTACGACCTGATGCTGAACCTTGCCATTCCGCACTTGAAGGTGGATGCTCTTGGCAAAGGCCTGGAAGCCAATGGCGGTAGTGTACAGACACGTATCAACGGTATTGTGGCTACCTCCACCGAAGTGGCAGCCCTCCTGCCCAAGGAGATTGTAAGAATAGAATTCATTGAAAATCCGGGAGAACGCTATGGCGACAGCAGCCTGGGGGCTGTGGTAGACATCATTGTCCGCCGCCGCGAAACGGGCGGACTGGTCAATATACAAGCCACTAATGCTCCCCACATATTGTTTAGCGAGGACAATGTGGTGGCCAAGTTCAATCATAAAAAGTCACAATGGGGATTGTTCTATAACTTGTCTGCCCGTAACTTCAAGAAAACGTATACGGATATAGATGAGACATATGTGTTGGAAAATAAGACGATACATCGTGTGCAGGAGGGGCTTCACGACCAAAACAAGCACTTTACCCACAATATCGACCTCTCTTACAATCTGACGGAGCAGGATAAGTACGTATTCAACGTCGTGTTCCGCAACAGTATCTATGATGCTCCCTCTCTGAACCAGTCGAACAAGCTGTATGATGCTGCGGATGCCGATAACTATATCTTCTCTGGACTGAAGAACAAGCAGTCCGGCTACACTCCTTCGCTCGACCTTTATTACCAGCGTACATTACCGAAGAATCAGATGCTTACGATGAGCGTGACCGGTACGCTGATGCACACCGACAATAACAGGCTCTACCACGAATATACTCCTCAAGCCGAAGACCTGGCGATGCTTGAAACCGATGTGACGGGAAACAAGCGTTCCATCATCGGTGAAGCCATCTACGACAAGCGTTTCAAGTCCCTCGTATTCAGTTCCGGATTGCGGCACTACCGGATGTATGCCAGGAACGAGTATGCAGGCTCCTCACCCGTCGTTTCGGAAATGAACCAGGCAAAGACAGCGGCGTTTGCCGAGGTGCAGGGAAATATCAAGAAAGTGAGTTATGGTGTGAGTGCCGGATTGACCCGCTCTTATTTCAAGGAAGGAGGGGAGGAACATACCTATTACACCTTTACCCCCACTGTCCGTCTGAACTTCTCGCCGCACAAGAACGGCAACATCAACTATCGGTTCAATGTCGAACCCAAGATTCCTTCGCTCAGTGCGTTGACCAATGTGGAGCAGGCGATAGATACCATCCAGATAGTACGCGGCAATCCGGCATTGGAGACTTACAGTGTCTTTAACAATACGTTGAACTACTCCTATATGAAGCAGAAGTTCGTTTTCATGCTGAATGTGACACATGGCTATCACAAGAATATCATCATGGAGAGTGTGTTTGCCGAGGGAGACAAGTTGGTTTCGATGAGCGAGAACCAGCGTTCTGCACAGTTTCTGCGCTTTGGCCCTTCTTTCACATTCCGCGGACTGAACATTGGTAGTCTGAAGAATTTCCTGACGCTGAGTATAGATGGTGGATTTACACGTTACTGGTCTAACGGCAATACCTATACCCATACGTATAATGACTTCTATTACAATCTGGTTGCCATGTTCAATTATAAGCAGTTCTCTCTGTTGGGACAATTCAGCAAAAGAGCGAACGAACTGGTGGGCGAAACGATTTATAAGGGCGAGAATCAGACTGCCATTCTGGCCACTTATACTCACAAGCGCCTGCAGCTGGGGGTAGGGATGATGTTCCCGTTCACCAACAACTACAAGACGGGTAAGGAACGGGTAAGCAAAGTGGCGCCCTATACCTCGTGGAGCCATGCGAAAGAGATAGGACAGATGGCGGTTATCAAACTGAGTTATAACTTCGAGTTCGGCAAGCGTTACAAATCATCCGACAGACGCATCAATAACAGCGACAATGAGTCGGGTATTCTGAATGTAGATAAATGATAGTTGTTCCCGTGCTTCGGAGGTGTGGGGTGATAAAAAAACGAAGGACTTCCTCGCGGGAGTCCTTCGTCATCTTTATAGGTAATTATTTGAGAGAGAATTTAGTTTAGGCTTATAATTATTAATCTTAAAGTCTATATTTTCCAATGTCAGAGCTTATACAGTCCTTTCTTCGGATAATCCAGTTCCGGATTGCCCTTGTAGCCTACACTACCACTTCCGCTGGTGCGTACTTTCAGGAAATCTGTGGCATGGCACTTGATGTCGCCTGAACCGGCAACACTGGCGGATGCTTTCTTGGCAACGAAATCGGAAGCAAACAAATCACCCGAACCTGCCACACTGTATTCAGCTTCTTGGGTGCTGCCACTCAGGATAGCGGTGCCCGAACCGGCAACGGATGCTTTGGTGAAGTTGGCCGTTACGTTGTTCAGCTTCATGTCACCTGAACCTGCAACGGATACTTGGAGGTCATTGCAAGTGATGTCGCTGCTGTTGATGTCTCCCGAGCCTGCGATGGAAATATCGAGGTCTATGCAGGAGATGTTGTTTCCACTGATGTCACCCGAACCGGCTACGGAAATTTTGAGGTTGTCCGTCTTCAGTCCGTTTTTCAGTTCCACGTCTCCCGAACCTGCCACGGCAATGCCGTTCAACTTTTCTGCGGACACACGTACTTCCAGTTTATTGTAGGATACGCTGACATTCTTCTTGAAGCCGATGTAGAGAGTATTGTCCTTGACACGGATATCCAGTAAGTCTACAATGTTGTCCGAGGTGTATACTTCCACTGTCGGTTTGCCGGACTTCTGCGTGTAGGTCACGTCGGGGCTGCCGGCTACACTCAGCTTGGTGAAGTTGTTCACTTTTATGTCTTTGGTTACATAGTTCTTGCTTGCCTTGACCGTCTTGCTGCCGAAGCCTCCGGAACGGTATGTGTGTTGTTGTGAACAAGCGGTTGTACTGAATGCCAATAAGGCGATTGCGATAAATGTTGTTAGAGCTTTCATATTTTTTTGTTTTTTGTGATTCAGTATTTATTAGTTAGACGTGATTTGCCTTGAAAAAGTTGCATGTAGAAATGCTTTTTTCAAAGGACGCTCGGTCATCATACTTTAATCAATTATTGTGCCACAAGTGTAAGTCGCTGATAACTAAAGTGTAATAACTTTTACATAGTGTTCATTATCGGACACTCCGTCCGCTTTTGTCAGGTGTTTGCTTGCTTTTTTGGACGATTCTTTGTTCATTTGCAAAGCCTCTTCCCCGCCCCTTCCTACGGGAGAGGCTTTGATTTATGACAGTAAACCGCATTATAGAAGATAAAGAGCTAGGTCCTTTGTTTGTCCGGGTCAATGCCCGGGCACGGCGTCTCACTTTCCGTACAAAGGAGGATGGAATTCACGTGACCGTGCCTCCCCGGACTTCTCTTGCCGAGGTAGAGAATGCCATCGAGCAGCTTCGTCCGCGTTTGAGGGCTGCCAGACAGAAGCAGGTCAGAAAGCTGATTGATTTGGATTACCGCATTGATACGGAGTTCTTCAAGCTGACGTTGGTCGGCGGACAACGGGAACGGTTCTTGTCCCGTTCCGAGTTGGGAGAAATGCAGATAATCTGTCCGCCGGATGCGGATTTCTCGGATGAGAATCTGCAGGCTTGGCTACGCAAGGTGATTGAAGAGGCTTTGCGGCGGAATGCAAAGATTATTCTTCCACCTCGCTTGTATATGCTTTCCATGCAGCATGACCTTTCTTACAAGAGTGTGAAGATTAATTCCAGCAGCGGACGTTGGGGGAGTTGTTCGACACAGGGCAATATCAATCTTTCCTATTATCTGGTGCTTCTTCCCAAGCATCTGATAGACTATGTGCTACTACACGAACTGGCGCATACTCGCGAGATGAATCATGGGGAGCGTTTTTGGGCGTTGCTCGACAAGCTGACGGACGGCAAGGCGCAGGCATTGAGAATGGAACTTCGGAAATACAGAACGGAGATATAGGGGAACCGCTTCTTTTTCGAGCCTATTGTAACTTCTTTTCTTGATTTGCAATGAGGCTGTAAAAGCATCTTCTTTTTGTTTTACTAAAACGTTTTCTCCTGCCTTGCAGCACACTCTGCCGATATTTTCGGAAATCATCTTGAAGGAATGGAAACTGTAAATTTCTGTAACTGAATTGTCTTATAGTACCGTAGCTACTCAGGTATAATGAATGACAGATACAATAAATAAGAGAACATGCTTATTCCTCCAATGCACCTTTCTTTTATTCCTGCGCCAGCTGCTTCACCTCTTCCCCTTCCTTCTCGAACCGGTATTCTCCTCCTTTTTCGCTAAGCTCAAACAGGGAAAGCTTCTCGGTTGCATTGTTCACAATCATCAGTGCGCTTTGTTCGGCAAAGCGTTTCACCTCGAGGATGAAAGGTTCTTCCGTCATGGTGCGGTTCACCAGCAGGCTGTCGTTGATGAAGATGGAGGTGGAGTCTCCGGCAAAGCCTTTCGTCAGTGTGATGGTATAGGTTTCGATGAAGTTGCGGTTTTCCGCTTTCTGTTGTTGCAGCCTCATGCTCATGTAGACAAAGATGACGACTACGAAAATCACGGCAAAGGCAAGGATGCCGTTGCCTACCATAAACTGTTTGTTGGTATTAAGACGATGTGCCATATACGGTTGGTTTTAAGAAACACTGCAAATGTAATGAATAAAATTGAACCGGAGGATAAACATTTGAACAAATAGGAAAGAATGCTTTGAGGGCAATTCGCTAATATTGCGGTCGTAAAACAAATTGTTAAAGATACTATGAAACTGAATTTCATTTTTGGGCTCTTGTTTTCTGTAGTTGCATTGCAGATGAAAGGGGCTGGTGGAACCCCTGAAGGGCTTCCTCCGTTTGTTCGTTTTCCTGGGTTGGAGCAGGAAGTTTACATTACGCGTGATACGTGCAAGAGTGTAGAGGGACGTTTTCCCGGCTTTTCCCCTTTTTTCGTGATTTATCCGGACAAGCCGTGCGATGCTTCCGAAGCGGCGGCGTTGACGGATGAATTGGGTATTGCGTCCTATGCGCACACCTATTCGGGGACGGTCTGTGTGATGAACCCCTTGGGAAAGGAGTATGATGCGGTGAAGGATTTGGAAGCTTATAAGAATTTCCTGAACAAGATGCGTGTTTTTACTAATCTGAAGATAATCGGTATAGGTAAGGGAGCGACGTTCGTTAATAGAACCATTGCCGGACATGCGGGTGCTGTTGCCGGTATCGTATCGCTGAATGGCCGACCGGCCAAGACGGCTGAGGGTGCCGCCCCCGTTCCTGCTTTTATTGCCGGAACACACAGTCGGCAGGTAGCGGCAGCCTATATCTTGCAGAATCAGGCGGAACCGGTGCGGAAAGAAGACGGGTTGGCTTGTTATGCCAACCGGAAGGAGCCGTTACAGCAGGTTGTGGTGAGTGCAAACAAATACACTTCCCTGAAAGAGGCTTTTGCAGAAGCCTGGAAGACTTTGCTTTGCAAGAACTACCGTTTCAACAATTACGAACATACTTGGTACACGGGAGCTCAATTCGACCAATATGGTACGTATGAGCTGGAGCCGTATATCATGCCCGAAGATTGGGGAATCACTCGTCGTGTGATGAAGAAAGACCTTATCGGTACAGGCGATTTCCTATGGTATGAATTCCATCCGGAAGCTACCTTGAAGGCAGAAAAGGCTTCTGTGCCGTTGTTGCTTTTGCTGCATGGCAACAACAATGATCCGCGTACGCAGGCTGAGACATCCGGCTTCATTGAGTTGGCGGTTGAGGAGAACTTCATTGTTGCCGAATTGGAGTGGCAGGGCAACGGTTATGCTCCTATGGGGTTGGACGGCATCGAGCAGGTGGTGTATCATCTGTTGAAGACCTATCCGCAGATAGACCCTTCGCGGGTATATGCCGAAGGGCTTTCGGCAGGAGCCGCTACGGCTACGGGGCTCGGTATACGCAAGTCGCACGTGTTTGCCGCTGTGGGTGCCCAATCGGCTGGGCTGACCCCCGACCGGTATATGTTCGGCTACAATGGCGAAGCGCTGATGAACGAGGCGGTACAGAAACGGGGCAGTGTGGAGACCGCTTATTTCTCTGTGACGGGTACGGACGACGAAGTTGTGCCTTTTGTAAGCGAGAACAATTGGCGCACCAATGCCTTTTTCTGTGCCTGGACTGCCTATCAGACCATGAACGGCATGGAGGTGAGTAGTCGACCTGACTTTTCGAAAGATGCCACCTTCGGCATAGCGCTGAAGGATAGGGAAGTGATTTCCACCAACAAGCGCGTCACGATGGAAGCGGGAGTGCTTTACAAGGGAAACATTCCGCTGATTAAAGTCGTGGCTGTGAATGACTACGGTCATTGGAACTTCAAGCCTGACGCACGGTTGATGTGGGATTTCATGAAACAATTCTCCCGCGACCCGCAGACGAAGAAACTGGTTTATAACAAGCGATAATCGGCAACTTTTATCGGAAGTAATCTCTATGCAGGCCACGGCTCTTTCTTTTAAGGGAATTAGAGGGAGCCGTGGGTGCTGATAAGGGATGTACAAGGTTTATTGATACTCACTCGGGTTTATGCCGAATTGTTTTTTAAAGCAGGTAGAGAAGTGGGGAAGGGTATTGAAACCGGTCATGTCCGCTATTTCGGAGATGGTATAGGTCCCTTCCTTGATTAGTTCGGCTGCGCGGTTCAGTTTATAAGTTCTGAAGAAAACGCTTGGATTCTTGCCGGTTAACCCTTTCACCTTGTAGTAAAATTTGGTACGGGAGATTTTGAGTAATTCGGCCATCCGCGTGATGTCCAGTTCCGGATTATCCAGTTCATTTTCCATTAGTTTATACAGTTCTGTCATGAAGGCCTCGTCTTTTGGGGTAAGGGCAAGTTCTTTCATCTGGCTTGTCCGGGTATTGTTCGTCAGGAAACTACGCATTTTATCACGGTTCGTCAATAGTGATTCAATCAGGGCCAGTAAGTAAGCCGGTTCAAAAGGTTTGGGCACGTATGCGTCTGCTCCGGTATGCAATCCTTCTATCTGGTTTTCCACGGTGGATTTGGCGGTTACCAGAATGACGGGTATGTGACAGAATTGCAGGTTTGCTTTAATCTCTTTGCAAAGCTGGTAACCGTCTTTGTCCGGCATCAGTACATCGCTCAGTATTAAATCCGGAGCTTCGTCTACAATGGTCTGGAAGATGTTGGTGGAATTGAGTCGGCTGATGATGTGATAATGCGGGGTCAGCAGAATCTGCAGATAGTGCATGATGGCCGGGTCATCGTCTACTATGAGTATTGTTTTCGGACTTGTTTTACCTTCACGGGCAGCATCCGGTTCTATTTTCGCAGGTTCTATGGAAGTATTGTTCAGGAGTGTTTTTTTGCCATAGAACCGTTCCTCTTTTGTGTACGAGAAATCGTCTGCGGGCAGAATCAGGATAAACATGGCTCCATTCCTTTCTTTCCGGTTTGCCGCTTTCAAGTGTCCGTGGTGCAACCGGGCAAGGCATCGGGCATAATAAAGCCCGATGCCGGTTCCCCAATTGTAAGTCCCTTTGTTGCCTTTTATCTGATAGAACCGTTCAAAGATTTTTTCCAGCTGTTCTTCCGGAATGTTTTCTCCGGTGTTGGTTACGGAAATCCGGATATACCGGACGCTTTTGTCTTGTTCTGTCAGGCAGAAGAACTCCTCGGCTTCTTGGCGTGTGACGATGGCGAACGAGATTTCTATTTCACCTCCTGTAGGAGTAAACTTCATGGCATTGGAAAGCAGATTGCTCAGTATTTTCTCTACTTTGTCTTCATCGGCCCAATAGAGGATGTCATGGTGTAATCCCTGAATGCTAAGGGTTATATTCTTGCTTTGGGCATTGATGTTGAAGAAACTGATGATTCGTTTGATGGTGGAGGCAAGGTTGGTCTGTTGGACCTCCAGTCCCAGATTGTCGTTGTCTAATTTGTTGAAATCGAGCAATTGGTTGACTAGCTGGAGCATCCGCAGAATACCGTCTTGCAGAACATTCAGTAGTTCCCGGTTAGGCTCTGTATTGGCTGGGGCGGCACACAGTTGTCTGATGGAACCCAACATCGTGGTCAGTGGTGTCCGGAACTCGTGGGATATGTTGGTAAAATAGCTCATGTATGTCTTATTCATTTTCTGCTCTTGTGCTTTTTCTTGTTCGGCACGGCAGGCGGTTTCTTTCTCGATTCTTACGCGCCGCCAACTGTGTATAAGTGTACCGGCTATTCCGATGATTGCCAGAGCATATGCACATCTTGCCCACCAGGTATTCCAAGGAGCAGGTTTGACGATGATGCGCAACTGTTTTTCTTCTCCGATTATGCTTTGGTCTTCATTGGTGATTTTTACTTTGAACATATAGGTTCCTGTGGGAAGGTTGGCATAATAAGCTTCCCGGTTGGTGTGTGCATTTATCCAGTAGCGGTCAATGCCTTCCAATTGGTAGTGATAGTGTATTCGTTCGTATTCACTATAATCCAATGCGGCAAATGATATGCTGAAGCTGGTCTGGCTATGTTTCAGATATACGTCCGGTTGGTAGGAGAGGTCCTTGTCGATGATTGCATTCTTTCCGGGATATACAAGCTTGTTATGAATCTTCAGATTCTCGAACGTCAGGGGAACATCGTATTTGAAAGGAGTTTCCACCGGATTGAAGAATGTCATTCCGTGAGTGCCGCCGAATACTAAGGTTCCGTTTGAAAGTCGGCAGGATGCACGGTCGTAGAATTGATTGCCGCCGATACCGTCGCTTGCATAGTAGTTGCTGATTTGATTGGTCCGGCGCTCATATTTACTTAATCCGTATAATGTGGATATCCATAGGTTCCCTTGTATATCTTCTTCGATGCTGCAAATCTCTGTGCAGCCAATGCCGGATATGGGAGATAATTTATGATTCTGCGAAGTATATCGTAAAAGACCGTTATGGGAGGTTCCAATCCAGATATCTCCTTGGCTGTCTTCGTATAATACGGAAGGGATAAATTTAGAACGGCGTATGCAGGCCAGGCTGTCTGCCCTCGAGATGTCCGGTATCCGGATTTTCCATGTATCCGGATTTATTGAACGAATCTTGTTGGCAAAGGAGGCAATCCATACTTCTCCATTGGAGAGGGGACGTAGGGTAGGAGTAAAGGTGAAAAATGACTGGGGATAAAGTGATACGGGTGTGAATACCTTTTCACCTTTTTTCAGGGCATATATTGCCTGGCTGAAGCTGCCTGCCCATATTGTTCCGTTACGGTCTTGCGTTATGCACAGTACGGAAGGGACGGAAAAAATACTCGTTGCTTTTAATTGATTAGACTCGAGCACGCATTTTATGACTTGATTGGTATTGGTGGCAAGCCAGATGTGCCGGTCTTTGTCGTGATAGATGTGTCTGACAATTATATTTTCTGTGTTTTGTGCAGGTAGGATTCTACTGATATTCACAGCTTCTATATGCTTGGTATTCAGGTTGTAGATATACATTCCGTCTTTCAGGGTGGATATATACAAGTTGCAGGAGTCGGCATCGAGGGCTATGATGGATTTTTGATGGAAGAACGAACGCAGATAATTGTTGCTGTTGAAACGCTCCTTATAATGATAGCGTACGGTATAGCCTTGGTCCGGCGAGCCTATCCACAGATTCTTGTGCGAGTCGGTGTACATGCATTTGATGCCATGTTGCGGGACTTCAAATGGAAATCCGTTTTCCTTTTCATGTATGACGGTGTTTTCTATGTGGTTGTAAAGGAACGTATGCTTTTGCGTGCAAATCAGTAGCCTGTTCTTGTCGTACGGGTGTATATAGGTGATGGCGGCTTTCGATAAGATGGGATGATTACTTATTGCTTCGGGAGTCGTTTTGAATCTTTTGCTTTCGGTATCGAATATGAAGAGTCGGTTCTTGCTTGCCAGCCATAGGGAGGTATGGTTGTGCATGTAAGAGTAGGTAATCTTCTGCGGCATGGGTATGGAGTCTGTCAGTTGCATGTTTCGGGAGTCGTAGCATCGGATGGATACGGGGTTGACGGCCCACAGACAGTTGTTGTTATCTATGTAGCAGGTCTGTTTATAGGTCTTGTCCGGGTCAAAGTTGATGAAAATACGGTTGAAAGTGTCTGTTTCAGGGTTATAGACGCAGAGATGTACCACCATGTTTAGGAAGATTTTTCCATCCTTGCTTTCTATGAACTGATGTCCGTTCCTATTGTTATAGGGCACGTTTATGGGTATCTGGCAGAAGTTGTCTTGGTCGGTATATCGGCATGTTCCGTTGGTTGTCGCTATCCATAAGCGTTTGCGTGAGTCCATGAAAATATCCTGGATTCTATCTCCGGGCAGTTGCAGTGAGTCGTTGGAACTGTAATATTGCCGGTATTCGTGTGCGTTGAATCTGTTCAGTCCTCGTGTGGTTCCTATCCAGATATAGCCTTGCGCGTCTTCTTGGAAATCCGTAATGTTTTGGTTGGAAATGGTTGCCGAAATTCTATAAACATCCTGTTTTTCCGCTTCTGCTTTGGCGGTTGTCGGTTGGCACGAAGACACCGCTATTGCAGATAAAGCTATGAGGGAAAGAATGATTTTTTTCATATATGAAGTGTATTAAGGTATGTTCCGCGGAGAGTGTTTTTTTACAATGGAGCAGACAAAAGTAGAAAGAAAATAAGTAGGTGATATTTGCTGTAACAGTGATTTTTCCGCTTGGAATATGCTGTATGGCATGTTTTGAACATATTGATAATCTTTTGAACGTACAAGAAACAATATCTGAACATATAGGAAATGTTTTTGTATTTTCTCAATATCCTCTTATCTCCTCTTTTGATAAAATTGTATCGGAAATCCTACAATAAGTGAATGTAGCTTTTTTATTAACAAATCTAATTATTTAAGCATTATGGAAAACAACTTTAAAAGAAAGCTGATGGCATTCTGGCTGTTCCTTTGGGTGGGAATACCTTTTATGCTGGCGCAAAGTCCGATGATGATATCGGGACGGATTACAGATGATTTGGGAGAACCGATGATTGGTGTGAGTGTACTTGAAAAGGGCACCTCTAATGGAGTGATTACGAATATGGAGGGAAATTATTCCTTAAAGGTAAAGCAAGGTGCCGTCATTGTCTATTCGTACATCGGATATGTGACACAAGAACTGAAAGCCGTATCAGAGAGAATGAATATAACGATGAAAGAAGACACCCGGACGCTGGATGAAGTGGTAGTGGTGGGCTATGGTGTACAGAAGAAGAGCGACCTGACAGGCGCCATTTCTTCCGTGAAGGCAGAAGACATCCAGAACCGCTCTATTACCCGGGTGGAAGAAGCCCTGCAGGGCAAGACAGCCGGTGTACAACTGATATCCACAACTTCGCAACCGGGTGCTTCGCCTACCATTCGTGTCCGTGGTTTTTCATCGAATGGTACTTCCGATCCCCTCTATGTGGTAGACGGATTGATAGTATCCGACTTGAGTGCTGTGGATCCTAATAATATAAAAAGCATGGAAGTCCTGAAAGATGCCGCATCCGCTGCCATTTATGGTGCGCAGGCCGGTAATGGCGTAGTGCTTATTACCACAAAGAGCGGAAGCAAAGGAACCAGCAGCATTTCCTACGACTTTCAATATTCCATCAGTAGCCTGGCGCAACGTCCCAAGCTGATTAATTCACAAGAAGCTTTATTGCAAAAGAAGGAGCAAGACCCTACTTTTACAGATGATAATATCCAGGAGCTTATTACCAGCGGCACATGGGACGGTGTATCGACTACCGATTGGTATGATGTGGCTTTTAATGCTTCGCCATCCTCCCATCATACGGTCAACTTTCAGGGAGCGAATGACAAGGGCTCTTTCTTCCTGTCATTAAACAATCTGTATGACAATGGTATTCTTCGTGAAAACAAGGATACCTACAAGCGGCTTTCCGTCATGCTGAATGCCGACTATAACATTAAACCTTGGTTGAAGGTAGGTGTTACTGCCAATTATGCAAAATATACGCAGAAATCCATCAATGACGGTAGTGCGGGCAATTCATATTCCAGTATGATTGCTACCGTGATGACCATGGCTCCTTATTATGCGGACACGTATGCAGCCGATGCGCTTCCTAAACAAATGGAGGCATTGATTGCCAACGGCTTTACTTTGCTGCGCAATGACAAGGGCGATTATTACAGCTGTCTGGGTTCTATGGAACAGATACATCCTATGGTAGCCATCCGCATGAGCGACAAGAAAAACTTCGGCAACAGTCTGATGGGAACGCTCTATGCCAACCTGACTCCTTTCAAAGGATTTGTGTTTACTACCCGGCTGGGTTACAGGGAACTGAACGCAAACACTTATCAGTATAACAATCTCTATTACGGTTCGGCTTCCGCCAATAATAAGGATAAGAACGGGGCCAGCCGCTCCAACTCCTCTACTACCTATTATCAGTGGGAGAACTTTGTGAATTATAGTACGGATTTGTGGGACAAGCATCATGTGTCTGCCATGCTGGGTATGTCCTACAGCGAGAATAACTTCACTTATGTTTCTGCCGGTGTAGACAAGACTGCCAAGCACGATCCTTTGTATGCCGACGTTTCGTATCCTGCCGGAGATGCCGTGAAGAGTACCGCCGGTTATAATCTGATTAATCGTAAGCTGTCCTATTTCGGCCGTTTGGCTTACGATTACCAGAACCGCTATATGCTGCAAGCGGCCATGCGTGCCGATGCAGCCGATACTTCCGTGCTTCCGGGTACCAATCGCTGGGGCTATTTCCCGTCGGTATCAGCCGGTTGGGTCATTTCCAACGAGCGCTTTTTCACGGAAAAGAACAATACCCCTCTCACATTCCTGAAGTTGCGTGCAAGCTGGGGGCAGAATGGCAGCACAAGCAATCTGAGCGGTTACAAGTATTCCAATTCCCTGGTGACTTCGGCTGCCGGGTACTCTTTCAGCAATACGGCGATGAAATATGTCACTTCTGCCAAACCTTCGCAGCTCTATAATCCTGACTTGAAGTGGGAAACCTCCGAACAGCTGGATTTGGGTATGGATTTGCGCGCTTTCAACGACCGCTTCTCGTTTGGTATGGACTGGTATCAGAAGAAGACAAAAGACTTGATTGTTTCCAACATTGTCATTCCTTATGAGGCGGGAAACTCATCGGCTCCGATGAATGCCGGTAATGTGACGAATAAGGGTTTTGAGTTTGAGGCCGGATGGAAAGACAAAGCCGGTGATTTCAATTATTCTGTGACCGCCAATCTGGCCACTTTGAAGAACGAGGTCACTTATCTGGATCCGCATGTCAGCGGCGGACGCATAGAAGGCGCCACTACAATGGCTTCGAACGGTTCGTTCTCCGCATTCGAGGTAGGCTATCCGGTGTGGTATTTCAGAGGCTATCAGGTCGATCATCTGGATGACAAGGGCAATCCCGTATTCAGGGATAATACGGGTGACGGTACCATTGATGCCAGTGACAAGGCGATGATTGGTAAACCGATGCCGGACTTCACATATGGAATCACGTTGACCGCCAACTACAAGAATTTTGATTTTCTGATTTTCGGCAACGGCTCCGTGGGCAATGACGTATTCATGTCCTACAGTTATAACTCCATATCCTATACGCTGAAGGAGATGTACGACCAGCGCTGGACGGCGGACGGGACTACCAGCCGTAAGTTTGCACGGCCGCAGAATACGAATGCAGACAAGTATGGCTTGTCCGATGCTTATATTTTTGACGGCTCTTATTTCCGCATCAAGCAGATACAGCTGGGATATACGTTGCCCCGGACGGTTACGAAGAAGTTCCTGGTCGACAAGCTGAGAGTATATGCCTCGTTGGATAATTTCTTCTTGTTCACCAAGTATCCGGGACTCGACCCGGAGGTTTCCTCCACGGCTACCAGCGGTATGGGCGTGGATTACGGAAATTATCCCACAACGAAGAAGGTGGTGTTCGGTTTATCAGTTACATTTTAAATAATAAATAGAAGAAATATGAAAAGAAAATATATCTTGTCCGGACTGTTGGCGTGTGCACTTACATTTTCCGCATGCGATGTCGATTTGCTGGATATTCCCCAGAAAGGTGTAGAGAATGAAGAGAATTATTATCAGACGGATGAACAGTGTGAGTCTGCCATCGCTGCTGTCTATGCGTCCTGGCGGAATGCTTATTCCGGGCGTGGTGAGAAAGCCTCGCAGTATGCCAACGGTTTCTTCCTGAAAAATTTCTTGGCAGACGATTTCAATTCGGGTGGTGCCCGCTCCGACCAGGTGTATGCGCAGGAGATATACGAAAGTGCGATAGTGGCCACGAACGGTTGGGTGGAAAACTATTATAAGAGGTTGTATGCCACGATTTATCTGGCCAATCTGGTGATTGAGCGGTTCGATGCCGCTGAAAGTGAAGTGAAGGCAAGAAACATTGCCGAGGCCAAATTCTTCAGAGCCATCTGCTATTTCGAGTTGACCACTTTGTGGGGGACTCCTCCTTTGGTAGATAGGGTATTGAAGAATTCGGAAGAGTATAAGGTGCCCAACTCCACTGCCGAACAGTTGTGGAAATTCATGGAGACAGACCTTACGGAAGCTATAACTTCCGGGAAACTCACTTCGAAAACGAGTTTGGAAGACAGGGACGGGGGAACCCGCGCCACGTTGGAGGCTGCCCGCTGCTTGTTGGGAAAGATTTATCTGTATCAGGAGAAATATGCCGATGCCAAAAGTGAGTTGGAGAAGGTCATTTCTTCCGGCAAATATGATTTGATAGCCGATGTCAGCACATTCTATCATCCGGCCTCTGCAGGCTGCAAGGAGTATGTGCTGGAGTGTGTGCGCCATTACGACCCTTCCAACATGTATTCTCAGGAGGGCTGGTTCGGCATCTTGGCCAATTGGGGATTCGGCTATGGCTTTATAGCCGGTCCGGAAGCGTCCATGCACTATAAGTTCAACACTACCAGCGGTTACAGCTACTTCAATCCGTCGAAGTCTTTGTACGATGCCTTTGTGGCTGAGGAGGGTGCCGACGGGTATCGCTTGAATGCCTGGATCAGGACCTGGGAGCAGGTGATTGCCATGAACATTGCGGTGAACACGACTACCAACAAATATGCCAGCGAAGGCTATTTCCGTCTGAAATGGCTGGCAAGCACCGATGACGAATTTGTAGGGTATTGGTGTGGAAACCAGAGCAATACTCCGGTCATCAGATATGCGGATGTGTTGCTGATGGCTGCCGAGGCTTGCCTCCAGGCGGGAGACCAAGCCGGTGCCGACGAATATCTGGGCAGAGTGCGCGACAGGGCCCGTCTTCCCAGAAAGAGTCATGTGACGCTTTCCGATATAAAGCTGGAGCGCCGCTTGGAACTTGCTATGGAAGGCATGCGCTTCCAGGACCTGAAGCGTTGGGGGGATGCTCCGGCGGTATTGGCGGATAAAGGGAAAAAGTTACCGACTTTCCAGATTGTACCTGACCCGAATAATGACCTCACTACGGCGGCAGGCATCTACAACGCCCGTTATACGACCAAAACCACCTATGTCGATAATGAAAAGTCGTTGGCGGGTTGGACTCCCAATCGCGACGAGTGGCTGCCGTTTCCTGAAAATGAATTGGAGGTGAACAGCAACCTGAAACAGAATCCCGGTTATTGATTTATCTTGAGAAATTCACAATTCGGTTTAACTATATAAAGAAGAAAAACATGAAAAGAAACTTAGTGATATTTGCCCTGCTGTTTGTTTGTATGGCTATAGGGGCGCAAACGGTATTCAAGAATGAAGAGGTAGAGGTTTCCTTGTTGAAAGAGAAGACTTGGGTATTTTCCACTTGGGACTATACTACCATGTATCTGATAGAGGGCGAAGACAAGGCCGTGCTGATTGATACCGGCACGCGTTGTGCGGATTTGGATAAGATTGTGGGACAGATAACCGGGAAACCGCTGGAAGTAATCGTCACCCACATGCACCCCGACCATGCCGGCTGCATCAAGTATTTCGATAAAGTATGGATGCATCGGGCCGATACGGTGCTGGTGCCCCAGCATGCGGCGGATTATCAAGGAGAATTCCTCTATATGGAAGAAGGACAAGTGTTCGACTTGGGTGGACGCAAGCTGGAAGTGGCATGGATGCCCGGGCATACGCCCGGCTCGGTGGTACTCCTGGACAAGGCAAACGGAGACTGTTATTCGGGTGATGCGTTCGGCTCGGGTGAAGTATGGCTGCAGTGTGTGCCGATGTCTCCCATCGCCACTTTCCATGAGTCGTGTTGCCGTATGGAAAAGCTCATGAAGGAAGGGCACATCAAGGATATCTGGTGCGGACATTATCCTTATCTGAAATCTTCTTTGCCGCTGGCCTATATTCAGACGATGATACGTATTTCCCACAGGCTGATGAATGGAGACCAGGAAGGTTCGGAACCTTATTCCAACTATTTCATCAAGATGCCTCCCACTGCGAGGAAGTTGGCCGAAGGCCGGGCGATGATTGTATATGATTCGACTAATATTCCGGAAGCCCGGTAACACACATGGCTATTCCTCTCTCACTTTAAGGCGTAGTCCTTGTATGCACGAGATGTGCATCTCATGTATCTCGAGATGTGCATCTCGTGTTGTGTGAGATGTGCATCTCGTGCATACAAGGGCCGGCTGTTAAAAGCATGAGGGTTATACCTTCACTCCTGAAAGGCATAACCCTCATACAACAAGCCAAGTAGCCCGTCCTTCTATTTGCCGTATTCGCTCGGACTTACTCCGAACTGCTTCTTGAAGCTCTTCGAGAAGTGGGACAGCGTGCTGAATCCCGTCATGTCCGCAATTTCCGAGACGGTATGTTTCCCTTCCGTTATCAGTTCGGCGGCACGGTTCAGCTTGTAGGTCTTGAAGAAGGTGCTGGGGCTTTCGCCGGTCAGTCCTTTTACTTTATAGTAGAACTTGGTGCGTGATATTCTCAGCAGTTCGGTCATGCGGGCAATGTCCAGTTCGGGGTTGGAGAGCTCGCTCTCCATCAGGTGGTAGAGTTCGGTCATGAAGACGTTGTCTTGTGGGGAGAGGATGTTCTCTTCTATTTTGTCCGTCTGCGTGGCCTTTCCCAGCATGGTGCGCGCTTTCTCGCGGTTCTTGAGCAACGACTTGACGAGCGCCAGCAGGTAGGTAGGGTCGAAAGGCTTGGTCACGTAGGCGTCGGCTCCCGTGTCCAGCCCTTCCACCTGGTTTTCCACGGTGGCTTTGGCCGTAACCAGAATCACGGGCAGGTGGCAGAGCTGCAAGTCTTCCTTTATCTCCCGGCAGAACTGGTAACCGTCCTTGCCGGGCATCACCACGTCACTCAGAACCAGGTCGGGTGACTCCTCATGCAGCGCCTTCAGCGCATCGTCGGCATTGAAGCGGCAGATTACCTTGTAGTGGGCGGAGAGGAGGGTGCGCAGGTAGTGTGCCACTTCGGTGTCGTCGTCCACCACCAGCAGGGTGGGTTGCTTCTCGTCGGTGCCGGTCTTGTTCTCGGCAGGCTGCGAGGCGGCGGCCAGCGGGAAGGCTTCCGACTGGTTGCTCTGTTCCGTTGCCCGTTCGTCTTCGGCATACGCGGCGTCGTTCACGGGCAGGACGAAGGTGAACACGGCGCCGCTTCCCTCTTCGGACTGGCTGGCTTTCAGTTGCCCGTGGTGCAGTACGGCCAGGCTGCGGGCGTAGTACAGGCCGATGCCCGTTCCCCAGTTGTAGGTACCTTCGGCTTGGTTGCCTATCTGGTAATAGCGTTCGAATATCTTCTCTATCTTGTCTTCGGGGATGCTCTGTCCCGTGTTGGCCACGGACACTTTGACGTACTGCGTGATGCGCCCGTCGGCGGACAGGCCGAAGAGCCGCGCGGCTTTCTCACGGTCTATTACGTCGAAGCCGACACTGATTTTACCGCCTTGGGGCGTGAACTTCAGGGCATTGGACATTAGGTTGTTGAATATCTTTTCCACCTTGTCCTCGTCCAGCCACATCAGGAAGGTGTCTTCCAGTCCGTAGGTGTTCAGGTCGATGCCCTTGTCGTCGGCGTTCACCCGGAAGATGCCCACCTGGCGTTGCAGGCAGGCGATGAGGTCGGCGCGCTTCACTTGCAGGCGCAGGGTGTCGTTCTCCAGCTTGTTGAAGTCCATCATCTGGTTGACGAGCCTCAGCATGCGGTTCACGCTGCGTTGCACGATGTGCAGCAGGTTCTTGTCCGCACCCTCTATCCGCGGATTGGCGCAGAGCTGGTTCACGGGACCGGAAATCATGGTGAGCGGTGTGCGGAACTCGTGCGAGACGTTGGCGAAGAAGCTCATGTTCATCCGGTTCACCCGTTGCTCCTGCTCTTTCTCCAGGCGGGCGCGGCGGGCGGCCTCCTTTTCGGCGCGGACGCGGAGCAGGGCACGCAGGAAGAGAAGGGCGAGGGCGGTTGCCAACAAGAAGTAGATGCAGTAGGCCCACCACGTGCGCCAGGGGGCCGGATATACGCGGATGCGGATGGAGTTCTCGGCCTCCACGATGCTCCGGTCGTTGTTGGTGATTTTCACGTGGAACACATACTCTCCGGCAGGCAGGTTGGCGTAGTAGGCCTCGTGGTTGTTGCGGGCGTCTACCCAGTAGTTGTCGAAACCCTCCAGGTGGTATTGGTAGTGCACTCGTCCGTACTCGCTGTAGTTCAGGGCAGAGAAGGAGATGCTGAAACTGTTCTGGTCGTGCTCCAGGTGTATGTCGGGGCAGTAGGAGAGGTGCTTGCCGATGGTTTCTCCGTGCAATTGCGGACGTATCAGCTTGTTGTGTATCTTCAGGTCGCTGAACAGCAGCGGGATGTTGCGCTTGATGGGCACGTCGATGGGGTTGAAGAGCGTGAGCCCGTGCGTGCCGCCGAATGCCAGCGTCCCGTCGGGCAGACGGCACGAGGCGCGGTCGTAGAACTGGTTTCCGCCTATGCCGTCGGCGGCATAATAGTTGGTGAAGCGTCCGGCTGTCCGGTCATATTTGCTCAGTCCGTATTGGGTGCTTATCCAGAGGTTGCCTTGCAGGTCTTCCTCGATGCCCGATATGTCGAGGCAGGAGGTGCCGGGCATGGGTGTCATCCGTCCCGTTTCGGGATGGTAGCACATCAGCCCGTTGCCTACGGTACCTATCCAGAGAATGCCGTACGTGTCTTTGTACAAGGCCGTGGGGACGAATACGGAGCGGCGTATGCAGGCTTTCAGGTCCTCTTCCGAGATGTCCGCCGTGCCCGTCTCCAGGTTTTCGATGTCGATATGCTTGATGGGTTGGTAGAAGCCCGTCACCATCAGCCGGCGGTTATCCATCATCGCCAGGCCGGGCACGAAGGTGAACCCCTCGAAGAGCTTCATCGCCTCGAATTCCTTCTTGCCGGGGCGCAGGGCATAGACGTTGACCGTGGCGGTGCCTATCCAGATGGTTCCGTCGGGCGACTGGGCGATGGACATGGGCAGGAAAATCCGGTGCCGTTCCTCTATCTTCAGTTGCCCGTCGGGCGTGTAGCGTGCCTTCAGCACTTCATTGTTGGTGATGGTCATCCATAGGTTGTTGTCGCTGTCCACCATCAGCTGGTTCGCGTAGATGGCTTTCTGTTTCTCTTGCTCGCAGAACGTTTCGGGGTCGATGTGCCTGATTTCGCTGCTCTTCGTGTCATATACGTAGATGCCGTCCATCAGGGTGGAAATCCACAGCTTGTGGTCCTTGCCGGCGCTTAGCGACACCACGGACTTGTTGTTCAGCTCGGAGCGCAGGTAGTTGTCGTTGTTGAACCGCTCCTTGTAGTGGTAGCACACGGTGTACCCCTGGTCCACGGAGCCTATCCACAGGTTCTGCTGCGAGTCGGTGAACATCCGGCTGATTCGGAACCGGGGCATCTCGAAGGGGAATCCGTTCTCGTCCTGGCGGGTCACGCTGCCGGTGCCCGGGTTGTAGTAGAACATGCCGTGTCTGGCGGTGTTCAGCAGCAGGCCGTTGTTGCCGTAGGGGTGTATGTAGTCGATGTCGGCGTTGCACAGCGTGGTGTTATGGGCGATGGGCTGCGGCAGCGGCTTGAAGCTGTGCGTGCGGGTGTCGAAGATGCTGAGGGTGTGGTTGCCGGTTATCCACAGCTCGTTGTTGTGCAGGTACGAGTAGTAGGGATAGCCGCTGAGGGCGACAGACTCTTTCAGCTGAAGGGTGGAGGGGTCGTAGCAGCGGAGCCCGGTGGAGGTCATTACCCAGAGGTTGTTGTCGGGGGCGATGTGGCACTGTGCGTAGAAGGCATTTCCGGGGCTGATTTCGGGCAGCACGCAGGTAATCTTTTCCTCCCGGGGGTGGTAGGCGTAGAGCTGGAAGCCGGTGTTGAGGAAGATGCGCCCGTTGCGGTCTTCCAGAATCTGCCTCACGTTCTTGTTGTCGGCCTCGATGGGGATGATGCGGAAGTTGTCCTTGTCGGTGTATAGGCACACGCCGTTCACGGTGCCCACCCAGAAGCGGTTCTTCGAGTCGCGCAGCAGGTGGGTAATCTGGTTGTCGGGCAGTCCCAGCGAGTCGTCGGTGCAGAAGTACTGGTGGTAGTCGTGCACATTGTTCTTGTTCAGCCCGCGGAACGTGCCTATCCATATATGGCCTTGCGTGTCTTCGGCTATGGCGGTGACTTTCTGGTTGGAGAGGTCGTTGGCTATGACGGGGCTTTCGATTTCGGCATCCCGGTTTTCGGATAAGGGCTCTTTGGCGTCGCATGCCGACAGGCAGACGGCATACAGAGTTCCGGCCAGCAGGCAGAGCAGGGTACGGAGGATTTTCCGGTTAGACAAGGTCATATTAAAAGGTTTTGAATGATGTGCGAAAATAAGGATAAAAAATTGAATATAAGTTGCTTTGCAGCATGTTTTGAACAAAAAGGCAAACATTTGAACCTATGGGCAAGCGCTTTTAAACCTCCGGGCAAATCGTTTTTACATGTCGGCCAGTCCCTCCGGCGCAATCGGCGTAATATTGCAACCGGAAAAAGTGAACAACTTGTCAACTCGTTCGCTGAAAGCAAGTCAAAGACAAATCATCAACTTAAAAAAACGATATACAACCATGAAAAAGCAACCTTTATCCATGCTTGCGTTGGCCTCCCTGCTGATTCTCTCCTCTTGCGGACAGACAGCGGGCGTGAAGACCGCCGGCGCGCAACAGGCCACGGGCGAAATCATCGCCTCTTCCGAAACAGCCGTCGCCCAGACCGAGTCGGGCAAAGTGGGAGGATTCCTGCAAGACGGTATCTATATATATAAAGGTATTCCCTACGCCAAGGCAGAGCGCTTCATGCCCCCTCGGCCTGCCGATAAATGGGAAGGCGTGCGCAGCAGCCGCATGTTCGGTCCCACCTGCCCCCAGGCGGTGCGTATGGGCTGGGGTGCCGACGAGCACGCTTTCGCCTTCCACTGGGACGACGGCTATCCCGGCGAAGACTGCCTGCGGGTCAACATCTGGACTCCGGGCCTGAACGACGGCAAGAAGCGTCCCGTCATGGTGTGGCTCCACGGCGGCGGCTATGCGGCAGGCAGCGGACAGGAACTTCCCTCTTACGACGGTTTCAACCTTGCCAAGAAAGGTGATGCGGTGGTAGTCACGCTCAACCACCGTCTCAACGTCCTCGGCTTCCTCGACCTTTCCGCCTACGGCGACAAATACGCCAAATCCGGCAATGCCGGCCTGCTCGACCTCGTGGCGGCACTTCAATGGGTAAACAAGAATATAGCCGCGTTTGGCGGCGACGCACAGAACGTAACGATTTTCGGACAGTCGGGCGGCGGCGGAAAGGTATCTACATTGCTTGCCACTCCGTCTGCAAAAGGGCTCTACCACAAGGCCATCGTTCAGAGCGGCTCCATGCTGCGCACGATGGATGCCAAGTATTCCCGTCGCATCGGTGCTGCCGTGATGGACGAGCTGGGACTGAAAGCTTCGCAGATAGACGAGCTGCAGAAGATGCCTTACGAACGTCTGCTTGCCGCCGGTGAGAAAGCCGTTGCCAAGGTGAAGGCCGAGGCCGAGAAAGAGGACGGCGTATCCACCTTCATCTTCGGATGGGCGCCCACCGTGGACGGCGACGTACTGCCTGCACAACCCTTCGACCCGCAGGCGCCTGCACAGAGCAAGGACGTGCCCGTGATGATAGGAACTACCTTGCACGAGTTCACCATGAGCACCTACGTGCCCGCTTTCCGCACCATCACCAAAGAGAAAGCCGTGGAATTCCTGAAACAACGCTACGGTGACCGCACGGACGACTTCCTCGCCGCCTTCGAGAAGGCTTACCCCGGCTACCGGCCCAAGGATTTGGTGGATGTGGATTTGGTGTTCCGTCCCGGTGCGGTGGAGCAAGCCAGACTGAAAGCTGCGCAGCAGGGCGCTCCGGTCTATATGTACATGTTCGCCTGGGAATCTCCGGTGCTCGACGGCATGTTCCGCAGCACGCACTGCATGGAGATACCTTTCGCCTTCAACAATGCCGTAGTCCACGCCTCCATGACGGGCGGCGGCGCCGAAGCGCAGGCCCTGGCCGAGAAGATGAGCGGCGCCTGGCTGAACTTCGCCCGCACGGGCAATCCCAACGCAGAGGGCCTGCCCCAGTGGGATGCCTATACCGAAGAGGGAGGAGCCACGATGTTCTTCAACAACCGTTGCGAGGTGAAGCATCACCACGACAAGGAACTGCTGGAGGTGGTACGGGCGTTCCCTACGCGGGGATTCTGAGGCTTTCCGAGGCAGAACCGAATTGTTGGCTTTAAATAATAGAGTCGGTTCGGTGAACGGTTTCCCCATTCATCGGACCGACATTAAAACAACTCAATATTATGGCAAAAACATTTACCAAACTGGTCAGCCTCGTGGCATACGACGCCACGCTGACCGAGCGCACAGACGATTTCTATCTTCGTGCCAAAACCATGCCCGACACCGTGAGCCTGCGCGACATCGCAGCCGAGGTGGCCACGCGGCTGAACCGTAACGAAGACGAAATCTTCGCTGTCCTCAAGATGCCGAACGTGTCAAAGCCGATGCCGTGGCAAGTTCCTACATCGTTTCCACTCCCACAGCCCTAATGCGCCCCTGCGCCAGTGGCACGGTACTGAAAAACGACCTTTCGCAGGCCATCGACCGCAAGAAGGTAAAAGTGTATGCCACGCTCAGCATGGGGCCGCTGCTCCGCACGGAGATGGAAGGCTGCCGTGTGGAACTCTTCACCCAGCCTGCTGTGGTAGGGCCGTTGCTGAACGGTGCCGTGGCGCAGACCCGTGCCGCCGACGGAACGGTTTCCACCCGTGCGCCGCAGGCAGGAAAGAATATCCGTCTGACCGGTCGCAACATCAAGCTGGCAGGTGCGGACGCTTCCGTGGGCGTAACGTTCACCTCGGTGGAAACGCCTTCGAAGAAGGTGTTCGTCCCCCTGGAAGATGTGACGGTGAACGAGCCGAAGCAGCTTATTTTCGTCCTCCCTGCAGGGGTTACCGACGGGTTGTGGCGTGTGAAGATTTGTACCCAGTATGGCAGCGGCGGTCACAATGTGGTGAAACCGCGTGTCTATGAGCTGGACGAGCCTATGGGCGTAGGCTCCGCCTATCAGGTGCCGGACAGCGGTTCCGGCAGCGGAAGCGGAAACGGTGGCTCCGGTGAGGACGGCGACCAGAACGAATATCCTTTGGGATAACCTGACGAGGGGGTGCGTTGCCCCGCTGACGAGGGGTGACGTTGCCTTGCCAAGGGTAGGGGGCGTTGCTCTGCTGACGGGGGGCGGCGTTGCTTTGCTGACGTGGGAATGTAATACGGTTGGTGTCAACCCTATTAATAACCATCGACTTGTAACTATAAATGTAACTATAAATCTAATTTTAAACTAACTAAAATGAAACGAATCATGAATCAAGCAGCCCGAAAGAGACTTGCCGCTATGGCACTCTTTCTCTTAATCTGCCTTCCTTTCTCTCTGGCACAAGCCCAGACCGTGAAAGTGACCGGCAAGGTGACTGACAACCTGAATGAACCGATGATTGGTGTAAGTATCGTAGAGAAAGGTACTACCAACGGTTGCATTACCGATATTGACGGTAATTATACATTGAATGTGAATCAGGGAGCGACAATCATTTTCTCTTACATCGGTTACGTAACCCAAGAGAAACAAGCCGTTGCCGGCGTGATGAACATCGTATTGAAAGAAGACAGCGAGACACTGGACGAAGTGGTGGTAGTAGGTTACGGTGTGCAGAAGAAAAGCTCTGTGACGGGAGCCATTTCGCAGGTGAAGGCCGAAGACATGCAAAACCGTACTATCAGTGATGCTTCACAAGCCTTGCAGGGTAAGACAGCCGGTGTGCAGTTGATTACGACTTCTGCCGCTCCGGGTTCCTCACCTACGGTACGTGTGCGCGGTTATTCGTCCAATGCGGCTTCCAGTCCGCTTTATGTGGTGGATGGCGTACGCATGAGCAGCATTGCCGGTATAGACCCCAATGACATTGCCAGTATGGAAGTGCTGAAAGATGCTGCTTCCGCTGCTATCTATGGTGCTGAGGCTGGTAATGGCGTTATTCTTATCTCTACGAAAAAGGGTAAGGCAGGACAAGGAAAAATTACGTATGACTTCCAGCTTTCCACGCAATCCATTGCCCGTATGCCCAAGTTGCTTAATGCAGAAGAATACGTTGATTACATGTCGGAAAGCAGTGCTTTCGACCCCAATTTCATAAAAGCCAATTGGGATGGAAAGACCAGTACGGACTGGCTGGATATTGCCTTTGAGAACTCATTGATGATGAAGCATAACTTGGCTTTTGCCGGAGGTGGCGAGCAGGGCAATTATTATTTGTCGCTGACTTATCTGGACAATGACGGTATTGTAAAAGGAAAAGACGATGTTTACCAACGTATGACGGCTACCATTAATGCCGAATACAACATAAAGCCTTGGTTGAAGGTAGGTACGACAAACCAGATTGAGAAGTATAATACCCGTGGCGTATCTACGCAGAATGCGTATGGCAGCTTCCTGCAATCCGTTCTGATGATGGATCCCTTGACACCGGACACTTATGCACCGGACAAATTGCCTGCCCACATGCAGAACGCCCTGAATCAGGGCAGCACATTGTTGCAGGACGAAAACGGCAATTATTATGCCTCTTCTCTTTTCTATGAAGGTGAAAACTACCATCCTACTGTGATGCGTAAGAGCACCATTGGCCGTAACAGCGGATTCAATGTCAATGGTTCTATCTATGCGGACTTCACACCTATCAAAGGCTTTACCTTTACTTCTCGTTTCGGTTATCGTTTGGGAGGCACTCGCTCTGCCAACACAAGCCTGCCTTTCTATGGCAATTCGACCCAAAGACGTGACTATGTAAGTATCAATAGTCAGTCTGCTACAAGCATTTACTATCAGTGGGAAAACTTTGCCAATTATGTGAAGACATTCAACGGTCATACCATCAATGCCATGTTGGGTATGTCGTTCCAGGAATCTTCTTACGACTATGTAAAGGGGTCTCTCGACCCGGATGGCGAACATGCCGTACTCCAGAACAATCCGTTATTCTTTTATCTGAATTACGCTGCTTCCTCAGCAGTCAAAGGTCTGAATGGTGAAAAGACCCGTTCTGCCAAAATGTCTTACTTCGGTCGTGCAAGCTATGACTACATGGGTCGCTACATGGCGCAATTCTCCTTGCGTGCCGATGCAGCCGATATGTCGCAATTGCCTGTTACGAACCGTTGGGGCTACTTCCCTGCAGTCTCTTTGGGATGGACGGTTTCAGAAGAAAAGTTCTTTGAGCCTGTAAAGGAAAGTGTCAATAGCTTGAAGTTGCGTGCCAGCTGGGGACAGAATGGTAGCCTTTCCGCATTGAGCGGTTATGCCTATAGTACGGATATGGCTTCCAGTGGCATTTATCCGTTGACTGGCGGCAATGGCTTTACTACCGGAGTAAATCCTGCTTCATTGGGTAACGATGAATTGAAGTGGGAAACTTCCGAACAGATTGACTTTGGTTTGGATGCTCGCTTTTTGCGTGACCGTTTGACCTTCAGTGTGGACTATTATGAAAAGAAGACGAAAGATTTGTTGGTTTTAGATACAAAACCTTCTCTCAGTATCGGTGGAAAAACTTCTCCGATGAATGCCGGTAACGTAAGCAATAAAGGTTGGGAATTTGAACTGGGCTGGCGCGATAATATCAAGGATTTCAGCTACAGCATTCGTGCTAACCTGGCTACGTTGAAGAATGAAGTAACTTATCTTGACCCTTCGCAACCTCGTCTGAATGGAGCTTCTTTCCATACTTACCAGCTCAGTTTCTTTGAGAAGGGATATCCGGTGTACTATTTCCGTGGCTATCAGTTCAATGGTTTGGACGAGCAAGGCAATCCTACTTTCAAAGACCTTGATAACAGTGGCGGCCTCAACGAAGGTGACTTGACTTACATTGGCGATGCTATTCCTGACTTCACGTATGGTATAACCTTGACGGCAGCTTACAAGGGACTTGACCTGACAATATTCGGTACTGGTTCACAAGGTAACGATATTTTTCATTGTTACTATCGTCCCGATTATAAGACAAGTAACCGCCTGAAAGAGGTTTGGTATGATAATCATTGGTCTGCCAACAATCCAACCGGTACGAAGCCTTTGGCAAATGCCAATAATATAGACCAATACATTCAGTCGGATGCCATGGTTTATGATGCTTCTTTCTTCCGTATCAAGCAGATTCAGTTGGGTTATACTTTGCCGAAATCATTGTTGAAGAAAGTGTTTATCAATAACATGCGCCTTTATTGTTCACTCGATGATTTTATCACTTTCACTAAATATCCCGGTTTCGACCCGGAATCTTCAGCTAACGCTACTACAGGCATGGGTATTGATATGGGCGGTTATCCTGCTTCCAAAAAAGTGGTGCTCGGCTTCAATATAGAATTCTAACTTTTAAATTTAATGTATAAAACAATGAAAGCAACACATTATATATATGTACTTTTTGCAGCCTTGTTCACTTTGGTATGTGCCGGTTGCGAAGACCGCTTGAATATTGAAAAGCATGGTAGTTTGGGAGGTCCTGAAAATTACTACCAAACTGATGAGGAGGCTGAGGCTGCCGTGGCTTCTATGCTTATCTCCTGGCGTGATGTATATTCCAATTGGTTTTATGTGAAAAACTGCCTCTCTGATGATGCCTATACAGGTGGTGGCTCCCGTGGTGACAATGCCATGATGGAGCAGTTGAATGAATTCACGTTCTTTACAGACAATGGTCTGGTTTCCGGTTTGTATTCCGGACTTTATACTGTGGTTTATAAAGCCAACTTAATCATAGAGAATGTAAAAGGTGATTCTCCAATCATGAGACGTGCTGTGGCCGAGGCAAAATTCTATCGTGCATGGGCTTATTTTGAGTTGGTGACTTTGTGGGGGAATGCGCCTTTGGTGGATCACTTGTTGACTCCGTCTGAGTATCATGTAAGTAACAGCACGCCTGAAGCTTTGTGGGCTTTTGTGGAACAGAATCTTGAAGAGGCTATCTCTTCAGGGGCTTTGCCTTCCAAAGCTAATGTGGACGATGCGGATGCTACTTCACGTGTTACGCTTGAAACTGCTAAAGCTTATCTTGGTAAAGCTTATCTTTTCCAAGGTAAATATTCTGATGCTGCTACTGTTTTGGACGAAGTCATTGATTCTAAGAAATATGAGTTATATCAAGGCGGCTTTGACATGTTGGGACATGCTGTGACCAACAATTGTAGTGAATCTATGCTTGAAGTGCAACGTCGCAAAAACAGCGAACAAGCTTGGAATCAGTTCGTTCAATTCTACATCATGTTGGGCTGGCGTACAAGTCACATGTCATACGGCCCCAAGGCATTGTTTGAAGAAGGCATTGCAATGGGTACTTATGGATTTTTCAATCCTACTAAGTCATTGTATGACGCTTTTGTTGAAAGAGAAGGCGTGGACGGTTATCGTCTGAAAAGTACGATGCGTACTTACGAACAAATGAATGAAGTGGAAATGGCTATCAATCCGGGTCTTTATTTAGTTGGTAACGAAGGTTATTTCTTTTGGAAAACCCGTCTTTTGGGCTCAGACAACATTATCGACCAAAGTTGGTTCCAAAGTCTTCAATATACTAACCTGCGTGTGATGCGTTATGCCGAAGTATTACTCATGGCCGCTGAGGCTCATGTAATGGGTGGTGGCTCTGCCGACAAGGCTGTGAAGTATATTAATGAAATCCGTACTCGTGCCAAGCTTGCCCCACTTTCTTCCGTGACATTGGATGACGTGAAGAAGGAAAAACGTCTGGAACTCTGTTTGGAGAGTGTCCGCTTCCAGGATTTGGTTCGTTGGGGGGATGCAAAAGCTGTGTTGGGTGAGCAAGGTAAGTTTATTCCGGCTTATGGATATTTCCCGAAAATTGATCCTTCCACAGGTGAAGTGATGAAGGATGCTCAAGGTAATCCGATATTTGAATTTAAATTGGAACCGGAAAATACCAAAAATTCTGTATATGGCTTCCAAGACAAACACATGCTGTTGCCTATTCCTTACACAGAATTGAATGTGAATCCCAATATCAAGCAAAATACAGGTTGGTAATTCTAATAAAACATGAAAAGATTCTTAACTCCCCTTTTCACCTTTTGCGTGGCGCTGGCTGTGAATGCACAGCCGGTGCCCGCCACCGGTTCGCCTGTACTGCGTGCCGACAACATCGACGAAGTGGTCAGCGCCCTGACCCTTGAGGAGAAGGTGCACCTCGTCATCGGTTGCGGCATGTCGATGGGCAGTGACTCCAAGTTCCCCGGTACCGCCGGACGTACCTATGACATTCCACGCCTGGGCATCCCATCGGCTTTCCTTGCTGACGGACCGCACCGCCTGGCGATGGCTTCCAAACGAGAGTTCGACAGCCGCACCTATCACGCCACCGAATTCCCTTCGAGCACCACAGTGGCAGCTACGTTCGACCCTGATGCCGCTTACCGTGTAGGCCGGGCTCTGGGCACCGAAGTGAAAGACTACGGTATGGACGTGCTCCTCGCTCCCGGTGTCAACCTGATGCGTAACGCCCTCTGCGGACGAAACCACGAGTACTATGCCGAAGACCCCGTGCTGGTGGGCAAGATAGCCGCCGCCTACATCAACGGCATCCAGAGCGAAGGTACCGGCACCTGCCTGAAGCACTTCGCCGTGAACAACCAGGAAACCAACCGCAACAACAACGACTCCCGACTGACGCAGCGCCCCTTGCGCGAGCTTTATCTGAAATGCTTCGAGATAGCCGTCAAGGAGGCTCAGCCCTGGAGCGTGATGACCGCCTACAACAAGGTGAACGGCAAATACACTTGCGAAGACCGCGAACTGACCGAAGATATCCTCCGCGACGAATGGGGATTCAAGGGACTGGTGATGTCCGACTGGAATGCCGGAAAAGATGCCGTGACTTCCATCGCGGCAGGCAACGACATGTTGCAGCCGGGGCAGGAACGCCAGTACAACGCCATTCTGGAAGCCGTGAAGAACGGCACGCTGGATGAGGCGCTCCTCAACCTCAGCGTGAAGCGTGTGCTGGAGTTTGTGGTGAAGAGCCACACCTTTGCCGGTTACAATTATCCCAACGAGACCGACCTCAAAGCCCACGCGCAAGTGGACCGCCGGGTAGGTGCCGAGGGCATCGTGCTGCTGGATAACAAGAATGCGCTGCCTATGGCTGCCGGCATCAGGAAGGTAGGCCTTTACGGCACTACTTCCTACGACATGGTTCCTGCCGGTATGGGATTCGGCAGTACGGGTTTCGGCTACTACACGGTGTCTATGGTAGAAGGTTTGCGCAATGCGGGCTATACGGTAGATAAGGATTTGCTGAACCGCTACAAGAAGCACATGGCCGACGAGCAGAAACGTCTCTTCCCCCACGGTCGTCCTCCTTTCTCGTTCACTCCGCTGCCCCGTGCCGAAGAGTTCCTGCCCACTGCCGAGGAACTGGCCGCACAAGTGAAAGCCAATGATATCGCCGTGCTTACGCTGGGACGTGTCAGTGGTGAAGGCTGCGACCGCCGTGTGGAAGATTTCCTCTTGAAGGAGAACGAACTGGCTCTGATAAAGCAAGTGTCTGCCGCCTATCGTGCCGCAGGCAAGAAGCTGGTGGTGGTTCTCAACATCTGCAGCCCCGTGGAGACCGCTTCATGGAAAGAGCTGGCAGATGCCTTGGTATGCGCTTTCCAGCCCGGGCAGGAAGTGGGCAACTGCATTGCCGACGTGTTGACGGGTAAGGTGAACCCCAGCGGCAAGCTGCCTATGACGTTTGCCGTGAAGTATGGCGACGCGCCGTCGGATGCCAATTTCCCTTTCGACTATGAGTTCAAGATGCCGTCGTTCGCCATGGGTACCGGCATGAACTTCAAGTCCGACAAGAAAGAGGAGAAGCCGAAAGAGCCGGAACGCAACGTCGATTTCACCCTCTACGAGGAGGGCATCTACGTGGGTTACCGTTACTTCGATACCTTTGGTAAAGAGGTGTCTTACCCCTTCGGCCACGGACTGAGCTATACCACCTTTGAATATGCGGTGGAAGAGGCTGCCATCGACGGTGACCGCTGCCGCATGAAAGTGAGCGTGAAGAACACCGGCAAGGTGGCAGGCCGTGAAGCCGTGCAGCTCTATGTCAAGGCTCCCGAGGGCGGCATGGACAAGCCCGCCAAGGAACTGAAAGCCTTCGGCAAGACCCGCCTGCTGAAACCCGGCGAGAGCCAGACCCTGACATTGGAGTGGAACGTGATGGACATGGCCTCCTTCAACGAGAAAAGCAGCTCTTGGGAGTTGGCCAAGGGTGAATATCAATGGATGGCTGCCGCCTCTTCGGCCGACGTGCGTTGCACCACGGTGCAGAAGGTGGCAAAGGCACGCAAGCAGAAAGTGCACGATGCCATGCGGGCACAAGTGCCGGTGGCTGTGCATCCCATGGTGAAGAGATGAGGTGTGCATATACATCACCTGAAAAAACTGATATATATCAATCCGTTTTAGAATGGAAAGCACTTATTTTGTAGTACATTTTTAAAATCTATGCCATGAAAAGATTGATACTTTCTCTTTTTGCCGTCTGCTCGTTGTGGATGGCAAATGCACAGAATCCTGCATGGGGACCACAAAGCAAGGTCGTGACCGACAGCATCTACAGCACGGTGCTGAAGACGCACCGCGCCTATACCATCTATCTGCCTCAGAGCTATGACAAGGAGGCAGACAGGAAGTATCCCATTCTCTACCTGCTGCACGGCATGTCGGGGGTGAATACCAGCTGGTTTACGGACCAGCGTGTGAAGGACGTGATGGACCAGTTGACGGCATCGGGCGAGGCGTGCGAGATGATTATCGTCAGCCCCAACGCCGGAGGCAATCCGGCCACGTGCTGGAACGGCTACTTCAACATGCCGGGATGGGCTTACGAGGATTTCTTCTACAAGGAGTTCATGCCCTATATCGAGAAGACCTACCGTGTGGTGGGCGACCGTCAGCATCGTGCCGTTGCGGGCCTTTCGATGGGTGGAGGCGGAACCACGAGCTACGCGCAGCGCTATCCCGACCTCTATTGTGCGGCATACGCCATGAGTGCCTTGATGAACATCCCCGTCAGTGGTGAGGCGGCGGGAAAAGACCCCGACCCCACAAACAAGATGGCTGTGCTGACCCGTTCGGTGCAGGAGCATAGTTGCATCAAGTATGTGCTGGAGGCTGATGAGGCCCGTAAAGCTGCTCTGCGCACCGTGCAGTGGTTTGTGGATTGCGGTGACGATGATTTCCTGCTCGACCGTAACATCGAGTTCTTCCAGGCGATGCGCAATGCCGGCATTCCTTGCCAGTTCCGCGTGCGCGACGGAGGGCACACCAGTGAATACTGGCATTCGGCATTGTATATGTGTTTGCCTTTTGTGAGCCGGTGCTTTGAGAAATGAGATTTGATTCCCTTCAACTTTCTCCAACTCCTTAAACAATTAAAATGATTATGAAGAAATTTACACTTTTATTTACTTTGTTGCTGATGTGTGCAATGAGCTTTGCGCAACAAGCCTTGTGGGGCGGTGCTCCGGTAGTTTCGCCGGAGATTCACGATGACAATACGGTCACTTTCCGCCTGAAGGCGCCGAAAGCCGTGAAGGTGCAGTTGACGGGTGACTTCCTGCCGCCGCACACCATCCAGACACCGAGGGGCGAGTATGATGCTCCGGGCATCGTCGATATGAAGGAGGGCAAGGACGGCGTGTGGGAATATACCACTGCCGAACCGCTGAAACCCGAACTTTATGGCTATGCTTTCTTTGTGGACGGGCTGAAAATAATGGATCCCGGCAACGTCTATATGATTCGTGATGTGGCAACTGTGACGAATGTGTTCATCATCGGCGGTGACCGTGCCGACCTCTACAAGGTGAACAAAGTGCCTCACGGAACAGTGAGACGTATGTGGTACAATAGTCCCACGCTGGGCATGGACCGCCGCCTGACGGTTTATACACCCGCCGGCTACGAGAACGGCAAGAAGCGTTATCCCGTCTTCTACCTGCTGCATGGCGCCGGAGGTGACGAAGAGGCATGGATTGCCTTGGGCCGTACTTCACAAATCCTGGATAACCTGATAGCGCAGGGCAAGGCAGAACCGATGATTGTAGTGATGACCAACGGCAATGCCTGGCAGGATGCCGCTCCCGGTGAATCGCCCAAAGGTTTCACTGTCCCTTCCATGAGTCCGAAGGAACGTGCTTCCGCTCCGGAAGGAGGCTTCGAACTTTCTTTCCCGGAAATCGTGAAATTCGTGGAGAAGAACTTCCGCACATTGCCGGACAAGAAGCACCGTGCCATTGCGGGCCTCTCGATGGGTGGCTTCCACTCTTGCAGCATCTCGAAGTACTATCCGGATATGTTCGATTATGTAGGCTTGTTCTCGGGTACTGCTTCCAGGAACGATAAGTCCACTTGTCCGGTCTATACCGACTTCGAGGGTAAACTGAAGACGCAGTTTGCCAAGAAACCGGCACTCTATTTCATCGCTTGCGGCAACCGTGACTTTGTCTTCAAGAGCGTGACGGACTTCCGCAAACTGCTCGATGACAACGGTTGCAAGTACGAGTATCTGGAAACGGGCGAGGGACATATCTGGAGGAACTGGCGCATCTATCTGACGGAGTTCGCGCCGAAGTTGTTCAAGTGACTTCGTGCCGATTGATTCACCCTGCACTTCGCCAATCCGAAGTGCAGGATTATAGACTATCTGTTTAATAACAAAATAACAAACTCATTATGAAAAGAATTTCTATTTTATCAGCTCTGTTGCTGATGTGTGCGATGACTTTCGCGCAACAAGCTCTCTGGGGCGGTGCCCCCGTGGTATCACCTGAGATACACGACAACAATACAGTAACTTTCCGCTTGAAGGCGCCGAAAGCCGTAAAGGTGCAAGTAACCGGCGACTTCCTGCCTACGCAGAAAATCAAGACTCCTTTTGGTGAGTTTGATGGTCCGGGTGTGGCAGATTTGAAAGAGAACAAGGACGGTGTGTGGGAATTCACTACTCCCGAACCGCTGAAACCAGAACTCTACAGCTACACTTTCCTGGTAGACGGACTGAAGATTAACGACCCTGCCAACGTCTATATGATTCGCGACGTGGCAAGCGTGACGAACGTGTTCATCATCGGCGGTGACGAGCGCATCGACCTCTACAAGGTGAATAAGGTTCCCCACGGAACGGTATCTAAGGTATGGTACAACAGCCCCACGCTGGGTATGGACCGCCGCCTGACTGTCTATACGCCTGCCGGATATGAGACAAGCGGCAAGCGCTACCCCGTCTTCTACCTGCTGCACGGCATGGGTGGCGACGAGAACGCATGGAGCGAACTGGGACGTACGGCACAGATTCTGGATAACCTCATCGCCCAAGGCAAGGCCAAGCCGATGATTGTAGTGATGACCAACGGCAACGCCGCATTGGAAGCAGCTCCGGGTGAATCTTCACTGGGCTTTGCCGCTCCCAACATGAATCTGCCCAAGACGATGGAAGGCTCTTTCGAAACAGCTTTCCCCGACGTGGTGAAATTCATTGATAAGACTTACCGTACACAGGCCAACAAGAAGGGGCGTGCCATTGCTGGTCTCTCTATGGGAGGTTTCCACTCCATGCACATCTCCAAGCAATATCCGGACATGTTCGACTATGTAGGGCTGTTCTCGGCTGCCATCATGCCCAACAAAGATGTGAAGTCTCCGATTTATGACAACCTTGAAGCCAAACTGAAAACCCAGTTTGCCAAGAAACCGTCACTCTATTACATCGCTATCGGTAATAAAGACTTCTTGTTCCAGGCCAATAACGACTACCGCAAGATGTTGGACGAGAAGGGTTACAAATATGAATATTATGAAACCGGAGAAGGTCATATCTGGAAGAACTGGCGTATTTACCTGACAGAATTCGCACCGAAGATATTTAAATAAGATTATGAAGAAGAATATCATATCCATGGCAGCAGCAATGGCTGTTTTGTCAGCTTGCGGACCGGGTGTGCCGCAGCTTGGAAAGTCCTCTCTGGATGAGGTGATTGGCGCCATGACCTTGGAAGAAAAGGCTCATCTGGTAGTAGGTACTGGTATGGCAGGTTTCTCGGGTGACAGTGCCGTAATCGGTGCGACGAAAAAGCTGGTGCCGGGCGCGGCAGGAACCACCTACCCGATCGAGCGTCTCGGCATTCCCGCCGTGGTGCTGGCCGATGGTCCCGCCGGACTGCGTATCGACCCCAAGCGTGAGGGGGATTCGGCTACGTACTATTGTACTCATTTCCCTATCGGAACTTTGCTCGCCTCTACCTGGGACCAGGAACTGGTGGAAAGTGTAGGTCAATCCATCGGTAACGAAGTGCTGGAATACGGTGCGGACGTGCTGTTGGCTCCGGCGCTGAACATTCACCGTAACCCGCTTTGCGGACGTAACTTCGAGTATTATTCCGAAGACCCGTTGGTGTCGGGTAAGATTGCCGCCGCCTACGTACGTGGTGTGCAGAGCAACGGTGTGGGTACCAGTATCAAGCACTTTGCTGTGAACAACCAGGAAACCAACCGTATGGCTACGGATGCGCATGTATCTCCACGCGCTTTGCGCGAAATCTACTTGAAAGGGTTCGAGATTGCCGTGAAGGAATCCGCTCCTTGGACCGTGATGTCCTCATACAACTACCTGAACGGTGTCTACACTTCGGAAAACAAGGAGTTGCAGACAACGATGTTGCGCGACGAATGGGGCTTCAAGGGCATGGTGATGACCGACTGGTTTGGCGGCAAGGATGCCGTGGCACAGATGGTGGCAGGCAACGACATGTTGCAGCCCGGTCTGCCCAAGCAGTACGAAGCCATCGTGAAGGGTGTGCAGGACGGAGCGTTGGACGAAGCCATCCTCAATCAGAATGTGAAGCGTATTCTGGAGATGATTCTCCAGACTCCCCACTTCAAGGGATATAAATACTCCAACAAGCCTGATTTGAAGGCGCATGCTGCCGTTACTCGCCAGTCGGCAACGGAAGGCATGGTATTGCTGAAGAACGATAACGGTGCTCTGCCGCTGGCTGCCGACGTGAAGAACGTGGCACTCTTCGGTTGCACTTCCTACGATTTCATTGCAGGCGGTACAGGTTCGGGCAACGTGAACCGCGCTTATACCGTTTCGCTATTGGACGGCTTGAAGAATGCCGGCTATGTGGTGGATGAAGCGCTGAAGAATAGCTATGAAGCTTACCTGAAAGCCGAGAAAGAACGTCTGTCCAAAGATAAGAAAGAGTGGTTCATGCCCGATACCCGTCCGGCTGAGATGGCTGTTTCCGCACAAGTCATCCGCGAGCAGGCTGCCAAGGCCGATGTGGCACTGGTGACGCTGGGACGTACCTCCGGTGAGTTCCTTGACCGTATGGTAGCCGACTTCAACCTCACCAAAGAGGAACAGAACATGTTGAAAGCTGTGTCCGATGTTTTCCACGCTGCCGGAAAGAAGGTAGTGGTGGTGCTCAATATCGGTGGTGTGATTGAAACCGCTTCTTGGAAATCTGCTCCCGATGCCATTCTTTGTGCATGGCAGGCAGGCCAGGAGGGAGGAAACAGTGTGGCTGACGTGCTGAGTGGCAAGGCTTCTCCTTCGGGCAAGCTGACAATGACCTTCCCGGTGAAGTTTGAAGATGCCGCTTCTTCCGCCAACTTCCCGATAGACATGCGCGTAAGCACCGACCTCGTGAATAAGGGCGAGAAGAAGAACGATGTGAAGAACGTGGACTATACCGATTACGAAGAGGACATCTACGTAGGTTACCGCTACTTCGACACCTTCGGCAAGCAGGTTTCCTATCCTTTCGGCTATGGTTTGAGTTATGCTACTTTCGCTTACGACAAGGCTGCTGTCAAGGCAGACAACGGTGTCTATACCGTATCTGTAGAAGTGAAGAACACCGGCAAGGTGGCAGGTAAGGAAGTGGTTCAGCTTTATGTATCTGCTCCCGATGCCGCTACTGCCAACAAGCCCGAAAAGGAACTGAAGGCTTTTGCCAAGACCAAGGAGCTGAAACCGGGCGAAGCGGTTGTGGTGACGCTGAAAGTGAATGCTGATGACCTGGCTTCCTACGATGAGGCTGCATCGGCATGGGTGGTAACTCCCGGAAACTACAAGTTCCTCGTCGGGGCTTCCTCACGCGACATCAAGGCTACGCTGGAGGCTGAAGTAGCTGCCGCAACGCAGAAGACGAACAACATCTTGAAACTTCAGGAACCGATGAGCCTCTTGAAGAGATGAGAGTAGGATTGTCTGAAAAGATAACAAATCATACCCTAAAAAACATCCTGTTGTACCCTTTGGTATGGCAGGATGTTCTTATCTTTGTGCCTCGTATAAACAGATAGTGCAACTATTATAAACCAATATCACAACCATGAATAAAAAGTTAATCTTATCTTTAGCCCTATCAGGGTTAGTGCTTACTGCTACGGCGCAGACCACTGTTGCGCCTGCCATTCCAAGAGACGAGAAAATAGAACAGCAGATTGAGACTTTGCTGAAGAAGATGACGCTTGACGAGAAAGTCGGTCAGATGTGCGAACTCACTATCGACCTCCTGCAGAAACGCGCCAATCCCTTTGCCGGCCTCGACCCGAAGAACATCACGGTGAAGGACCTGCAAAAAATCATCAAGAGATACAAGCTTGAAAAGGAATTCAAGCTGGGCAAGGAGATGCCTTCGCAGGATGTGATGATGAAGCTCTATATGCGTATCCAAGGCATTGAGAATGCCAAGGGCTTCCAGTTGGATGAGGCGATGCTCGACTCTGTCATCGGAAAATACAAAGTAGGCTCCATCTTGAACGTGCCCAACGGTGTGGCACAGAGCGTGGAGAAGTGGCAGGAAATCATCAAACGCATTCAGGAGAAATCCATGGAGGTGATGGGTATTCCTTGTGTGTACGGTGTAGACCAGATACACGGAACTACCTATACGCTGGGTGGTACTTTCTTCCCGCAAGGCGTCAATATGGGAGCTACCTTCAACCGTGAACTGACACGTGAAGGTGCACGCATCTCCGCTTATGAAACAAAGGCGGGAAGCATTCCCTGGACGTATGCCCCGGTGACCGACCTCGGGCGTGACCCGCGCTGGCCGCGTATGTGGGAAAACTATGGTGAAGACGCCTACGTCAATGCCGAAATGGGACGTGAAGCCGTTATCGGTTTCCAGGGAGAGAACCCCAACCTGATTGGCGGGAACAACGTTGCCGCTTGTATGAAGCATTATATGGGTTATGGTGTCCCCGTTTCCGGTAAGGACCGTACGCCGTCTTCCATCACCGAGCAGGATATGCGTGAGAAGCATTTTGCTCCTTATCTGGAAATGGTGAAGGCAGGTGCCCTCTCCGTGATGGTGAACTCCGCCATGAACAACGGCCTGCCTTTCCATGCCAACTATGAGCTGCTGACCAAGTGGCTGAAAGAAGACCTCAACTGGGACGGTATGATCGTGACCGACTGGGCGGACATCAACAACCTTTATAGCCGCGACCACATTGCCAAGGACAAGAAGGAAGCCATCAAGCTCGCCATCAATGCCGGTATCGACATGTCTATGGACCCGTACGACTGGAAGTTCTGTACACTCTTGAAGGAGCTGGTGGAAGAAGGTGAAGTTCCCATGAGCCGTATAGACGATGCTGTACGTCGTGTGCTGCGTTTGAAGTACCGTCTCAACCTATTTGAAAAGCCCTATTATGACTTGAAAGACTTCCCGTTGTTCGGTAGTGCGGAACATGCCGCTGCTGCATTGCAGGCTGCCGAAGAGTCTTTGGTACTCCTGAAGAATACAGACGGTATATTGCCGTTGGCAAAAGGCAAGAAACTGCTGGTTACCGGTCCGAATGCCAATTCCATGCGTTGCCTCAACGGTGGCTGGTCCTATTCATGGCAGGGCGACAAGGCCGACGAGCATGCAAGCCAATACAATACGATTCTTGAAGCCTTCACCAATAAATTCGGTGCGGACAATATCATTTACGAAGCCGGTGTCACTTATAAGCAAGGTGGCAACTGGTGGGAAGAAAACACTCCGGAGATAGAGAAAGCTGTAGCTGCCGCTGCCGGTGCCGACTACATCGTTGCCTGCATCGGTGAGAACTCTTACTGCGAGACTCCGGGTAACCTGACGAACCTCTTCCTCTCCCAGAACCAGCTCGATTTGGTGAAGGCTCTTGCCAAGACCGGGAAGCCCATCATTCTGGTGTTGAACGAAGGTCGTCCTCGCCTGATTGCTGACATCGAGCCTTTGGCTAAGGCTGTTGTCAATACTATGCTTCCGGGCAACTACGGCGGTGATGCGTTGGCAAACCTCATTGCCGGTGACGCCAACTTCAGCGGAAAGATGCCTTTCACTTATCCGAAGGAAATCAACTCTCTGATTACGTACGACTACAAACCGTGCGAACACATCGGCAAGCAGATGGAAGGTGCTTATAACTACGATGCGCAAGTGTCCGTACAGTGGGCGTTCGGTTATGGATTGAGCTATACCACTTTTGCATACAGCAACCTCAAGGTGGATAAGTCGGACTTTACCGCTGATGATGTGCTTACTTTCACCGTTGATGTGAAGAATACCGGCAACCGCATTGGTAAGGAAAGCGTGCTGCTCTTCAGCAGCGACCTCGTTGCCTCCCTTACTCCCGATACCCGCCGTCTTCGCGCTTTCGAAAAGGTGGAACTGAAACCGGGCGAGACAAAGACCGTGACACTGAAACTGAAAGGCTCCGACCTTGCTTTTGTAGGCTATGACGGCAAGTGGATTCTGGAGAAAGGTGACTTCCGCATCCAGACGGGTGACCAGACAGTGAACGTGGTTTGTACGGATACCAAGAAGTGGGAGACTCCGAATAAGTGATACGACAAGGTCTTTTAGACCTTTAGAACCATAGTAAAAGGGCCGATAGCATGAAACAAGCTATCGGCCTTTTATTTTTCCGCGTTGTCTTTCAACAGTATCTTCTTTCCGCTTGTACCTCCTTACTTCTTTTCTTGAAACAATAGAGATTGTATGCATGAGATGTACATCTCATGTTGTTTGAGATGTGCATCTCGTTGTGCTTGACATGTGCATCTCATGTAGTATGGAACGTGATAATTCATTTCATAAAGTATAAGCTTCTGTCTCATAAGATTATATGTTTTACCCCTTATCTTGAAGTGTTGAAAGGGCTTGTCTGTAATATAATTCCCGTTTGAACCGTTAAATCAATCTTTTTTTCTCTAATATTTTGTAGTCGAACAGATTATTTATATCTTTGCAACCGAAAATGGATGAAAGGTGGAGGGGCGATTAAGCTCCTCTTTTTTGTTCCTAATGGTTAATCTATGATAGAAAAGAAAACTGTTTGTCAGATTGTTGACGAGTGGCTGGCAGGAAAGGACTACTTCCTCGTGGAGGTGACAATCAGCCCGGATGACAAGATTTTGGTGGAAATAGACCACAAAGAAGGTGTTTGGATTGAGGACTGCGTAGAGCTGAGCCGCTACATCGAGTCCAAGTTGAACCGTGAGGATGAGGATTATGAGTTGGAAGTCGGTTCGGCCGGCATCGGACAGCCCTTCAAGGTACTGCAGCAGTACATTAACCACATCGGCAAGGAAGTGGAAGTGCTGGCAAAGGACGGCCGCAAGCTCAGCGGCGTGTTGAAGGAAGCCGACGAACAGCATTTCGTCGTGACCATTCAGAAGAAAGTGAAAGAGGAAGGTGCCAAGCGTCCCAAGCTGGTGGACGAGGACTTGACCTTTACGTATGAAGAGATAAAATACACTAAATACTTAATCAGTTTTAAATAAGACTATGGCCAAAAAAGTAGAAACTGTCAGCTTGATAGATACATTTTCGGAATTTAAGGAACTGAAGAATATCGACAGAACCACGATGGTAAGCGTACTCGAGGAGTCGTTCCGTAGTGTGATTGCGAAAATGTTCGGTACCGATGAGAATTACGACGTAATTGTAAACCCGGACAAGGGTGACTTCGAAATATGGCGTAACCGTGAGGTAGTGGCAGACGAGGATTTGGAAAACCCGAACCTGCAGATTGCATTGTCCGAAGCACAAAAGATTGATGCTTCTTATGAAGTGGGCGAGGAAGTGACGGATGAAGTTATCTTCGCGAACTTCGGTCGCCGTGCCATCTTGAACTTGCGCCAGACACTGGCCTCCAAGATATTGGAACTGGAGAAAGATAGTATTTACAACAAATACATTGATAAAGTGGGTACCATCATCAATGCGGAAGTCTACCAGATTTGGAAGAAGGAGATGTTGCTGCTCGATGATGAAGGCAACGAACTGTTGCTGCCCAAGACCGAACAGATACCGAGTGACTTCTACCGCAAGGGCGAGACCGCCCGCGCCGTAGTGGCACGTGTGGACAACAAGAACAATAATCCGAAGATTATCCTGAGCCGTACGTCGCCCGTCTTCCTGCAACGTCTGTTCGAAATGGAAGTACCCGAAATCAATGACGGACTGATTACCATCAAGAAGATTGCCCGCATCCCCGGCGAGCGTGCCAAGATTGCCGTTGAGAGCTACGATGACCGTATCGACCCGGTAGGTGCCTGCGTGGGTGTGAAGGGTAGCCGTATTCATGGTATTGTCCGCGAGCTTCGCAACGAGAATATCGACGTTATCAACTATACGTCCAATATCCAGTTGTTTATACAGCGTGCCTTGAGCCCTGCCAAAATTTCTTCCATCCGCTTGAACGAGGAAGAACGCAAGGCTGAAGTGTTCTTGAAACCCGAAGAGGTGTCGCTGGCTATCGGTAAAGGAGGTTTGAATATCAAGCTTGCCAGTATGTTGACTGAGTACACCATCGACGTGTTCCGCGAGTTGGATGAGGCCATAGAGGATGAAGACATCTACTTGGACGAATTCCGTGATGAAATAGACGGTTGGGTTATCGATGCCATCAAGGCTATCGGTATCGATACGGCTAAGGCTGTGTTGAACGCTCCCCGTGAGATGTTGATTGAGAAGACGGACCTCGAAGAAGAGACGGTGGACGAGGTATTGCGCATTTTGAAACAGGAGTTTGAAGAGGAGAATGAATGATTTACGATTTTACGATTTACGATTTACGATTAGAGTTTGATTGTAAATGTAAGTCGTTCCGCTCCGAGTATTATCAATCGTAAATCGTAAATGGTTAAATCGTAAATAGAAAAAATTGATGACGATAAGGTTAAACAAAGTAACAAGAGATTTAAATGTAGGGATTACGACGGCTGTCGAGTTCCTGCAAAAGAAGGGATTTACCGTTGAGGCAAATCCGAACACAAAAATTACGGATGAACAGTTCGAACTGCTCAAAAAGGAGTTTAGTACAGATAAGGACCTTAAGATAAAGTCGGAGCGTTTCAGCCAGGAACGTCAGAGCAAGGACCGCAACAAGGCGTCCGTGTCTATTGACGGCTATAGGGAAACGCAGGAGAAAGCGAAGCCCGAAGAGATTAAGACGGTTGTTCCGGAAGACGCACGTCCGAAGTTCAAGCCGGTAGGCAAGATTGATTTGGACAAACTGAACCGTAGACCTGCTCCTGCTCAGGAAAAAGAGAAAGAAGCGGAAAAAGCGGTAGAGGAGAAGAAGGTGGAGGAACCGGCAGTTGTAGAAACGCCGAAACCGGAACCTGCTCCTGCTCCCCAACCGGAACCACAGCCGCAACCGGAGGTACAGCCGGCATCTGAGCCCGAGCCGCAGCCCGTTTCGGAACCGCAGCCACAACCCGTTGTCAAGGAAGAGCCTGCTCCGGTTGTAGAGGCTCAACAAGAATCTAAAAAGGAAGAAATGATAGAAGCGCCTGCTCCCGCACCGGCAGCTGAAGAAGCACCGGTTGAAAAAGAGGGGAAAGAAGAAGGAGAAGAAATCTTCAAGATACATCAGCCTGAGTTTGTTTCGAAGATTAATGTTATCGGACAGATAGACTTGGCGGCCCTGAACCAATCCACACGCCCAAAGAAGAAATCGAAAGAGGAGAAACGCAAGGAGCGTGAAGAGAAGGAAAAGATTCGCCAGGATCAGAAGAAGCAGATGAAGGAAGCTATCATCAAGGAAATCCGCCGTGATGACAGCAAGTTGAAGGATACCGCTGCCGGCGATGCCAACGGCAAGAAGAAACGTGTCCGTATCAATAAGGAGAAAGTGGACATCAACAATGCTTCCAACTTCCAGCGTGGTGGCAACGACCGTGGACACGCAGGTGCCCAGCAAGGTCAGGGTGCCCGCCCGCAAGGTGGAAACCAGCCTGGTGGAAACAATGCCAATAATAACCGCAACCGCAATAAGGACCGCTTCAAGAAGCCGGTCATCAAGCAGGAGGTTAGCGAGGAAGATGTAGCAAAGCAGGTAAAGGAAACTTTGGCACGCCTCACTTCCAAAGGAAAGAACAAAGGTGCCAAGTATCGTAAGGAAAAACGTGACATGGCTTCCAGCCGTATGCAGGAATTGGAAGACATGGAAATGGCAGAAAGCAAGGTACTGAAGATTACGGAATTCGTGACGGCCAACGAGTTGGCAAGCATGATGGATGTTTCTGTTACTCAGGTCATCGCCACTTGTATGAGCATTGGTATGATGGTATCCATCAACCAGCGTCTGGATGCCGAGACCATCAACTTGGTGGCTGAGGAATTCGGCTTCAAGACAGAATATGTAAGCGCAGAAGTGGCGCAGGCCATCGTAGAGGAAGAGGATGATGAGGAAGATTTGGAACCTCGCGCTCCGATTGTAACGGTGATGGGTCACGTAGACCACGGTAAGACTTCATTGCTCGACTATATCCGTAAGGCGAATGTGATTGCCGGTGAAGCGGGTGGTATCACACAGCACATCGGTGCCTACCACGTGTCGCTGGACGACGGACGTAAGATTACATTCCTCGATACTCCGGGCCACGAGGCGTTTACCGCCATGCGTGCCCGTGGTGCCAAAGCTACGGATATTGCCATCATCATTGTGGCTGCTGACGACAACGTGATGCCGCAGACAAAGGAAGCCATCAACCATGCCATGGCTGCGGGTGTTCCTATTGTATTTGCAATCAATAAGATTGATAAACCGACTGCCAACCCCGACAAGATTAAGGAAGAGCTGGCTGCCATGAACTTCTTGGTGGAAGAGTGGGGCGGTAAGTATCAGTCGCAAGATATCTCTGCCAAAAAGGGTATCGGTGTACCCGAGTTGATGGAGAAAGTGCTGCTCGAAGCAGAAATGCTGGAGCTGAAAGCAAACCCGAACCGCCGTGCTACCGGTTCCATTATCGAGTCCTCATTGGATAAGGGTCGTGGCTATGTGGCTACGGTACTCGTTTCCAACGGTACCTTGAAAATGGGCGACATCGTGCTGGCGGGTACCAGCTACGGTAAGGTGAAGGCTATGTTCAATGAGCGTAACCAACGCATGCAGGAGGCTGGTCCTTCTACACCTGCCCTGATATTGGGCTTGAACGGTGCACCTGCTGCTGGCGACACGTTCCACGTAATCGAAACGGAGCAGGAAGCACGCGAGATTGCCAACAAACGCGAACAGTTGCAGCGTGAACAAGGTTTGCGTACGCAGAAGATGCTGACGCTCGACGAAGTGGGCCGCCGTCTGGCGCTGGGTGACTTCCATGAGCTGAACGTGATTGTGAAGGGTGACGTGGACGGTTCTGTGGAAGCGTTGAGCGACTCTTTAATCAAGCTGTCTACGGAGCAGGTGCAGGTAAACGTAATCCACAAGGGTGTCGGTCAGATTTCCGAATCGGATGTCTCGCTGGCTGCCGCTTCGGATGCGATTATCGTCGGTTTCCAGGTACGTCCTTCGGGTGCTGCCGCCAAGATGGCAGAGCAGGAGGGTGTGGATATCCGCAAGTACTCCGTCATCTACGATGCCATCGAAGAGGTGAAGGCTGCCATGGAAGGTATGCTGGCACCGACATTGAAGGAGCAGATAACGGCAACCATCGAGGTGCGCGAAGTGTTCAACATCACGAAGGTGGGACTGGTGGCAGGTGCCATGGTCAAGACCGGAAAGGTGAAACGCAGCGACAAGGCCCGTTTGATACGCGACGGTATCGTAATCTTTACGGGTGCCATCAATGCCCTGAAGCGCTTCAAGGACGACGTGAAGGAGGTAGGTACCAACTTCGAGTGCGGTATCAGCCTGACAAACTGCAACGACATCAAGGTGGGCGATATTATCGAATCTTACGAAGAAATAGAAGTGAAGCAAACATTATAATTGAATAATGTGCAAATATGCTAATGTGCCAATTGGCTGCGCGTACAGAAAATGCCGCAGGGCAATTGGCACATTTTGCATATTAGTTATTTGCTCATTGACCCATTAGCATATTGGCACATTAGCATATTGTCACATTGGTACATTGATTTTATGGCAATTATAGATATCATCATATTGGCTGCTTTCGGCTTGGGCGCAATCATCGGCTTCATGAAAGGTTTTGTGAAGCAATTGGCCTCTCTGCTGGGGCTGATTGTCGGTCTGCTGGCGGCAAAGGCTTTGTATGCCTCGTTGGCAGTGAGGCTGTGCCCCACGTTGACAGACTCTATGACAGTGGCGCAAGTACTGGCATTTGTCCTCATCTGGCTGGCTGTTCCTTTGCTCTTCTCCCTGGTGGCTTCTCTGCTGACCCGGGCAATGGAGGCCGTCTCGCTGGGCTGGCTCAATCATTGGTTGGGGGCTGGTCTAGGGGCTTTGAAGTACCTCCTGCTGACGAGCCTGCTGATTGGTGTCATCGAATTTATAGACGGAGACAATACGCTGATTAGCAAAACAAAAAAGAAAGAATCAGTGTTATATTATCCTATGGAAGAGTTTGCCGGGATATTCTTTCCCGCGGCAAAGGCGGTTACGGAGCAGATTGTAAACGGAGACTTTGACTGATACCGTGAACCGTGATTTTGTAATTCATAATTTGTAATTATAGAAGTGATGCAACAAGAAGAACCCAATAAATATGTAAAGGAACTCACTCAGGAGAAGTATAAGTACGGTTTCACGACCGACGTGCATACAGACATCATTGAGCGCGGGCTGAATGAAGATGTAGTGCGGCTTATCTCTGAGAAGAAGGGAGAACCGGAATGGTTGCTGGAGTTCCGCCTGAAGGCATATCGCCACTGGCTGACATTGGAGATGCCTACATGGGCACATCTCCGCATTCCCGAAATAGATTATCAGGCCATATCCTACTATGCCGACCCTACGAAGAAGAAGGAAGGACCGAAAAGTATGGATGAGGTGGACCCTGAGTTGATAAAGACTTTCAATAAGCTGGGCATTCCGCTGGAAGAGCAGATGGCGTTAAGCGGTATGGCTGTGGATGCCGTTATGGACTCGGTGTCTGTAAAGACTACCTTCAAGGAGACGCTGATGGAGAAAGGAATCATCTTCTGCTCATTCAGCGAGGCTGTACGCGAGCATCCCGACTTGGTACAGAAATATCTCGGTTCGGTGGTGCCTTATCGTGACAACTTCTTTGCGGCACTGAACTCGGCGGTGTTCTCCGACGGTTCTTTTGTCTATATCCCGAAGGGGGTACGCTGTCCGATGGAGTTGTCCACCTATTTCCGCATCAATGCCCGCAATACGGGGCAGTTCGAAAGAACCTTGATTGTGGCGGATGATGATTCGTACGTTTCTTATCTGGAAGGGTGTACGGCTCCGATGCGTGACGAGAGCCAGTTGCACGCGGCCATTGTGGAAATTGTGGTGCACGACCGTGCAGAAGTGAAATACAGCACCGTGCAGAACTGGTATCCCGGTGATGCCGAGGGCCGGGGTGGTGTCTATAACTTTGTGACGAAGCGTGGCCATTGTAAAGGGGTGGACAGTAAACTGTCTTGGACACAAGTGGAAACAGGTTCGGCCATTACCTGGAAGTATCCGTCTTGCATCCTTTCCGGCGACAATTCGACAGCGGAGTTCTATAGTGTGGCAGTAACCAATAACCATCAGCAGGCAGACACGGGAACAAAGATGATTCATCTGGGCAAGAATACCCGGAGCACCATTGTGAGCAAAGGCATTTCTGCCGGAAAGAGCGAAAACTCTTACCGCGGCTTGGTGCGCGTGGCACAGAAAGCGGACAATGCTCGTAATTACAGCCAGTGCGACTCCTTGCTACTTGGTGACAAATGCGGCGCGCATACTTTCCCCTACATGGATATTCACAATGAAACGGCCATCGTGGAGCATGAGGCCACTACCAGCAAAATCAGTGAGGACCAGATATTCTACTGCAATCAGCGCGGTATTTCTACGGAAGATGCCGTGGGGCTGATTGTGAACGGTTATGCCAAAGAAGTTTTGAATAAACTTCCGATGGAGTTTGCCGTAGAAGCGCAGAAATTGCTTGCCATTTCGCTGGAAGGAAGTGTGGGGTGATTGGACGATTAGACGATTTACGATTTACGATTGAAGTTTGATTGTAGATGTGAATCGTTTAATATCTAAGGAGTAATATCAATCGTAAATCGTAAATAATAAAATCGTAAATATAAAGATGTTAGAGATAAAAGACCTGCATGCCAGCATCAATGGCAAAGAGATATTGAAAGGCATTAACTTGACTATCCGTGACGGTGAAGTACATGCGCTGATGGGACAGAACGGTGCCGGTAAAAGTACGTTGAGTAACGTGTTGGTGGGACATCCGGCTTATGAAGTGACGCGCGGCTCCATCACCTTTAATGGCAAGGACTTGCTTGCCATGAGTCCTGAGGACCGTGCACATGAAGGAATCTTTCTTTCTTTCCAGGCTCCGGTAGAGATTCCGGGCGTGTCGATGGTGAACTTCATGCGTGCTGCCGTGAATGAGCAACGCAAGTACCGCCATCTGCCTGCCTTGTCCGCCAGCGAGTTCCTGAAGCTGATGCGCGAGAAGCGCGCCATTGTGGAACTGGATAACAAGCTTGCCAACCGCAGCGTGAATGAAGGTTTCAGTGGCGGTGAGAAGAAGCGTAACGAGATATTCCAGATGGCGATGTTGGAACCGACTTTCGCCATTCTGGACGAGACGGATTCCGGATTGGATGTGGATGCTTTGCGTATTGTGGCCGACGGTTTCAACAAACTCAAGACTGCGGAAACCAGTGCTATGGTCATTACCCACTACCAGCGGTTGTTGGACTATATCAAACCCGATACGGTACATGTACTGCTGGGTGGACGTATCGTAAAGACCGGTGGACCGGAATTGGCGAAGGAGATTGAAACACGTGGCTTCGATTGGATAAGGAAAGAAGCAGGTGAATTATAAACTCATAATCTGAAAACATGAGTGTAGAGCAACAATACATAGACCTTTTCTCCCAAACGGAGGCGATGATATGCCGGCATAGTGCCGAGGTGCTGAATGCGCCGCGTGCCGTTGCTTTTGCTGACTTTGAGCGCTTGGGCTTTCCCACCCGTAAGGAGGAGAAATACAAATATACGGATATCAGCAAGTTCTTTGAGCCGGATTATGGCTTGAACTTGAACCGGTTGGAAATTCCGGTGAACCCTTATGAAGTGTTCAAGTGCGATGTTCCCAATATGAGCACTGCTCTTTATTTTGTGGTGAACGATGCTTTTTATGGCAGGGCTTTGCCCAAGTCCCATCTGCCTGAAGGGGTTATCTTCGGCAGCCTGAAGGAGGTGGCCGGGAAACATCCCGATTTGGTGAAGAAATATTATGGCAAGTTGGCTGATACGGCAGAGGATGGGGTGACGGCGTTCAACACCGCTTTTGCACAAGACGGCGTTCTGTTTTATGTTCCTAAGAACGTGGTGGTAGAGAAACCTATTCAGCTGGTGAATATCCTGCGTGGTGACGTCAATTTTATGGTGAACCGCCGTGTGCTGATTATTCTGGAGGAGGGTGCACAAGCCCGCTTGTTGGTGTGTGATCATGCGATGGACGGCGTGAACTTCCTGGCAACGCAGGTGATAGAAATCTTTGCCGGTGAGAATGCCATTTTCGATTTTTATGAACTCGAAGAGACACACACCAGTACGGTACGTATCAGCAATATGTATGTAAAGCAGGAAGCCAATAGTAATGTATTGCTGAATGGTATGACCTTGCACAACGGAACTACACGGAATACAACCCGTGTGACGCTTGTCGGTGAACATGCGGAGCTGAATCTGTGCGGTATGGCCATTGCAGACAAGAATCAGCATGTGGACAATCATACGACAATCGACCATGCCGTGCCCAACTGTACCAGCAATGAGCTTTATAAGTATGTCCTTGACGAGCAGGCTGTAGGTGCCTTTGCCGGTCTGGTTTTAGTGCGCCCTGACGCACAGCACACCAGTTCGCAACAGACCAACCGCAATCTTTGTGCCACCCGAGATGCACATATGTACACCCAGCCTCAGCTGGAGATTTATGCAGATGACGTGAAGTGCAGTCACGGCGCTACGGTGGGGCAGCTCGATGAAAGCGCTCTCTTCTATATGCGGCAGCGTGGTATCCCGGTGCGCGAGGCGCGCCTGTTGCTGATGTTCGCTTTTGTCAACGAAGTTATCGACACCATCCGTTTGGATGCTTTGAAAGACCGTCTGCATCTGCTGGTAGAGAAGCGTTTCCGGGGGGAACTGAACAAATGCCAGGGGTGCGCCATCTGCAAGTGATAGCTTATAATTTCGATTCATTATGAACAACGATATAAATAAGAGTAGTATCTTGGCTCCCCTCCCTATGGGAGAGGGGCTGGGGGAGAGGCTTCGAGCTGATTTCCCTATCCTTTCCCGTGAGGTATATGGCAAGCCGTTGGTCTATCTGGACAACGGCGCGACTACGCAGAAACCTCGCCAGGTAGTAAATGCCATTACGGACGAATATTATTCGGTGAATGCCAATGTGCATCGCGGAGTGCACTTCCTGTCGCAGCAGGCTACAGAGCTGCACGAGGCCTCGCGTGAGACGGTGAGACGTTTCATCAATGCTCGCAGCACGAATGAGATTGTCTTCACCCGTGGTACGACGGAGAGTATCAACCTGCTTGTCTCCAGCTTTGGTGAGGAATTTATGCAGGAGGGGGATGAGGTGATTCTTTCTGTGATGGAACACCATAGCAACATTGTTCCCTGGCAGCTGCTTGCCGCCAAGCGTGGAATTACCATCAAGGTGATTCCGATGAATGACAAGGGCGAACTCTTATTGGACGAATATAGGCAGTTGTTCTCCGAACGTACCAGGATTGTCAGTGTGGCGCATGTTTCCAATGTGCTGGGTACGGTCAATCCCGTCAAGGAGATGATTGCTTTTGCCCATGAGCAGGGTGTTCCGGTGCTTGTGGACGGTGCCCAGTCCATTCCCCACATGCCGGTAGATGTGCAGGATCTGGATGCCGATTTCTTCGTTTTCTCTGCGCACAAGGTGTATGGTCCTACGGGGGTAGGGGTGCTTTATGGTAAAGAGGAGTGGCTGGATAGAATACCTCCCTATCAGGGCGGTGGAGAGATGATTCAGCATGTATCTTTTGAAAAGACTACCTTCAATGAATTGCCCTTCAAGTTTGAAGCCGGTACGCCGGATTATATCGGTACTACCGGACTTGCCAAAGCTTTGGACTACGTTTCGCTGGTTGGGATGGACAAGATTGCCGCCTATGAACACGAATTGACCCAGTATGCCATGCAACGGCTGAAAGAGATTCCCGGTATGCGTATCTTCGGCGAGGCAGAAGACAAGGGTAGTGTCATATCGTTTCTGGTAGGTGATATCCATCATTTTGATATGGGTACATTGCTCGACCGTCTTGGCATTGCCGTACGCACGGGACATCACTGTGCCCAACCATTGATGCAGCGTCTTGGCATCGAAGGAACAGTGCGTGCATCTTTCGGGCTTTACAATACCCGGGAGGAGATAGATGTGCTGGTGGCAGGTATAGTTCGTGTCAGCCGGATGTTCTGACCAAAGCAAAGCTTTGCAACCTTTCTTTCATTCCTTGCGTCTAATATGTCAACAACTAAAAAAATGAATTATGTTAGTAACAACAACCCCGACTATTGAGGGTGGACGTATCACCCGCTATTATGGCATCGTTTCCGGTGAAACGATTATCGGTGCCAATGTATTCCGCGATTTCTTTGCCAGCATCCGCGACGTGGTGGGTGGGCGAAGTGGCTCTTATGAAGAAGTGCTGCGCGAAGCTAAAGATATAGCCTTGCGCGAGATGCAAGAACATGCCCGTGCTATGGGTGCCAATGCCGTGATTGGTGTAGACTTGGACTATGAAACGGTAGGAGGCAGTGGCAGCATGTTGATGGTTACGGCATGCGGTACGGCTGTAACGGTGGAATAAGTTCGCTCTACTATATTACAACATAGGAAGATATAAGAAATGGCAACCCTGTGAATGGTTGCCATTTTCTTTATAAGGAGTATCTTTTATCGGTTATTTGTACCAATCCTTATAATCTGTTCCATTGGAATTGACCCAATCCATAAAATGTTCAAAGCTCTTGTCTATCGGGTGGGTTTCAGGAGTATTGAAGTTTGTGGCTCCACTTAGATGAATGGCAAAAGGATAGTTGCCATTGGCTACATAATAGCTTGTCGGTACAGAGGACAAATCCTCTTCGGTATGGAATAGAGCCATGTCTGCCTTTTCAGTAGGAGGATAGTTGACCAAATGCACTTCGATGCGTGATTCTTTCAATTCGTCATGTACCATGATGAATGGATTATAAGGGGGAATTCCAAGCGTTTCGTGTGATAGTGGAGTCTTGAAGGTGTTCTTTATCTTATATGTAGCGGTTTTTGTATTTCTCTCTGTTACATCGAGCGCACTTAGAAATACATTGACGGTAGCTTTGGAAAGGTCTGTATCCAGTCCTTGTCCGTTGAAAGTTGTGGGGGCTTCCAATATTTCAGTTGACATATTGCTGCGTTCTGTATTCAGTTGGTAAGCGAAACCATTTTTGAAAGTGGCACCGGACCAAAGCAACTCATAGGTGTCTTCTGTAGAAAGGGCCTGATTGGCATCATTGAAGTTCAATACGGACTGGTATTTTACAATAACATCATTCAAGTCATAGTCACCCTTTCTGGGCCAATTATCTTCGAAAGCGATGATTCCTTTGTATTCCAGACTGTATTTCTTATCCTCGTTGCCACCGTCAGGTTTGATATCAGGAATATCCGGATTGATGATGGCTTCGATGGGGTTGGACCATACGTTGAATTGTATATCATTATAGTCTTGGTCTGTCCAATCTTCAAAGGACAATACGACAAAATCATCGATGCGGAATGCGGCTGTATGTGTACGGCCGTCCCCATTCAGCTTTGTAGTAGAGTAGAAAGGCTTATTGTTTCCGCCATAGAAGCTGTCATTCAATAGGAACCATCCGATTTTTACTCCATTGGGAAATACGGTGCCTTGGTCCACTCCGTCGGGGTCTATGTAATGAAGCTTTACACTTTCACCGCCTTGTAGTCCGGAAGCCTTTTTATTATAATAATTATCCATCAGAGTGTTTGGAAAAACAATGCATTTGGGGGCTTTTTTAATTTCACTTAAAGATGCGTCTGCCCTATAGCAATAATAGCCAAAGGCGCTCGCTGCACCGCTGGTTCCTCCAATTATCCGGATGGATACTTCCGCATTGCGCCCTTCCGGATCATTGATTTCAAAATCTATGGCTTGTCGGTATTGCTTAGGGCATGTGCCTCCTTCCTTCAAGGTCGTATTGATGATTGTCAATACATCACCGGGAATTGTGATTTTGTTGTCTGTGTCTAAATAATGAGGATATCCTTTGGAGCTCCATGTTCCTAATACATGGTATCCTTTGGGTGCCTGCCATCCCTCCGCCCGTGTTTGCGGATTATCATCGGTGGAATCCCATTTGATGTCGGCAGTAATGGCATCTCCTGCAATAACTGTTTTGAAGAGGGTGGGGACCCCTATATAAGAAGTATAGATATATGCTTCGTCCCCATGGTCCGAATTGATGATTTCCTTGCCGCTATATGCACCGTTACCGTCTGTCATGCGTCTGATGACCGGTTCCAGGTCTGTGCGTTTTATAATCTGGCCATCTTTGTCAATCGTGAACGGGTCTTCAAGATAGATTTCAAAAAGTACTTTATAGCCTTCGGGGACATCATACTTTACGTTTACTTGGATGGAAGATGTCGTAGAAAAATCAAAAGAGTTGGGAGTCTTCTCATCGTCTTTTCCATTATCGGGATTGTAGACGTCATGTTCGCATCCTATGGATAGGAATGCCAGCATAATGCTGCATAATGTCAAAGCCAGCATCTTGCATGTCAGGTTAGAATAGATTGGTTTCATAATGCCTTTGTTTTTAGCTTGTTTACTTGTTGCAAAGGTACTATAAAAGTTGTAATATATATCTATATGTGCTCTGTTCTTCTCATTAAATACAAAAAATAGGTAAAAAAGGGTACTGCTTGTTGTTTTATTCGCCAGTATAAATACATGCTTGCTTGGATTTCTTTTCTTTTTCATTTGCTTATTTCGTTTCAAATCAATATTTTTAGGCTTTCGTTCAACCTTTTAATACGAATAAATGCTATGGACCAAATCCTATTCTGGCTGGTTCCAGCCGCTTCTATTATGGCACTTTGTTTTGCCTGGTATTTCCATCGTCAGATGATGAAAGAGAGTGAGGGTACGCCTCAGATGATTAAGATTGCCGCTGCTGTGCGCAAAGGTGCTATGTCTTACCTTCGCCAACAATACAAGATTGTGGGCTGGGTATTTCTGGGGCTGGTTATCCTTTTCTCCATTATGGCATACGGTTTCGGAGTGCAGAACTCCTGGGTGCCGATTGCTTTCCTTACCGGAGGATTCTTTTCCGGACTTTCCGGCTTTTTGGGTATGAAGACGGCCACCTACGCATCGGCTCGCACTGCCAATGCGGCACGCACATCGCTGAATGCCGGACTACGCGTGGCTTTCCGTAGCGGTGCGGTGATGGGACTGGTAGTGGTTGGCCTTGGCTTGCTTGATATATCTTTCTGGTATCTGTTGCTGAATGCTGTAATTCCGGAAGATGTAATGACTCCCACCCATAAACTCTGCATCATTACCACTACCATGCTGACTTTCGGTATGGGCGCTTCCACGCAGGCATTGTTTGCACGCGTAGGTGGCGGTATCTATACAAAAGCTGCCGATGTAGGTGCCGACCTTGTGGGAAAGGTGGAAGCCGGTATTCCCGAAGACGACCCGCGTAATCCTGCCACGATTGCGGATAATGTAGGCGACAATGTAGGCGACGTGGCAGGTATGGGGGCTGATTTGTACGAAAGTTATTGCGGTTCTATCCTTGCTACGGCTGCCCTCGGTGCTGCGGCTTTTATCCACTCGGGTGATACGCTGATGCAGTTCAAGGCCGTAATCGCTCCGATGCTGATTGCAGCCGTCGGAATATTGCTTTCCATTATCGGTATCTTCTCCGTGCGTACCAAAGAGAATGCGAAGATGAAGGACTTGCTGAACTCACTGGCTTTCGGTACTAATCTCAGCTCTATTTTGATAGTTGTCGCCACTTTCTTTATCCTGTGGTTGCTGAAGTTGGACAACTGGCTGTGGATTTCCTGCTCCGTGATAGTGGGTTTGATAGTAGGTATCATCATCGGGCGGTCTACGGAGTACTATACTTCCCAATCCTACCGTCCTACCCAAAAGCTGAGTGAAAGCGGAAAGACCGGTCCGGCGACAGTCATAATTTCCGGTATAGGCTTGGGAATGCTTTCTACGGCTATTCCGGTGATTGCCGTGGTGATAGGTATCATTGCTTCTTATCTCTTTGCTTCGGGCTTCGACTTCTCTAATGTGGGTCTGGGGCTCTATGGTATTGGCATTGCCGCAGTAGGTATGCTTTCTACATTGGGCATCACGCTTGCTACAGATGCTTACGGACCGATAGCTGACAACGCGGGTGGCAATGCGGAAATGTCCGGTCTGGGTGAAGAGGTGCGTAAGCGTACCGATGCGCTTGACTCCTTGGGCAATACTACAGCCGCTACGGGCAAAGGCTTTGCCATCGGTTCCGCCGCTTTGACGGGATTGGCTTTGCTGGCCTCTTATGTCGAGGAAATCCGTATCGGGCTGACCCGCCTCGGGACTACCGAACTGTCGCTTCCTCATGGCGATGCCGTGGCTCTTCAAGATGCCACTTTCTTCGACTTTATGCATCACTACGATGTGACGCTGATGAATCCGAAAGTTCTTTCCGGTATGTTTCTGGGCTCGATGATGGCATTTCTTTTCTGTGGATTGACGATGAATGCGGTAGGGCGTGCAGCGGCCCATATGGTAGACGAAGTGCGCCGCCAGTTCCGCGAAATCAAGGGAATCCTTACAGGAGAAACGGAGCCTGATTATGAGCGTTGTGTGGCAATCTCGACGAAAGGGGCGCAACGCGAGATGGTGATTCCGTCACTGATAGCTATCATTGCTCCGATTGCGACGGGACTTATTTTCGGTGTTCCCGGTGTGCTCGGCCTGCTGATTGGCGGATTGAGCAGTGGTTTCGTGCTTGCCATCTTCATGGCAAATGCCGGTGGTGCATGGGATAATGCCAAAAAGTATGTGGAAGAAGGCAACTTTGGCGGCAAAGGCAGTGAAGTCCACAAGGCTACAGTTGTGGGTGACACCGTAGGAGACCCGTTCAAGGACACATCCGGTCCGAGCTTGAATATCCTAATCAAGCTGATGAGCATGGTAGCCATTGTGATGGCAGGGCTTACGGTTGCGTGGAGTCTGTTCTAAAAAGAGTTTTTCCCCGTATCCCACCAAAGGCGGGTGGCGCCGTTATCTGCGCCACCCAGTTTTTCCGTGAGGGTGGCGTATTGTGCCGGGTCGGCAGTGGCGGCGTCCGTCGAGAACGGAAGGCGGCGGATCATGATATCCGTATCAATCACTTTTCCGGTGTTGCTTTGGACCTTGAAAAGTTTGGGGTATCCGGTACGGCGTTGCTCAGCCCATGCCTCATAACTTTCGGGCCAGCATGCCAGCCACTTCTGGGTAATAATCTTTTCGAGTTTCGTCTCTATGTCTGCATCTTCTTCCCATTTGGGGGATATGGTAATCAAGGCTTTCATGTCCTTGCCTACCTTGCCGCCCGAGACTACATCTTTATAATCGGCAGGGGTTTTGTCGCTTTCCAGATATTCGGAGGCACCAGCACAGTCCCACTGTGTAAATGAAGTACTTACCCCGTATTCATAGCATGTGCGGGGATTCTCTTTGGTATAGCCACGGAGGGCTGCTTCGGCCCTGAGCAGCCAGACTTCTGCCGCACTCATCAATACGGCTCCGGTCTTTTCGCCGATGGTACTTGTGTTGAGGGAAGAGCAAAAACTGTAAATGTTGGCGTCACCGTCTTTCATGGGTAACCCGATGGGAATGCCTAACAACTGTTTTTGATAACCTTCGAGAAGGGCGGTGTTATACCATTTCTTGCCACGCGGGTCCTCATAACCGTTGACAATGGATTCCATCGAGGCATTCATGTAGACTTCACCCCAACCGGCAACGGCACACAAAGGATTGATATAGTTCTTGCCCATTACAGCGATGGTTTCCCTTGCACCTTCCAGTACACCTTGATTGTCATTCAGTGCTTTGGTTGCTTGGTCTTTGGCAAGTGTTGCATCTACATTGGAGATGCGCATGGCAAGGCGCAAACGTAGTGAGTTGGCAAACTTTAACCACTCCTTCAAGGTCTTGCCGTTGGTCAGCATATCATACTCTTTGAATTTGTTGTTGTCACCGCCCTCGTCCAGGTATTCCCTTATCAATTGCTGCCCTTCGTCCAGGTCTGCAAAGAAGCGTGTATAGGCTTCTTGCTGTCCGTAAACCCGGGGTGTCTCACCCAGTTGATGGTAGACCAGCGGACCGTATGTATCGGCAATGCGGTGCATCAGTTCCACTTTCAAAATTTCGGTAATGCCGAGGTAGCCTTTCAAGTTGTCATTGCCATAAAAGTTCTTTTCTGCCTTCTGCACCTCCGTGTAGACATATCCGTAAGTACATTGCCATGCGGCATTGGTCCAGCCTGAGTTCAGGTTGTAGCAGGCGTTGGATTTCATGAATTTAGGAATAGGGTCCATGAAGTAGCCGGAGAACATGTCATGGTTCAGGGATTGTGTCATCTGCCATACCCAATTTAAGCCAACAGAACCTATATTGAAGTAGATACCCGACTGTATGGGTTCGAATGGAGCAGTTAGGTTCTGGAAATCTATTTCCTTTTTGTCGTCCGAGAAACCTCCCTTGATTTCGTTGTCGTTCTCAAAACCGCCGGTGCAAGCTGCAAGCAGCAATATGCTATGGCAGAAAAGGAATATGATGCACTTGTTTTTCATAAGGTATTCATTTTAAAAGGTTAATCTTAGGTTAAAGCCGATATTCCGGGTAGTAGGCATGCCAAACACGTCTACTCCTTGATTGTTGTTGCCTACGGACATTACTGCATCGGGGTCGAACGGTGCTTCCTTCTTTAAGAAACACAAGTTGCGCGCTGCCAATGATACGTCGATTCCCTTTATGAATCTACTGTTTTCCAGTATCGTTTTCGGGAAAGAATAGCTCAGTGATACTTCACGGAGTCTGATGCAGGTTGCGTCGTACATATAATATTCGGAGATGGCATTTCTGCCGCCTACTGCGCTGTAAAATGCTCTCGGGTCGTTGAACTTCTGTCCCTGGTATTCTACATATCCCCGGGTGCGGGCATCTTCGGTGACTTTGGTCACGCCGTTGGCATCCAACTCAGACTGTGTCAGTGACATGACTTCGCCGCCAAAGCGGAAATCTATCAGGAAATAGAGCTCCAGGTTCTTGTAGGTAAGTGTGTTGCTCCATCCCATGGTGAAGTCAGGATTGGCATTCCCAAGCAAATCCTTGTTTCCGGTATTTCCTAAAGGCCTTTTGCTGGTTTCATCAACCATGATGCTGCCATCCTCGTTACGGCGGAAAGCATTTCCATAAATATCCCCCAGGCTGCCTCCTTCTTTGACGCGCATCTGATAGCCTGCGTTGAAACCTTCTTCGTAGTAGGAAAATTCTGGATAGTCAGGATGCAGGGTCACTACTTTGTTCTTGTTGGCGGACATGTTGATGAGACTCTTCCACGAAAAGTTTCTGTATAGTAGCGGAGTGGCGTCTACCGTCAGCTCAAAACCCTGGTTACGTATTTTTCCGGCATTGACATACCGGTATTTATAGGTGGAGCCCGTAGGATTGTCCATTCTCAACAACTGGTTCTTGGTATTGGTCTGATACCAAGTGAAGTCTATCCCGAAGCGGTGATGGAAGAAGCGCCATTCTGTACCGAATTCGATGGAGCTGCTGATTTCCGGTTTCAGGTCACCGCGCTGTTCTACGGTATTTACATTGATACTGCCGCCTACCATGATGATGTCTACCGGATTGGTGATTCCTATCGGGAGGTCATTACCGACTTCCGCCCATGAAGCGCGCACTTTTGCAAAACTTATCCATTTGGGCAGGGAGCAGGTTTTGTTAAGAATCCAGGTAGCTCCTATGGAGGGATAGAAGAATCCGGTATTCTTGCTGTCTGTGTGGGCTAATGTGGATGACCAGTCGTTACGTGCGGTAATGTCCAAGTATAGTAGTCCTTTCCAGCCCCACTGCATGGTGGCAAATACTGATTGGAGCGTGCGTTTGCTGTCGATGCTCTGATTTACGGCTGCTTTGGAGTCCATCACTACATTGGGGACGGTAAATACATTCGGTTTGTAGAGGGAAGCAAGCCTTGAGTCTATCGTCAGTGAATTGACTTTACTCATGTTGATGCTGGCTCCCAGTGCCGTATTGAGGGAAAAGTCATCAAATTCCTTGTTGAACAAGACCATTGCGTCACCGTAGACTTGGATTTCCTGGCTGTCCGACCAGATGTAACGTCCGTTTTCCTTGTCCTCGTATTTGCCGGCGATGTTGGGAGCTGTAGTGGCATACATCTTATTGTCGAATTTATCACTGATATAATCCACATTACCCCGTACCTGCAGGTTGAAGTAGTCCGTAATGTGCAGATTGGCTCTGGCCGATGCCACAGCGCGATAACGCTTGTAGCCACTGAGCACGCGGTTTTTCAGCCAGTAGGGATTCTGTCCCCATTCACTGACGGTACCATCTCCATTCTTTTCAATCCAGTTTTGTGTCATCATATTGCGGTCGGCATTCCACGTTTCAAAGTTTTCTCTGTAAGTGCTCATGTCTACGCCACGTGGGAAACTGTACAAGCTGACCAGCGGATTCAGATAATAGCCGCCGGTAGCAGGGGAGTTCTTGACGGTTTGGGTCATTAGTGTTGCAATGCCGTCCAGTTTCAGCTTGTTGTTGAAGAGGCTGGCCGTTTCGTGTAGGTTCAGGTTATTCTTCTGTAGTTTGTTATTGTCCACAATTCCTTTAGCCGTGGTGTTGGCGTATGAGAAATAAGTTTGTACCTTTTCATTTCCGGTAGTGATAGCCAGCGAATTGAAAGTGGTGATGCCATTGCTGAAGAACTCGCCTATGTTGTCATAGTCCGTTACATTGCCTTTTGTACCCCAGCTTGCCGTACCGCCATCTTCGTTCCGGCCGTATGTATTTTGGAATTCGGGGGTACTGATGGCGTGACTTACGGTCAGGTTGGAGGAGAATGTAACGCGCTGCAGTCCGGCCTTTCCCTTTTTAGTGGTGATCAGAATGACGCCATTAGCTGCCTGCGAACCATAAAGCGCGGCGGCAGAAGAACCTTTCAGGATGTTGATGCTTTTTATGTCGTCCGGATTCAAGTTGGAAATCCCGTCACCGGCATCACGGTTCAATCCATCGTAGTTACCGCCGATTACGGTGGAGGTGGATTCTGTTGAGCTGTTCAGCATAGGAACACCGTCAATTACGTACAAGGGCTGGTTGTTGCCGCTGGCAAATGCAGAGCGTGCACCGCGAATGACGACTTTGGCAGAACCTCCTAAATTGGCGGTTTTATTGATTTGTACTCCGGCCGTCTTTCCTGCCAGTGTATTAATCATGTTCGGCTCTTTGGCACGGGTCAGCTCATTGCTGCTTATCTGTTGGGTAGAATAGGTCAATGAGGACATTTTCTTCTGGATACCCATGGCGGTTACCACTACTTGCTCCAGGGCGAGGTTCTTTTCTTCCATCCGGATGTGGAGATTATTTCTACCGTTCAGGGCAATGGTTTGCGGCTCATAACTGATGTAGGATACGACAATAGTGGCATAAGGAGGGATATTCATACTAAATTCTCCTTCGGTATTGGTGATAACACCATTGGCGGTCCCTTTTTCAAGAATGTTGGCACCGATAATCGGTTCGCCTTTGGAGTCCGTCACCTTTCCTCTTACAATAGCCATTTCCTGCAGAGTGTTTGTCTTATCCTCAGCACTCCTGCTGTTTTTGGTTAAAACGATGTTTTTGCCTTCCATCACATACTTGATGTCTGTCCCTTTGAACATTTGGTCAAGTACTTCGGAAACAGTTTGGTTGCTTGCATTGATGTCGACGGTACGGCGTACATCGACGTTCTGTTTGTTATATACAAATAAGTATTCTGTTTGCGATTCAATTTGCTCGAGAACTTGCCCTACCCTCAGCCGGGCATTTTGAATGCTGACCCTGGCATTCTGAGAGTAGCAGTTCCCGCTGTACACCTGAAATATAACAAGCAGGAGAAGGAATAATGTGATTTTCATAGGTTTGCAATAATTGCTTAAAATCTAATTTTTTTAGATAAAAAAGCCTCATCAACAAAATTTTTCTCATATCTTTGTCACTGTGTTAAGTTAATAAATTGATTAAGGTCGATTTTTGACTGTTTCGGATCGGAAAGTATGGGGGTACTTTCCGATCTTTTTTTCTTACTCATATATAACAATTGAATCCTTTTCTTCGTTGATGCGGAACTTGAAAGGATGGTCTTTCGAGATGGTCCGCAGTATATGTTCGATGCCGTCCTGCTCTCTGAACTTGCCGGTAAAGCTGCCGTAGTTCAGCAGTTGAGGACTGGCAACGGTTATCTTTACATTATAGTATTTCTCCAGTCTACCGAGGATACCGCTGAATGGAGCGTCGTCAAAACAGTATAGTCCCTCTTTCCAGCGTAGATATTCATAGGAAGGAAGGACGGCCTTTCTACATTTTCCGTTTTCATTGAGAAATACCTCGTCTTTCTGCAACCTGGTGATTATCTGGCTGCTGTTGGCCGGATAGATATCGACGATACCTTCCACCAATGTGGTTCCGAACTCATGGCTCCCACTGTAGGCACAGACGTTGAAACTCGTTCCTACAACTTTTACCTTGTTCGTTTCTGTATGTACATAGAATGGGATATTCTTGTTTTTGGCTACTTCAAAGTAGGCCTCTCCGTCCAATTCCACATTTCGTTCGTTGCGTCCGAAGTTGGCGGCATATTTCATGGTGGACTTGGAGTTCAGCCATACGCGTGTTCCATCGGCGAGGATAATTTGGGCCCGTTGTCCGGCAGGCACAGTGACTGTTTGCAACTGCACCTCCTTGTTATATAAAAAGTCGGAGGTGATGAAATAACCGGCAATGGCGACAATGGTGACGGCGGCTATACGGGCCGCCCAGCGGAGCATCGGCATGATGTGCACCGTTTTCTTTTCATTGTTTCCCTGCTTGTCCGAGAACAAGGAAATGTCGTATATCATGCGCTCTTTCAGGAAGATGTCCCGGTTTTCATCCGAGGCGTCTATCCAGTCGAGTATCATCTTTTCTTCTTCAACGGAAGTAATACCTTTGAAATATTTATATAATAGCTCTTGGTTCATTGTCAATAATTTATTTCTTTTCTAAAACGTGCTCTTTTTACCTTTTGTATATATAACCGGAAAGTGGGCGGTAACCCTATTCCGTAGAAGCATTTTTTAGGATATTAATATTATGAGTATGGTAACAAGATAATCTTTCAGTCTCAGCCGGAGAATCCGCAGCACTTTGGTGATGTGTGCCTCTACGGTTTTAAGTGATATGTCCAGACTATCGGCAATCTGCTTGTTTGCCAGGTTCTGGTATCGGCTCAACATGAATATCTTCCGGCTTTGCTCGGGCATTTCCTGTAAGGTCTTATTTACGATATGCTGTATTTCCGTGTTGAATATCTGGTCCGGTTCGCAGGCTTTCAAGGTGGAGATGCGTAAGTCCAGTTCGCGCAGGTTGTGGCTGCTGATGGTTTCTTCCGCTCGCAGACGCACCTGCTTGTGCTCGAGTACGTGCAGGGCTTTGTTCTTTATGATGGTCAGCAGCAGGGCATGCAGGTTACTGTTTTCTTCCCAGCGGTCTCGGTTTTCCCATAAGGCAATCATGGATTCCATCACAACGTCTTCCGCTTCTGCTTTATCCCTGAGATAAGAATAAGCAAAAGCCAAAAACTTTTCTTGGTTTTCCTGGAAAAAGCGTGAGAAAAGATTCATAGTATGTAGGCTCCTTAAACCGGACATTAATTGAGGTTCTTTATGGAATATAAGGCTTTACATAGCAAAAAAACATAATCTTTTTGGAATATGCAAGCATTATGCCTTGTTTTTTCAGAGCCATTTCTGGCAGTATTGACAAAAAGAAAGCCTGATGGGGTTCCACCAGGCTTTATATACTTAAAGAATAAGAAATTTCTTATTTCTTTTCCGGTCTTTCTTGTCTTTCCGGTCTCGGAAGCAATACTTTGCGTGACAGCTTAAATTTTCCGGTCTTCGGGTCGATGTCGAGAAGTTTTACGTCAATTTCATCACCTTCCTTGATACCGGCTTCTTCTACTGTTTCCAGACGTTTCCAGTCGATTTCGGAGATATGGAGCAAGCCGTCCTTACCCGGCAGGAATTCAACGAATGCACCGTAAGGCATAATGGAGCGTACCTTGCCTTTGTAGACTTCGCCTACTTCGGGGACAGCTACAATCCCTTTGATGATACGCATAGCATCATCGATGCTCTTCTTGTTGGTACCGGCGATTTCGATTCTACCGATGTTGTCCACTTCTTCAATAGTAATGGTAGCACCGGTTTCTTCCTGCATACCTTGGATAATCTTTCCACCAGGGCCGATGACAGCACCGATGAATTCCTTGGGAATGGTCATTGTCTCGATACGCGGAGCGTGAGGTTTCAGGTCTTCGCGAGGCTCGGCAATGCACTCGGTGATTTTGCCCAAGATATATTCACGGCCTTCTTTAGCCTGCAGCAATGCCTTTTCGAGGATTTCGTATGACAGACCGTCCACTTTGATGTCCATCTGAGTGGCGGTGATACCGTCTTTTGTTCCGGTCACCTTGAAGTCCATGTCGCCCAAGTGGTCCTCATCACCGAGGATATCGGACAATACGGCATATTTGTCTTCGCCTGCATTCTTAATCAATCCCATGGCGATACCTGATACCGGTTTCTTGATTTTCACACCTGCATCCATCAATGCCAGAGTTCCGGCACATACGGTAGCCATGGAAGAAGAACCGTTTGATTCGAGGATATCGGATACCACGCGTACTACATACGGATAGTTTGCAGGAATCTGACCCTTCAATGCACGCCATGCCAGATGGCCGTGGCCGATTTCACGACGGCCTACACCGCGCTGTGCCTTGGCTTCGCCCGTAGAGAACGGAGGGAAGTTGTAGTGCAGAAGGAAACGTTCTTTTCCGTGTTCCAATACGTCGTCGATAATCTTCTCGTCCAACTTGGTGCCTAAAGTCACAGTAGACAAAGACTGTGTTTCGCCACGTGTAAAGATAGCGGAACCGTGAGGGCCGGGCAGGTAGCTGGTCTCACACCAGATAGGACGGATTTCGGTCGTCTTACGTCCGTCAAGGCGCTTGCCTTCGTCCAGAATGGAACGGCGCATCGCCTCTTTTTCCACATCGTGATAGTAACGGTCGATGAGGGCTGCCTTTTCTTCCAGTTCTTCTTCGGAGAACTGTGCCTTGAATTCTTCGCGGATGGCATCGAAAGCATCCATGCGTTCGTGCTTGTTCTTGTTTCCGGAAGCGGCAATGGCATAAGCCTTGTCGTAGCAAGCGTCGTGAACGGCCTTACGGAGTTCTTCGTCGTTCACTTCGTGGCAATATTCGCGTTTCACGGTAGAGCCTACTTCTTCTGCCAGTTCCATCTGTGCCTTGCACTGAATCTTAATGGCTTCGTGTGCGGCCTTCATCGCTTCCAGCAAGTCCTGCTCGGAAACCTCGTCCATTTCGCCTTCCACCATCATGATGTTTTCATAAGTGGCGCCCACCATCAAGTCCATATCGGCTTGTTCTAGTTGTTCGAAGGTAGGGTTGATGACGAATTGTCCGTTGATGCGTGCTACGCGTACTTCGGAAATAGGTCCGTTGAAGGGGATATCTGAAACTGCAAGTGCGGCAGAAGCTGCGAGTCCGGCCAGAGCGTCGGGCATATCTACGCCGTCTGCTGAGAAAAGAATGATGTTTACGTATACCTCTGCATGGAAATTATCAGGGAATAAGGGGCGGAGAGCACGGTCAACGAGGCGGCAAGTGAGGATTTCGTAGTCAGAAGCGCGTCCTTCGCGCTTTGTGAAACCGCCGGGGAAACGTCCGAATGCGGAGAATTTTTCTTTGTACTCTACCTGTAATGGCATGAAATCTGTTCCGGGAACTGCGTCCTTGGCGGCACAAACAGTAGCTAAAAGCATGGTGTTGCCCATACGAAGCATTACAGAACCGTCTGCCTGTTTTGCCAGCTTTCCCGTTTCGAGCGTGATGGTTCTGCCATCAGGAAGCTCGATCGTCTTAACAATTGGGTTAATCATAAAAAATGTTTTATATCTAATTTTCTTTCAAAATTCGTGCAAAGATACATAATTTATTCATGTAAAATGGTGGGAATGAGATAAAAAGTTTGTATTTTGTTGTTTTTTGCAGTTTTCTATATGGAAGAACGAGGGAAAATGCTTTGACTGAACTTGAAAAGAAGTATATTTGCAGGCACGTTTGCAAAACAAAACTGAAGATACGATATGAAGAAAATCTTTTTTATGGCACTTGCTGCAATAGCATTGGGTGCATGTAATTCCGAACCGAAATTCAAAGTAGAGGGTGAAGTGTCTGGTGCCGACGGCAAGATGCTTTATTTGGAAGCCTCGGCATTGGAAGGTATTGTTCCTTTGGATTCTGTAAAGCTGGAAGGGGATGGCTCTTTCCACTTCGAGCAGGTACGTCCGGTGTCTCCGGAATTTTACCGTCTGCGGGTAGACGACAAGGTTATTAATTTCTCGGTAGATTCGACGGAAACGGTTTTGGTAAAGGCACCTTATACCGATTTCGCCACTGCCTATACAGTGGAAGGTTCTCCGAATAGCTCGAAGATAAAGGACTTGACGCTGAAGCAGATGAAGCTTCAGGATAATGTGAATGCATTGCTGCAGTCGGTGCAGGCACATAAGATAGGTGCCGATGTTTTTGAGGACAGCCTTGCCTCTTTATTGAAGAACTATAAGGATGAAGTGAAAATCAGCTATATTTTTGCCGCTCCCAATACGGCTGCTGCCTATTTCGCCTTGTTCCAGAAGTTGAATAATTATTTGATTTTCGACCCTCTGAACAATAAGGAAGACATTAAGTGTTTTGCAGCCGTGGCAACCAGCCTAAACAATTATTATCCGGATGCCGACCGCTCCAAGAACCTCTACAATATTGTGATAAAGGGAATGAAGAATACCCGTACTCCGCAGCAGAAGGTGGTGGAAATCCCAGAAGAGGCAATTTCCGAAACCGGCATCATCGACATTAACCTGCGTGACATGAAGGGCAATACACGTAAGTTGAGCGAACTGAAGGGCAAGGCTGTTATTGTGGACTTCACTGTTTATCAGAGTGCCGTTTCTGCTACACATAATTATATGTTGCGCGACTTGTACGACAAGTATGCCGCCCAGGGATTGGAAATCTATCAGGTTTCTCTGGATGCAGACGAGCACTATTGGAAAACAACTGCCGACAATCTGCCTTGGATTTGTGTGCGCGACGGCAATGGAATTTATTCGTCTATAGCGGCTTCTTATAATGTGAAGAATGTGCCTTCTGTGTTCCTGGTCAACAAGAACAATGAGTTGAGTGCCCGTGGAGAGAGCATTAAAGACCTGGAGGCGGCAGTGAAAGCATTGCTGTAACATGTTATAAATAAGAAGTTTTCGTTTAAATATGTTATAAAGCAGCCTTTTATGCTTGACACGCATTGTATAAAAGGCTATCTTTGCAAAGGAAAATCGGAAAGAGGGTTCCAGCATGCTGACCATGTTGGAATTCTTTTTTGTTTATAGTACCATTAAAAACTAACATAACATTTAAGGAGGAAAAAGTATGGCTTATATGTCAGAAGACGGCTACAAGAAATTGATGGCCGAATTGAAACACCTGGAGACGGTGGAACGTCCCAAAATATCGGCTGCCATTGCCGAAGCGCGTGACAAAGGTGATTTGTCGGAAAATGCAGAGTATGACGCTGCCAAGGAAGCTCAAGGTATGCTTGAGATGAAAATTAACAACTTGAAGCTGACCATTGCCGACGCTAAGATTATTGATGAGTCGAAGTTGAAAACCGATTCTGTACAGATTCTCAATAAGGTAGAGCTTAAGAACGTGAAGAATGGCATGAAGATGGTTTATACTATCGTTTCCGAAAGTGAAGCCAATCTGAAGGAAGGAAAGATTTCCGTCAATACTCCGATTGCACAAGGTCTGCTTGGCAAGAAAGTAGGTGACATCGCAGAAATTAAAGTTCCGCAGGGCATGATTAACCTGGAAGTAGTGAACATATCCTTTTAAAGGAAGGCAGGTCCGCATACGGGCTTGCCTTATTTTATAATTTATAGCTATGGCAACAATATTCAGTAGAATTATCGCAGGTGAAATACCTTGCTACAAGGTGGCGGAGGATGACAGATTCTTTGCGTTCCTTGACATCAATCCGTTGGTAAAAGGTCATACATTGGTCATTCCCAAGCAGGAAGTGGATTATATCTTCGATTTGAACGATGAGGATTTGGCGGCGATGCATGTTTTCGCCAAGAGAGTGGCACTTGCCATCGGCAAGGCCTTTCCGTGTAGAAAGGTAGGAGAAGCGGTATTGGGGCTGGAAGTGCCTCATGCGCACATACATTTGATTCCTATGCAGAACGAAAAAGATATGCTTTTCTCCAATCCCAAACTGAAACTGACGGACGAAGAATTCAAGGCTGTGGCAGAAGCTATCCGTGCAGTGCTTTAATCGGTTTATTTTCCTCCCCTAAATAAACGGAAGCGGGAGTTGGACTTCATCCAGCTCCCGCTATTTTTTTGCCTTCGGCACCTATCCTTTAATTTTTAATTTAAATGTATTCCTCTCCCAGTTTTATCTGGGCATCATTCACATATTTGCGGATGGTATGTTCTTCATCTTTCTTGCAAATCAGTAATACATTGTCCGACTCGGCTATGAGATAACCTTCCAAACCGTCGATAACTGCAAGTTTGTTGTCGGGCAGCACCACGATATTGTCTTTGCTATTATAGATGAGGGATTTACATTTTAAGGCTACATTGCCTGCTTCATCTTTGGGAGACAAATCATACAAAGACCCCCAGGTTCCTAAATCAGACCAGCCGAAATCGCCTAATGACACATATACATTGTCTGCCTTTTCCATGATGCCGAAGTCTATGGAGACATTGGGGCAAGCAGGGAAGTTCTCATCAATGAATTGTTTCTCTTGGACTGTTCCATACACATCTTTGCCGGGGGCCAGTTTGGAAGTCAGCTCGGGCAGCAGGGCTTCGTTTGCCTTGATGATGGTATTTACGTTCCACATGAACAGACCAGAGTTCCAATAGAATTCTCCACTTTCCACGAATACTTTTGCCAGTTCCAGTTCGGGCTTTTCAGTGAAGGTTTTTACCTTGTAGAAATTATCACCGGCGGCTTCGGCTATTTGTATATAGCCATATCCGGTTTCCGGACGGTTGGGCTTGATGCCGAGTGTCAGCAGATTGTCCGATTGGGAAACGAAGTCCAGCCCTTTTTCGATAGCTGCCAGAAATTCGCCTTCCTTCAGGATTAAGTGGTCCGAAGGAGCTACCACTATATTGGCGTTCGGATTCAAGGCGCGGATATGATAGGAAGCCCACGCAATGCAGGGGGCTGTATTCCTGCGTGTCGGCTCCAGTAGAATCTGTTCGGGTTTAAGTTCGGGAAGCTGTTCTTTTACAAGGTCGGCATACAAGTCATTTGTTACGATAAGTATATTTTCCATGGGGATTACCTGCTTGAAGCGGTCGAAGGTTTGCTGCAGCAAGGAACGTCCTGTACCGAAGAAATCCAGAAACTGTTTTGGAAGTGTCTTGCGGCTGAATGGCCAGAAACGGCTGCCGATTCCTCCGCCCATAATTACACAGAAATTATCCTTATTGGTTACCATGCTATTGATTTTAAAAGTTTCTGCTAATGTACTGCATATTTTACAAACAAGGAATGATTCAAGCAGGTTTTATCGTTTTTTTCGCCTTTTTTTAGGAAAAGTATTGCAGGTTTAGAAAAAAGCTGTATCTTTGCACCGCATTTGAGAAGTCAAACATGCCCAGATGGCGGAATCGGTAGACGCGCTGGTCTCAAACACCAGTGGATTCACTTCCATCCCGGTTCGACCCCGGGTCTGGGTACGAAATAAAGAAGCGGGGAAAGTTTTAATGCTTTTCCCGCTTTCTTTTTATACTTATCTTTTATGCTCTTTGCTCATGGGAACAGATATCTGGCAAGAGATAGAAGTACTGAATCAAGAATTTGTGAGGCTTGGTATCAGTCAGTCGGTAGACTATGAAAAGTACTACCTCTATTCGCTTATTACCCATTCTACTGCTATTGAGGGCTCTACACTTACCGAATTGGATACCCAGTTGCTTTTTGATGAGGGGGTAACAGCCAAAGGAAAGCCGTTGGTCTATCATCTGATGAATGAGGATTTGAAGAAGGCATACGAACTCGCCAAAGAAGAAAGTGCACAAAATGCGGAAATTACGCCTGTTTTCTTACAAAAATTGAATGCTGCTCTAATGCGTACTACTGGGAGTGTATATAATGTAATGGGCGGTTCTTTTGATTCTTCTAAAGGTGAATTTCGTTTGTGCGGCGTTACTGCTGGGGTGGGCGGGTGTTCTTATATGAGCTATCCTAAAGTTCCCGCTAAAGTAGAAGAACTTTGTTCTATATTGAGAGAAAAGCAAAAGAATATGGAAACATTTCGGGAACGATATGAATTGAGTTTCAATGCTCATCTCAATTTGGTAACCGTTCATCCGTGGGTAGATGGCAATGGGAGAACGGCTCGTTTGTTGATGAACTATATCCAGTTCTGCCATCATCTTTTTCCGACGAAAATCTTTAAAGAAGATAGGGGCGACTATATTCTTTCTTTGCGGCAGTCGCAAGAAGATGAGAACAGTCAGCCTTTCTTGGACTTTATGGCAGCGCAGCTGAAAAAATCATTTGCGTCAGAGATTGAGAAATACAATACTGGACGTAAAAAAGGTTTTAATCTCATGTTTTGAAAAGCGACGATTCCTTCCTGATAAGCTCATATAGGCATTAGCTGATTGTGCTGTATCATCCTTTTGTATTGGGTTATTCTCAAAATATTCTCTTCTCGGCATTAAATACAAAATAATGGGTGTAAAATGCAAATTTATTTCGTAGATACTGTTTTCGCATTTATTTTTTTCTAAATTTGCAGTAGCTGGAATCTTATCTAACTATTTAATTATTAAATGTTTGCCAATTATGACAAAACATGTTCCTCTTTTTTTACCTCTCGGAAGTATTCGGTTACTGACGATATTCTTCTCTTTTTGTATAATCTTTGTTCATCCGGCATTGGCTGACAAAATGGCTGAAAGCCCCGAACTTTTCGATACTGCTTTCACCTTGCAGGAAAGGCTTGATATTCCCGACGGGTTTGTTCAAAGAGAGATGGTCTATATTTCCATTCTTTTAGGTACATTGGTGCTGTGCCTCTTCTTTTTCTTCATGCAGAGGCGGATGAAGAAATTGAGGGAAAGGGACCGGGAGAGGTATCTGCAACTGTTGGAAGGCATTCTTGATAATCTTCCCATTGCGGCAAAAGTGAAGGATGTGAATGATGGGATGCGCTATACTTTTTGGAATAAAAAGGCAGAGGAACTCTTTGAATGTTCGGCCAGAGAGGCTATAGGCAAGACGGATTTTGAAACAATGCCAGAGGCTGCGGCTTTAATTAGGAAGGAGGATGAAGAGTTGGTCAAGACGGGGATTCCACAAGAAGGTATACGACGTTTTTTTACCAAGAAGAACGAGGAGCGGTTTACCTTCCAGAACAATAATTTTATAAAGCTTTCTGATGGTCGCAAGTGGATTGTTTATACTGCTTGGGACATTACTGATTTGAAAATCATGGAGCGCAAGCTACGTCTGGCCAAAGAGGAGGCTGAGGAGTCCAACCGGATAAAATCGGCTTTCCTGGCCAATATGAGTCATGAGATACGTACTCCGCTCAATGCAATAGTTGGTTTTTCGAGTATTTTGGCCACGGAAGTGTCTGAGGAAGAACGGGTGGAGTATCTCGATATTATAGAGCGGAATAATGAACTGCTGTTGCAGCTCATCAATGACATTCTGGATTTGTCGAAGATAGAAGCCGGTACATTGGAGTATGTCTATGCTAACGTGGATATCAATAAAATGGTGTCCGAGATAGAGCAGGCTACAAGTATCAGGCTGACCAATAAAGACGTGCGTCTGGTCACGGTTACGCCATTGCCCGGTTTGCTGCTGTATACCGATCAGCGCAGAATTACTCAGGTATTCAATAACTTCATCAGTAATGCGCTGAAGTTTACTGCTGCCGGTAGTATTACCATTGGTTACGGAATGCCCGAAAATAGCTATATCCGTTTTTATGTCACCGATACCGGGACGGGGATATCATCTGAGAATGCGCAGGGGATTTTTAACCGCTTTGTGAAGCTGGATTCCTTTAAGCAAGGTACCGGACTGGGACTGGCCATTTCGCAAAACATTGTGAAGGAACTGAAAGGAGAGATAGGGGTGGAGTCACAGTTGAGCAAGGGCTCCACTTTCTGGTTCACGTTGCCTTTTTATAAGATGGACGCGCACCGTTCTATCTTTCCTTGATGCTGCAAGCTCAATCCAATGAAGGGACATCGATTGTCTGGCTTTCCTCGTTCCAGTTGTCAAGGGTGAATTCTCCGGATGATTCTTCGGAAAAGATGTCTCCCAGAGTGAGGGTCAGGGTCAGTTTGGAGTTTGCTTCCAAAGGTCCGTTCAATGTTTGCTTGAAACTTTTCACGTTTCCATTTTTCAGTATGATGCTCATCTGGAATTCCGGTTTCCCGAAAGAAGGGAAGAGCATGACGGTGGCGTTGCTCATTTGTGTACCGTCGACGGAACGGACCAGAGGGAAGGCTACTGTGCGTGGGCTTCCTTGAGGAGCGGCGGTGTAGAAATTCAGTTCTCCAGCAATATTGGTGATGCGCACCACCATGCTGTCGATGCTCGAACTGAGGATGCCGTTGTTCTTGTCCTTGATGATTACTTTCAGTCCGGTCACTACCCGTTTGAGGGATGCTTTCAGGTCCTCACTTCCAATGTTGGCAGGCTGGACGGCGTGTACCAGGTCGAATACCGGATAATAGGTTGTGTCCGCTTCCATTTTGAATAGGGAGAAGTGTTGCCGGGACATGTCTTCGCCTAAGATGTAGACCGGGTCCCTCATGAGAGGATGTGCATAAATCGGCTCCTCGTATTTAGGGGTTCCCCAATAAATCATGTTATAGAGACCTGCGGGTAAGGATAACTCTCGATTGACGCCATCGTTATAGAAAGCTCCGTCTTTAACTTGGTAGTAACCGTAAAAAGGTGTCAGCTTCCGGTTTATGTAGTTTCCATAATAAATAGAGGTGCCCGCCTTGCAGGGCATGATGGTCAGTATGCCGGTCAGCGGGCTTTGTCCGCTTTCTGTGGACACGTCCATCAAAAGTCGTGGTGATACCAACTCACTGCTTTTTTCTATCTGGGGCGGATTGTCATCGGCGCAGCTTGCCACGATTGCGGCAAGTACTGCAAATACTACTAATTTTTTCATTATCTGTTAAGCTTTAGGTTGTTCTTCCTTGAGAACGTTTTTAGAAAGAAATGGTTCTTTGTACTCCGGAGAAAGTATATTGGGGATGGAAAAGTGAGGTGAAACCAATCCCGGCATTGAGGGGAATGGAAAGAATAACCCCTCTTCAAAAGGCTTAGAGAAGGGATGGAAAACAAATTATACCTTTTTTAATAACATTTTAGAAGCCTTGATTAACGAAACCATATACTCTTCGTAACAATTTCTCGACATTCTTTTCTTGTTCCTCCATACATTTGCATCCGAGTTCTTTGGTATTAATTGAAGAACACAATGAATCTTTGATATTAACCATTAAATAATGTACAATGAGAAAAACATTCTTGGAAAAGTGCATAAATCTGCGTTTATGCCGTGTTGCATTGGTACTTTTGTTTCTTGTACCTGCAATCAGTAGCCTGCAGGCTAATCCTTCTCAAAACAAGACCATTTCGGGTGTTGTGACATCGGCTACGGATAGTGAGCCGTTGATAGGTGTCAGCGTGCAGGTGAGAGAAACCGCTACGGGTGGAATTACCGACATTGATGGCCGGTATTCGGTAAGTGCCCAACAAGGACAGACACTGGTGTTTTCTTACATCGGTTATCAATCACAGGAAATCAAGGTAGGTACTTCTTCCGTCATCAATGTGGTGCTGAAGGAGGACACGGAAATGTTGGATGAAGTGGTTGTAGTGGGCTATGGTGTCCAGAAGAAGAAATTGGTGACGGGTGCCACTGTTCAGGTGAAGGGTGACGAAATAGCCAAGATGAATACAACCAATCCCTTGCAGGCTATGCAGGGACAGACACCGGGTGTAAGTATTGCTTCGACTTCCGGTCAACCGGGTGCTGACATGAAAGTGAGTATCCGTGGTCTTGGTACCGTGGGAAATAGTGCTCCTCTTTATCTGATTGATGGTGTGGGTGGTGATATTTCTACTTTGAATCCTGCCGATATTGAAAGTATAGATGTACTGAAAGATGCGGCTAGTGCGGCTATCTACGGTTCGGCCGGTGCTAATGGTGTAGTGCTTATTACTACCAAGCAAGGGCGCGAAGGTAAAGCGCAGATTAGTTTCGATGCTTATTATGGAATACAGAATGTAGCTCGTAAGGCTAATATGCTGAATGCAAAAGAGTATATGGCCATTATGGATGAGCAGGCTTTGAATAGCGGACTTTCGGCTTACGATTGGAGCCAATACCAGTCTATTTACGATGCCAATGGCAATGTGTATGATACGGATTGGGTAGATACTATGTTCAAAGATAATGCCACAACGGAGAGCTATACGCTGGGTGTCACTGGTGGAAGCGCAACTTCCACTTATGCCCTTTCGTTAGGATATATGAGTCAGGAAGGTATTGTCGGCGGTTCGGATGTGTCTAACTATTCGCGTTACAATTTCCGTGTGAACAGCGAGCACAAACTTTTCAAGGATATTTTGAAAGTGGGCGAGCAGGTGAGTTTTGTATATAAGATGAATAACGGTATCAGTGTAGGCAACCAATATAATAATACCTTACGCGGTGCATTCGGAACATCGCCTATCGCTCCTGTCTATAGCGATAATAATCTTTATGATTCGCCTTACAATGACACCAGTACCAGTGACTGGAATAAAGGTGATGGAAACCCTTATGGTTTAATGATGACCGACAGCAACAATGAGAACAAAACGGCTACTTTTTCCGGTAATGTTTATGCTGAATTGCAGCCTGTCAAGAATTTGAAGATAAAGTCTGTATTCGGTGTGGTTTATGGTTCCAGCGAATACCGTAGTTTCAAGCCTCTCTACAAGTTCAGCCAATATATATATAATGAAGAACGTACTACCGTATCTCAAAATGCCAATCACTCTTTGGGTATGACATGGACCAATACGGCTTCTTATGACTGGACTATGGGAGAACATTCGTTCAACGCCTTGCTGGGTATGGAAGCCTATCGTTACGAGGGCACTTATATCGAAGCTAAAAATGGTATGTTGAAAGAAGGTTTTGATGATTGGGAGCATGCTTTTGTGGGCAACGGAACGGCCTCCGATTCGACCAACGGCTTGGGTGCCAGTGGCAATCCGCATACCGAGAGCCGCAAGGTGTCCTATTTCGGCCGATTGGGTTGGAACTGGAAAGAAACTTATATGGTCAATGCTACTTTGCGTGCAGACGGTTCGAGCAACTTTGCCAAAGGCAACCGTTTTGGTTACTTCCCTTCGGTATCGGCAGGATGGACCATTACTAACGAAAAATTCATGGAAAGTACGCAAAACTGGCTCGACTTCCTGAAAATACGTGCCAGCTGGGGACAAGTGGGTAATGCCAACATTGACGCATTCCAATATCTGGCTCCTATCAAGAGTACCAATACACACTATCTTTTCGGCAGCGGTTACGGCGACTCGGATGCTGCGGCACAGCTCGGAACCAACTGGGGAGCTTACCCTAGTCGTCTGGCTAATGCTGACATCAAGTGGGAGACTTCACAGCAGACCAATATCGGTCTTGATGCCCGATTCCTCAACAGTCGCCTGGGTGTTAATTTCGATTTCTACATTAAAGATACTAAAGACTGGCTCGTGGTGGCTCCTATTCTTGCTACTGCCGGAGCAGGTGCTCCTTATATTAATGGCGGTGGAGTGAAAAACACCGGTGTGGAACTCAATCTTACTTGGAATGACCAAATAGGCAAAGACTTTAGTTACAATATCGGTATCAACGGTGCCTACAATAAGAATAAGGTCGGAGAGATTCCTAACGACGATGGTATCATTCATGGCTCTACCAACCAGTTGTATGACAATACTCCTGAATTCTATCGTGCCGAGAATGGTAAGCCTATCGGTTATTTCTATGGTTTCAAGACAGCAGGCATATTCCAAAACAATCAAGAAATAGAGGATTGGATTAAGGCTGGTAACGGTGTGCTGCAAGCTGACGTACAACCAGGTGACGTGAAGTTTGTGGACATCAACCATGACGGACGGGTGAACGAGCTTGACAAGACCGATCTTGGTAACGGTATTCCTGATTTCACTATGGGCTTCAATCTCGGTTTCAACTGGAAAGGACTTGATTTCTCTGTAGTGGCCAACGGTGCTTTCGGACAGCAGATTGTCCAGAGCTATCGTAACCATACCTCCAAGCAAGCCAATTATACTACTGCAATTTTAGGACGTTGGACAGGAGAGGGAACCAGCAATCGCATACCTCGTGTCACAGACCAGAATCTCAACTGGCAGTTCTCAGACCTCTATGTGCAGGATGGTGATTACCTGCGAATCAGTAACATTACTTTGGGCTACGACTTTGCCAAGCTACTGAGATGTAAGGTCATCAGCCAGTGCCGTATCTATGCTCAGGTACAGAATGCGTTCACATTTACCAAATATGACGGCATGGATCCGGAAATAGGTTATGGTCCCGAAGGAGATAACGGACAAGGTTGGGTATCGGGCGTTGATTTAGGTTATTACCCCCGTCCCCGTACCGTATTGTTTGGTGTTAACTTGAAATTTTAAAATATAGACTGATATGAAGAAAAACAAAAATATATTTATGGCAAGTGTCCTGCTCCTGAGTTTGGGACTGGCTTCGTGTACCGACAGTTTTCTCGATGTTACGTCGAAGACTGAATCTTCAACCGGTACATTCTATAAGACTGAAAAAGATGCTTATCGTGCTCTGATAGGTTGTTATGATGGTTGGCGCCAGACTTCATCAGCCATGATGGTAGGGTTTTATATGGCTTCCGAGGTGATGAGTGCCGAGTGTTTTGGCGCTACCGGAAATGCCGATGGACGTGGCTATCAGGCCATTGACCGTTTTGACATCTCCCAATCGCCGGCTGACCTCAACCTATACGAAGGTGACTGGAAAAATTATTATGCGGGCGTCTATCGTTGCAACGAGCTGATAGCTCATGAAGAGCAGATTGTATGGAATGAATCGGATAGCAAACGTGGTATCTATATGGGCGAATGTCGTACGTTGCGTGCATTGCTTTATCTGGATATGGTTCGTTTATGGGGGAATATCCCACTCTTTCTGGAACCGGTAAACGAAAATCGCGCTCCTTCACCTGCCAAAGAGGTGTTCAGTGCCATATTTACTGACTTAAAATATGCTATCGAGAATATTCCCGGTGACGCTTATCCCAAGGCCGACTATACCAAGAACGACGGACATATTACAAAATATGCCGCCGAGGCTTTGCTGGCACGTGCCTATCTTTTCTATACCGGATATTACGGTGAAGAACCTGCAGAGGTGACTCGTGCCGAAGCTTTGGCTGCTGTAGAAGACGTAATCGCTTCAGGAGAATATGGTTTGGTACCGCAATTCAAAAATTTATGGCCGGCTTCTTCTGCAAAAGTGGCCGAAAAAGGAGACTATGAAACTTTGAAGGGTACATATGCCGGTGATGGAAACAAGGAAACCATTCTTGCGTTGAAATTTACCGCTACTCAGGATTATAACGGGAATAATGACTCCAACCGTTGGCAGGTGATGTTGGGTATGCGCCAGCTTAATGCTGCTCCCTATTGCAAGGGATGGGGCGCATTGACGGTAAATCCTGATTTTGTGGAAGCGTTTCCCACTGGTGACCTCCGCCGTTCGGCTTCTATCATTGATTTGGTAGGGGAAGGAATCACCGGTTCGGCCGACTTTACCACCAGTTTTAATGACTGGCGTGAATATACCGGCTATGCTGTGAAGAAGTATGCTCCCCTTTGCTATGCCGATGGAAGCCATGCCGGTAAGCAGGATGGTAGCGGTGACTTCCAGACACAGAACCGCCAAGACTACGTTATTATCCGTTATGCCGACGTATTGTTGATGGCCGCAGAACTGGGTAGCCCCAATGCGCAAACTTATTTCGACCAAGTGCGTAAGCGTGCTTATCAGGTTGATGACAACGGAACAGTATCGGCCAACTATCAAGCTAAGAGTGTGTCTCAACAAGCTATTATGGAAGAACGTCGTCTTGAATTTGCTTTTGAAAGCATTAATTATTGGGATCTCCTGCGTCAAGGTATAGACGTGGCAGCCGAGAAGCTCGCCTTGAATGGTGTCAAGGTGAAGAGTGGAGGCGCTGATGATGCAATAACCATACGGGCCGACCGTGTGAAAGCCACCAAAGGCTTGAGCCAGATTCCTTATAATCAAATTAACCTTTCACAGAGTGTACTTGTGCAGAATCCCGGATGGTGAGTACCATTAATAGAGTAAATAAAAAATAAAAACAATAAGATATGAGACTTAAATCATTCTTTTCCATATTGGCAGGAGCGGCTTTGATATTTTCCGCTTGCTCGCCCGAAGAGTACGAGATGGGGGCAAAAACCTATGTTTCCGATGATTTGGTGGAAGGTATCGCCTATACGGTGACCCCTGATGCCAATGATCCTAATACGATTCATCTGACTTCGCTCATCAAGGGAGCCACTCCCTTGTGGGTCACTCCAAGCGGTCCTTCTCAAAAGACCACTCTTGACTTGGCACTTCCTTTTGCCGGAGAATATAGCGTGACTTTCGGCGCTTCCACACCGGCAGGTCCGGTATATGGCGAACCATATACCTTCAAGGTAGAGACCAATAACTTTGCCATGCTCGAAGACCCTATCTGGGCTAACCTTGCAGGTGGAGTGGGCAAGAGCCGTAAGTGGGTTCCCATTGACAAGAACTTTGGTATTGGCCGTTGTTCGGGACCGGTGATGTACATGAGCCACACTGATGTGAAAAATGATGGAAGCAATATTACCGACCTTATGATTGGTAGCGCCAATTGGGCTCCCAACTGGGATCCGGGTATCCAATCGTGGCTCATTCCGGCAGACGACCCCTATTTCCAGTCGTACATCACTTTCGGCCTGGATGCTGTGAAAGGCTGTACGGTGGAACTTCATCGGGTGGCTGCTTCGGGCACGACGGATGCCACCGGAACTTTCAACTTGAATGTGTCTGACCCGAAACGCCCTGTCATATCTTTCTATGGCGGTACCTATTCATTGCATAACGAGGGTTTTGATGATGTCTGTTCCAACTATACCAACGACATCAAGATTATAGAATGTACTCCTTATCTGCTGCAGGTAGCTACGATGCGTACCAATAGCGAAGGTCCGTGGTGGCTGGTGTGGAACTTCATTTCCGAAGAGGCTTATAATGACCCCAGTATCATACCGACTGAAGATCCGGGTTTGCTTCAGCCTGCCGAAGTACAACAGCCTGCCATTGAAGATTTGGCAACCAAACTGTTCACTACTGAAATCAACGGTGTCACCTATGTGGGCAATGAGGCACGCTTCCTCATCAATGATGAAGAACCTTATGACTGGACATGGTGGAATGGTGGCTCTGCTGCTTGGGAAAGCGTAGTGAAGGGACAGTACGGTTCTTCATGGGCACCTGTGGCCGATGCTTCCATTGCCGACTATGAGCTGGTATTGAGCAGCACGGCCGATGGCTACAAATGGGATGACGGTACCAATGCCGGTAAGCTTGCCATTGAAGACGGCAAATTGAAATTTATGGATGCCGACGGCAATCCGGTTGAGATAACCGTCCTCACCGCTACCGGTGATAAGCGCACGGTGGAAGTGAAGGGAAGCGAGTTTACCGTAATGGCTTGCGATGTCACCAGCTCTTTCCAGATGGGTGTGCCTGCAACGACCAATGACAAGGGAGCCGTGGATTCTTATCTTTGTGCCAACCTCAACTACAAACCTATCGCTACCGGACCTACCGGGCCTACTGAAATCAAGGTAGACAACAGCAAGGTACAAATTCTTTTCGGTGACGGAAATCCCGATCGTTTGCGCTTGCAGTTCTACAATCCTTGGGGCGGTGGTGACGCGGGATGGCCGATCGACATCACGAAGGTGAAGTTGAAAAAGAACCAGAGGCTGAAGATACAGTACAAAGTGCTGAGTGGAATCACTTGGAACGAGGGCGCGACTCCTAAGACCGTGATTATGGACAATAACATCGGAAATGCTTGGGAAGATGACTGCTACAACCTGGCTCATGCCGTGGCCTTTGATACTGCCGAAGGAGCTGTACAGACTGTGTCCGTGACCAATACCACCGGTGCCACTGTGACTTACGAAGGAAGCAGTTGTATCTGTATCGGTATCCAGAATAAGGGACTTGCTACTGTGGCTGCCACCGAAGACGGACAGCCGGATGTGAAGGTTGAGATAATTTCGATGACCATTGAATAACCACTTAAATGAATTTAGTATATATGAAGACAAAGATATATTTAGGAATACTTTCACTTGTACTGGGTCTTTCGCTGGCTTCGTGCAGTGAAGATGACGACTATACTATCCACACCACCCCGATTCTGAACGAATCGTCGGTGGTGACGGGGTCGTCCGATGTGACCGCCACTACCGCTACACTCCATGCCACGCTCTCCGGGTTGGATGGCATGGATGCCGGAAGCTATAAGACCGGCTTCTTCTATGGTTTTGCGCAAGACAACCTGCCCGAGGACGTGCAGGCTGCTTATGACGGCAGCGCCTTCAGTGCTCAGTTGAACGGGTTGAACAATAACTCTACGCTCTATTATCAGGCTTATGTATGCTTGCAGGGTAAGGTGTATTACAAAGGTGAGGTGAAAAGCTTGCTCACCACCGATGCCAAGGTGGCTACTGCCGATGCCGCATCTGTCGACTTCGCCTCGGCTGTATTGGGTGGGACATTGACCGATGCTACGGCCGATGCTACTTGTGGTGTTGTTATCTCTACTTCATCCGATGTAGAAGCGGTTCGTGCAGGCCTTATAGTGAAGAGTGAGGAACTTAAGGACAGCTATTCATTCGTCCATGAAGGGTTGGTGCCCGAAACGCAATACTATTATGCGGCTTACCTCAATCTGGGTAGCGGCATTGTGTATGGTGAGGTGAAGAGCTTCACTACTCCTGCCTATGACTTCGATCTCGACAATGACCTTGTCGACCTGGGACTCTCCGTGATGTGGGCTCGCTTCAATGTGGGTGCCAAGAGCGAGACTGGACTGGGTGGCCTTTTCGGATTCGGTGACCTGACCGGATGCAACAATAGCATCGACCCTGCCGACTATGCTTCGGCCGATACTTATAAAACGGCTTCCGACTTGGCTTTCCGTGCATTTCAAGGGCGTGCCACACTGCCTACTGCCGATGATTTCGAGGAACTCTTCACGTTGTGCCAGAAAGAGTGGACTGAGCAGAATGGAGTGACAGGTTTCAAGTTCACCGGTCCTAATGGTAATTCCATCTTCCTGCCTGCAGCCGGTACGCGTGTGGCAAACGATGTGACGGCGCTGGGTACTGAAGGATATTACCTCACCGGTACTGTCAACTCTTCCAATACAGAATTTGCGGTAGGTTACCAGTTTGCAGCTTCTGTCAATCACCGTATCACTGCCGCAGTTTATCAAGGTATGGCTGTACGCGCTGTTTCCACAGCCAAGAACGTACCGTTCAACAAGGCTCTGCTCTATCAGAAGTGGTATCTTGACAATGGCCAGGACGGTAAGCAGCACGTGTTTGAAGGACCTTTCACGCAGTGGGGTGTTACGGACAACTGGAGTACAGTTTCCAACGGACAACCCAACATTGAACAGCAGATTCATTGGGAGATGGGTACGGATAATGGCTGGATAGGTTATACCTACGGAAAGGACTACGGCTATATGGAACTCAAGGAAGACGGTACGGTGAACATTCATCGCATTGCCGAAGACGGCACCGTGACCGATGAGACAGGTAAGTTTACGATTGACGAGGCGAACAAGGTGATTGACATCGATATAAACGTGCTTTGCGCCAATACTTCGATTGGTACAAAGAGCGGTAAGCTGAACATTCTGTCGTTGACTGCCGACGGCTTGCAGATTGCCCTGCCCGATGGCGACTATGGCTATTCGTTGAACTATTACAGCCAGGCCAAGGCCGATGCCGATGCGCAGGTTCCTGTATTGCTCAATATCGCCGATTCATCATGGGGAGGAAGTTGGGATGCACCGCTTGCAGCCATTTCACCCGAAGACTTGGCTGGACAGCACACGTTTGTTTTCGATGGAACTTGTACCGATGCTATGGTGTTTACGCTTGACTTTGCCGGTATGGCGAAGCGCTATCCCAATTCGTTTGTACGCATTGACGACATCAAGCTGGACGGTACTTCCATCCGGTTTGATGCCAACCGCTTCTATTATGGCGACATTGAAGGAAACGGCAAGTATCGTGTTCAGTTGTTCAATGCTTATGGGGCGGGTTCTGTAGGCAATGCTGTTCCTCTCAGTCCGTTCAGCAATGTAGAAAATCAAGGTACCGAGCCTGCCATCCATTTCAAGGAGAAGCTTGAGATTGTCTGCACCGTCATTACCGACGGTACCGGTGCAGGTATTTATACGCCCAATCTGGTTACTGTCAATCCGAATTGGGGAAGTGCATGGGGATATAACGCAGGAGCTACGTTCGAGGTGAAATACGAGAACTTCCAGTACAGCCTTGTGGCTTCTCAGTTCGACATTAAGTACGAATCTGCCGACTATGCGGCAGGTTCCATCATGACCTTCGTTGAAGTGGCTGACATTTACAAGTATTTCCCCGGTTTACATGCCACACTTGACAACCTCTATCTGGATGGCAAGGAAGTGACATTTGATGCATCCAAAGTGCTCGATGCCAATGAATCCCCGAAGTATCGTCTGGAACTTTGGAATTGCTATGGGGCAACAAAGGATAAAGGGTGCGCTTTCGGTACTCCTGATGGTGATGTTATCAAGGAACTTGGTTTCAGCAGTTCTATGGAAGTGAAGTTCACGTTCCACACTCTTTTCTCTGTTCCTGAATGGTAAGAGGGATAGACGGAAATATACTGGTTAGATAGGAAATCCGGGATGCAGGCCATCCCGGATTTTTTGTTTTGCCCTCACCGGTGTGCATCGTTCTGATATAGATTGAAGAACCATAGAGAGAATAAAATAAAGGAGGTGGTCCGTAAGGCGGCGCTTTGATAGCTCTTTGCCTTGTACTTTGTTCGGACGGGATGGGTACTTATTGCGATAAACATAGTGATTTTATGGTATCTCCACTAAAGTGGTCCGCCTTGTTCATAGTAGTGAACAAATCAGCCCACTTAGGTGAACAAACTTGTTCACCTAAGTGGGCCGTTCATGAATCTTTGTACTGAACCGGACAGACAAAAGGGCGGAAGCGGAGAAAAGCAGGGGCTTTCTCTAAGATTGGCTGCTATTTTCCTTCGTAATCAAAGTATTCAAAGTCTGCATATGCTTTTGAGGTTTGAGAACCGGAGACGGCATACAATCCCAGCATGATTCCCGTAAAGCCACCGGCAGTTTCTGTACTGATATAGCGCGTATTCATTCGGCCCAGTTCTTTGAAGTCCTTTCCGTTTGTGGCATACTCGAACGAATAGATTTCGTTGCTGCCTTTTACACGGAGTTGTACTTTCCCCTGGGGCAGAATAACTTCCTTTTCCGTATGGGTCAATTCATTCAATTGGTAGCGCAATACTACAGCTTGTTTCCCGTCTGCCAATTGCTTGACTAATAAATCGTAATGGGACGATTCGAACATGTAGACCGTCAGGCCGGCTTCGTCGCCACTGGCGGCTTTTTTCAGTTGCATGGAAGTGGTGGCTGTGAAGTCGATATGTTCTTGCCGGCGGCCGGCAAAAGTAGGACTGCCTTTCCCGTTGTTCAGGTTTACGGGGGTTGCTTTCAGACGGAGGTTACCGGAAGCAAAGGTATAGTTTTCCGGATGATAGTTTCTGATATGAACCCATTCGGGACCTAATTTGCCGTTTTTGAAATCGGTGCGTGCAGGCTTGGGGGCAAGAGGATGTTGCGGTAGGGTTGGCACATCCATTTGCAGGGCTATTGTGCCATCTCCGTTTACTACCGGCCAGGCATTCTTGTCCCAGCGCACGGGAGCAAGGAACGTTTCGCGTCCCAGCAGGTGATGGTTGCCGCTTTGCGGACGGAAAGCGAGACACACCATCCACCACGAACCGTCAGGGGCTTGTATCAGGTCGGCATGGCCGGTTCCTTGTATCGGGCTGTTTTGTGCATTCTTGTTGATGTGGGTCAGGATGGGATTGGCGGGATTCTCTTCGTACGGGCCGTCTATATCGCGGCTACGGGCTATTGTCACTTTGTGGCCGTATTCCGTGCCGCCTTCGGAAATCAGCAGATAATACCAGCCGTCTTTCTTGTAAATATGCGGCCCTTCAGGGTGCCGTCCGCCCGTGCCGTTCCAGATGCGTTTGGACTCGTTGAGTTGTTCGCCGGTTTTGGGGTTGATTTCGCACAGATAGATACCTACGCCCGGATTGCTGACGAGGTAACACTTGCCGTCTTCAAAATAGAGGGACGGGTCTATACCGCCTTGCTTGAGCCATACGGGTTCTGACCATTCGCCACGCGGGTCGGTAGTGTGTACAAGGAAGTTGCCTTTGTCGGACACGTTGGTGGTAATCATGTAGAATGTACCGCTGTTGTAGCGGATGGTAGGTGCATAGATTCCTCCCCATGGGCCGGCGTCGTGAAGCGGCAGTTGTGAGGGGCGCGTCAGGCAGTGTCCGATTTGTTCCCAGTTGATGAGGTCTTTGCTGTGGAACAACGGTACGCCCGGGAAATATTGGAAACTACTGTTGACCAGATAAAAGTCATCTCCTGCGCGGCAGATACTCGGGTCGGGATGGAAACCGGGAATAACGGGATTTTGATAACTTTGCCGGTTTTGTGAAAAGCAGGACAGGCTGAGCGCCAGTCCTAAAAGTAACATCATCTTTCTCATAAATACATTGTATTTTAAATAGTTTATCAGATATATGAATCAGGGTAGTTGAAGGAAGTGTTTATACACAAACATAAAGTATTCTTTCGGTTCAAGCAAGCCGGATGTGTCTGATGTCATTCAATGATAACTTTTGAGCCCTATTCGGAAACAAATGATACCGTTGCAGATAACATGGCATCGGTGTGTTTTCCGCCTTTTCCGCTACTTTTGCTCTCACTGATTTAACCATTATTTTTAATACGTAAAGACATGATGAAGAATATCATTGAAAAATTCCAAATTTGCCTGGTGCTGTCGGCACTGCTTTTCTCTTCTTTCGTTGCCGCATGTTCCGGCAATGATGATACTGTGACTCCAGAAATAACGATTCCCGCGAACATTCTGACGGATGGAATGACTTTCTCCAAGACCGGAGGAACAAGTACGCTGAACATCAAGTCGAACGTTGCATTGGAAGTTACCAGCAGTGCACCGGAGTGGTGTAAGGTTACTGCCGAAAGTTCTGCTTCGAGTAGTATTTTGAAGTATACCGTTATGGCAGAAGCCAATACGGACACGAGTGACCGTGAAGCCAAGGTAACGGTGAAAGCCGGAGGCAGCGAAGTAGGGAGCTTCACAGTGAAACAAACGGCTGCGGACGGATTAATCATATCCAACTCTACCTCTTTCGACCTGCCAGCTGCGGGAGGAGATGTTTCTGTGGTGGTGGAAACCAATGGTGACGTACAAGCCGTTTCCGATGTTTCTTGGATAAAGGCGGTCAATACCCGTGCCATGGAAGACAAGATTTTCAAGTTTACCGTCTCTCCCAATCCTCTGGGAGCGCGCGAAGGCCATATCACTTTTACTTTGGGTAGCCTGACGGAGACTGTGACCGTAAAACAGGCTGCGGGCGAGGTCGGCAATATGGGAAGCGACGCCAGGACACTTGCCGCCAAGATGTATGCAGGTATCAATATCGGCAACACGCTGGAAGCTTGTGATAACAAGAACAAGATAGCGAGCGAAACGTTATGGGGAAATCCTAAAGTGAGCGAGGCATATATCAAAGGGCTGAAGGCATTGGGATTTAATGCGGTGCGCATCCCTTGCGCGTGGGATTACTACATTGTGAATCCATCGACCTATGAGATAGATGCTGCATGGCTCGACCGGGTGAGCGAAGTGGTGGGCTACTGTGTAGCCAATGATATGTATGCCATTGTCAATATCCATTGGGATGGCGGTTGGCTTGAAGAGAGTATCACCCATGGTTACAGCAGCGAAGTAGATGCCAAGCAGAAAGCTATCTGGACACAGATTGCCAATAAACTGAATGCTTATGACGAACACCTGCTCTTTGCCGGATGTAACGAACCCGGACAGCAAGACCAGGGGAACGTTGGCACATCGGCCATAGATGTCATCTTGAAATACGAACAGACCTTCATTGATGCCGTGCGTGCCACCGGAGGAAATAATGCGAGCCGTTGTCTGATTGTGCAAGGTCCTTATACCAATATTGACAAGACGGTGAATGACTACACGATGCCCAAGGATGAGGTACCCGACCGTCTGATGGTGGAAGTTCACTTCTATGATCCCTATCAGTTCACCATGATGAACCATGACGAAACCTGGAGCAATGTATTCCTTTATTGGGGTAAGGATAATCATGTATCCGGTTCCATTCATAATGCCACCGGTTACGAAGAAGATTATGTGAAGCAGCAATTCCAGAAGATGAAAACGGCCTATGCAGATAAGGGAATTCCTGTGATTGTAGGCGAGTATAGTGCCATGAAGCGGGCAAAAGAAGACAAGATAGAGGGGACTTCTGAACTTGCCTATCCTGATATTGACCAGGAGATGCATAACAAGAGCCGCTCCTATTGGAATGAGGTAGTCACCCGAGAGGCGAAAAAACACGGTTGTGTCCCCTTCTATTGGGAAACCGGCGGTGACATGAACCGTGGTACGGGTACGGCGAAGGAGGCTTATGCCATTGAGGGCATCATGAAGGGAGCCGCAGCCGGTCAATACCCTTATTGATTGAGTGGTGGATAGAATAAAAGACAGTTTTTAAAAGTATCATACAAATAGGTTTTATAGGTTACAAGGATTGTTGATATAGTTTTTTTGATTGGTTACGGAGAAGTATGTCCGCGAGGGATATGCTTCTCCTTCTTTAAAAATCCTTGCCTTTTCTTGCTTTTCTGTTCGTTTTTCACTTCATTTGCAATAAAAATAACTTCCCTTAGCTCTGATAGTATGAAAAGACTGCAACTACTGCTCTTGTGGGTTTGGATGGTATGTTTCTCTGCTGCTTCACACGACTACATGTTTAAACATTTGGAAGTGAAAGACGGACTTTCCAATAATCAGGTTAATGCTATTTATAAAGATTCAAACGGATTCATGTGGTTTGGTACAGCTTCGGGGCTGAACCGCTATGATGGTTACAATATAAAGATTTATCGCAGCCAGAAAGATGACGAGAAATCTCTTCCCGATAGTTATGTCGAGGATATACAAGAAGATGCGTCCGGTAATTTGTGGATACGTACGGGAAGTGGGTATGCCATTTACAACTCGGCTTCCGATGTTTTTGACCGTAATGTGGAAGCTTGGATGTGGAACGTCGGTCTGACCGGAAATCCTTCGCTTATCTATATTGATAAGGAAAAGACTTTCTGGATCTATATTAATGGTAAAGGTGTTTACAGCTATAGAGAAGGACAGAAAAATGCCGTGGCAGTAAAGGAGGCGGATGAACTGCTTGCGAAAGCCGAAGTGTCCGACATGAAAGAATGCGGCGAAGGAATCCTGTTGGTTTTGAGTAACGGTATCTTGGTTTGTATAGATGAGGAAAAGCAAAATATCAAGTGGACCAATCCGGACATTGCCGAAGATTGCAGGGAAGTAAAGAATGCTACCTTTGATTTGTTTGTCGACCATAGTGGGCGGGCGTGGATATTCAGTGTGGAGGGGATGTGGATTTATAGCCTTTCTCGGAAGGTTTGGGAACAGCGTTCTCCCCGAACGGACACCTACAATACCGTACGTGCAGTGGCACAGGATAAATACGGATGTATATGGGTAGGCAGGGATCAGGATGGCGTTGAATTGATAGAACCGGCGGGACGGAAAATCCGTCTGGCGAACGATCCTAATAACGGGCGTACTCTGTCCAACAATACAATAACGGCTCTTTATGAAGATGAGGCCGGTACGATGTGGGTGGGAACCTACAAGAAGGGTGTCTCTTTCTATAATGAAAGTGTCTTCAAATTCGGCATTGCCGATGTAGGCGACATCAATTGTGTGGAGGACGGAGGCGGTGATATCGTATGGGTGGGGACCAACGACCGCGGGTTGATTCGCTGGAATAGCGTGACGGATGAACGTATGTTTTTTTCGCATACGGCAGATCCCCGCTCTATCTCGAGTGATGTCATAGTCTGCCTTCTTCGGGACAGTAGCGGCAGAGTGTGGGCTGGTACTTTCTGGGGTGGACTGAATTGCTATGATGGAAACCGCTTTATCCATTACCGGTCCCGTAAGGGAGACAGTAACTCGCTGGTCTATGACAATGTATGGGCATTGGCAGAAGATGCGGACAAAAATATCTGGATCGGTACGTTGGGGGGAGGATTGCAATGCCTGAATCCTCAGACGGGGATATTTACCACCTATTCTACAGGTAATTCAAACCTTGTGTCGGACTATATCTCATCCCTCTGCATCAGCTGTGACAATAATCTGGTTATCGGTACTTCGGCAGGGATGGCTTTCATGGACCTGAGGACCGGCGAGATTACAAATTTTGCAGGTACAAAATCGGGTAAGACCAGACTTTCCAACCAAAATATCAATCAAGTTTACGAAGATAGTCGCGGTTTGCTATGGATAGCCACGCGTGAAGGCTTGAATGTATATGACAGCAAACGGGATGAATTGTACGAAGTACCTATCAAGCCCGGTTTCTCCAAACTATTGATATTAGGTATTACGGAAGATGAAAACAAAAGTATATGGATCAGCACCGGAGGAGAACTGATAAACGTGGTGTTGTCCGTTGACAGCAAGACGGAGCAGCCCGTGTTCCGTTGCTATACCTATAATGACAAGGACGGGTTGCAGAGTTGTGACTTCAACCAGCGTTCCCTCAAACGACTGCATACGGGCGAGATTGTAGTGGGAGGACTGTATGGGCTGAATCGCTTCCAGCCGGGCAACATAAAGTATAACCGTACGTTGCCCAAGGTTATGTTTACCGGTTTCCAGTTGTTCAATGAAGACGTGAAGGTGGGCAAGGAGTATGCAGGACGTGTCATCTTGAAGGAAGCTTTGAATGAAACAGAAGAAGTTGTCTTGGCTTATAAGCAGAATGTGTTCACGGTGCTGTTCGCGTCGGACAATTTCGTGCTGCCCGAAAAGACACAGTATTTCTATAAATTGGAAGGGTTTAATGAGAACTGGCTGACGAGTATGTCCGATATGCATCGCGTTACCTATACCAATCTGGCTCCGGGGACTTATATCTTAAAAGTGAAGGCTACAAACAGTGACGGATATGCGGGCACTGAAGAGGCTTCTTTGAAGATTGTCATTCTTCCACCTTTCTGGATGACTCCGTGGGCATATATTGTTTATGCCCTTCTGATAGTAGGAGTTGTCTTCTTTTCACTGTATGTCGTACAACGAAGGGAACGCAATAAGTTCAGAATCCGCCAGATAGAGGAAGATGCGAAGAAGAAGGAGGAGTTGAGCCAGATGAAATTCCGCTTCTTTACGAATGTCAGCCATGAGTTGCGTACGCCGCTTACGCTGATTATATCGCCGATGGAAAGTATGATGAAGGAGATTACGGACGAAAAGCTGCATGGCAAGCTGCAACTGATGTACCGCAACGCACAGCGTTTGTTGAATCTGGTCAACCAATTGCTCGATTTCCGTAAGAATGAGATGGCAGGACTGCATCTCACCTTGTCCGAGGGAGATATAGTGGCGTATGTGCGTAGCATCTGTACTTCTTTCCTGATGCTTTCTGAAAAGAAACATGTACATCTGACATTTTTTTCGGCCATGGAATCGCTGAATATGTCATTCGACGAGGATAAAATTGGTAAAGTTGTGATGAATCTTCTATCCAATGCCTTCAAATTTACCCCGGACGGGGGACGTGTGGATGTGGCATTGGAAATGTCGAAAGAGATGTCCGGAAGATTGCTGATAAAGGTATCGGATACCGGTGTTGGCATTAGGGATGAAGACAAGGAGCGAATTTTTGAACGTTTCTATCAGGTGGAGCAGGAAGAACCGGAACACCAGTCAACGGGTAGCGGTATTGGCTTGAGCCTGGTACGCGACTTTGTGACGCTGCATGAGGGCACGGTGCGCGTTGTTGACAATGTGGGGTCCGGTAGTGTGTTCCTGATTGAGCTTCCGGTTAAACATGTGCATGTAAGTCCTTCCAAGCCTGCACCGCTTGCAGAAGAGGTGGAAGAGCATGAGGAACTTTTGCCGGATATGGAAGAGGAACCGCTTCCGGATGATTTGCCGGACGATATGGAGGAGGATAATGAAGATGAAAAAGAGAAGCCGTTGGCCCTGATTGTGGATGATAATGAAGATTTGGTTGCCTTCATGAAAGATAGTCTGAGCTTGTATTTCCGTATACAGTCAGCTTCTAATGGCCGGGAAGCTTGGCAGAAAATACCGGAACTGATGCCGGATGTTATTGTCAGCGACGTAATGATGCCCGAGATGGATGGAAATGAACTGTGTCGCTGGGTGAAGACCGATAAACGCACGAGTGACATTCCGATGATATTGCTCACTGCACGGCAGGCTGTGGAAGATAAAGTGGAGGGGTTGACCATCGGTGCAGATGATTATGTGACGAAACCTTTCAATGTGGAAATCCTTATTCTGCGTATGCGCAAGTTGATTGACCTGAGCAAGAAGCGCAAGGCAAAGTCGCTCATTGACCCCGAACCAAGTGAAATAGCCATTACTTCGTTGGATGAAAAGCTGGTGGAAAATGCCATCAAATATGTGGAGGCGAACATCGGTCGGTGTGACTTGTCCGTAGAAGAGTTGAGTCGGGGGTTGGGTATGAGCCGGGTACATCTTTACAAGAAACTCTTGCAGATAACCGGTAAGACACCTATTGAATTTATCCGTGTCATCCGTCTGAAAAGAGCGGCGCAGATGCTGCGCGAGAGTCAGCAAAATGTATCGGAGATAGCGTATCAGTTGGGCTTTAACAACCCCAAGTATTTCAGCAAATATTTCAAGGATGAATTCGGTGTTTTGCCCTCTGTTTATCAGGAAAGAGAGGGTAAATAACAAAAGATACCCCTTACGGAAACATATTGTCTTTTGGGGTAATCAAAAGCGCCCTTTTGTTTCAACATCGGGAGGACTCGTTTTTGAAGTAAACTTTCTATTTTTACATCGGAGAAAATTCACTTTAAAAACAGTAATATGAAATTGAAAAACACTTCAGTTTATTTGCTTGCCGGATGGATGCTCGCCGCATGTTCCGGAGGCGGATTCCAAAAGACCGAGAACGGTGTTGTTGTGGAAGTCAAGCAGCAGCAACCGACGGATGTGCGTAAAGTAAGATTAGAAGTAATGGGCGAGAAGCTCATTCATGTATCGGCTACTCCTGAGAAGGAATTTTCAAAGGAGCAGAGTCTCATTGTGATCCCTCAACAGAATAAGACCGACTTTAAGGTCGAAGAGCAGGGCGATGAAGTGACTGTCAAGACATCGGAATTATGTGCCATTGTGTCCAAGACAACGGGTGAGGTACGCTTCACGGATGCCGACGGCAAGCAGATTCTGGCTGAAGACTCTGACGGGCGGACCTTTACTCCAGTGGAAGTGGAAGGTACGAAAGGATATACAGTACGTCAGGTATTCCAGTCGGCAGGCAATGATGAGGCTTTCTATGGCTTGGGCCAGCACCAGGCAGATGAGTTCAACTATAAAGGTAAGAATGAGGAACTGTTCCAGTACAATACAAAGGTGTCTGTACCCTTCATCGTGTCTAATAAAAACTACGGTGTGCTTTGGGACAGCTATTCGCTCTGCCGTTTCGGTGACCCGCGTGACTACTCACAACTGGGTGATGTCTTCAAACTTTATGATAAAGAGGGCAAGGAAGGTGCTTTGACCGGTACATATATTCCGGGCAAGAAAGATGTGGAAACCCTTGTACGTCGTGAGGATTCTCTTTATTTTGAACATCTGGACCGTGCCGCACATCTGAGTAAGGTGATTAATTTGCCTGCGGGTTTCCCGTTCGGAGGGTCTGATGTAGTTTATGAGGGAGAAATAGAACCGGCAGAAAGCGGTTTATTCCGTTTCATCCTTTACTATGCAGGCTACATGAAAGTATATATTGATAATGAATTGGTGGTTCCCGAACGTTGGCGTACGGCTTGGAATCCTAACAGTTATAAGTTTGCTGTCAATCTGGAAGCGGGTAAGCGCGTTCCGTTGAAGATAGAGTGGAAGCCTGATGCCGGTGTTTCTTACTGCGGTCTGCGGGTATTGAGTCCGGTGGCTGATGAAGAACAGAACAAACTCTCTTGGTGGGGTGAAATGCAGAATGAAATAGACTACTACTTCGTTTATGGTGATGATATGGACGATGTGATTAGCGGCTACCGTACATTGACAGGTAAATCCCAGATTATGCCGAAATGGGCGATGGGTTACTGGCAGAGCCGTGAGAAGTACAATACGCGTGAGGAGGTTCTCTCCACCTTGAAGGAATTCCGTGAACGTCAGATTCCTATCGACAATATCGTAATCGACTGGCTGCACTGGAAGCAGAATGCATGGGGAAGCCATGAGTTCGACCCTGAACGTTTCCCCGACCCGAAAGGAATGGTCGACTCCATCCACGCCATGAACGGACGTCTGATGATTTCCGTATGGCCCAAGTTCTATGCTACGACCGAACACTTCAAGGAATTTGACGAAAAAGGTTGGATGTATCAGCAGGCTATCAAAGACAGCATCAAAGACTGGGTCGGTCCTGGCTATCTGGGCTCTTTCTATGACGCATACGATGCCGATGCACGCAAGCTCTTCTGGAAGCAGATGCAAGACCATTACTATCCTCTCGGCATAGATGCCTGGTGGATGGATGCCAGTGAACCGAATATACGCGACTGTACGGATTTGCAATACCGCAAGGACCTTTGCGGCCCGACGGCACTCGGCCCCTCTGCCAAGTTCTTCAATGCATACGCATTGATGAATGCTGAAGCTATCTATGACGGACAGCGCGGCGTGGAACCGGATAAACGCGTCTTCTTGTTGACACGTTCCGGCTTTGCAGGGTTGCAACGCTATTCTACTGCCACCTGGAGTGGTGACATCGCTACCCGTTGGGAAGATATGAAAGCACAAATCTCTGCCGGCTTGAACTTTGCTGTCAGCGGTATCCCTTATTGGACCATGGACATCGGTGGATTCTGTGTAGAGAACCGTTATGTGGCTGGTCAGATGGAATTCAACAAGACTGGACGTGAAAATGCTGATTATAAGGAATGGAGAGAGTTGAATACCCGTTGGTATCAGTTCGGTGCTTTCTGCCCGTTGTTCCGTGCACACGGCCAGTATCCGTACCGTGAGGTTTGGAATATCGCTCCGGCAGGACATCCGTGCTACAACTCCATCGTTTACTATACGAAGCTGCGTTACAACATGATGCCGTATATCTATTCTTTGGCTGGTATGACTTACTTCAATGATTATACCATCATGCGTCCGCTCGTAATGGACTTCACAGCTGATGCAAACGTCAACAATATAGGTGACCAGTTCATGTTCGGTTCTGCCCTAATGGTGGCTCCGGTTTACGAATATGGCGCACGCAGCCGCGAGGTTTATTTCCCGGCAAGCTGTGGTTGGTATGACTTCTACTCCGGCAAGTATGTGGATGGCGGCCAGAAGCTGACAGTAGATGCTCCTTATGAACGTATTCCGCTCTACGTATGCGAAGGTGCCATTGTACCTTATGGTCCGGACATGCAATACAGTGATGAAAAACCGGCTTCGGAAATCACCCTCTATGTTTATACGGGTAAGGACGGCGCATTTACGCTCTATGAGGATGAAGGTGTGAACTATAACTATGAGAAGGGACAATATGCCACTATACCGTTTGCCTATAACGATGCTGAGGGTACACTGGTTATCGGCGACCGTACGGGTGACTTCCCTGGTATGCTGAAGGAACGTACTTTCAATGTAGTGAAGGTAAGCAAAGACCAGCCGCAACCGTTCGACTTAAAGGCTAAAGGTACAACGGTGAAGTATGACGGAAAAGCACAAACCGTAAAATTATAATCAGAATGATAGACGACGGTGCCAGGGAGAGAAATCTTCCCGGTACCGATCTCGTCGTTCCTCGGTGCCGAATGATGCCTTCCCCGGTGCCAGGAACTTCCCTACTTCTGAATAGCTGTGAGAGAGGAATAGGCACTCGATAATCTTTTAGATATTTATTACTATGAATAAAATCATATTGTCTTTGGCCATCGGGCTGTCCCTGCTGGCCGGTTGCAATGCTCCTAAAGAGGTAGCTGGCGATGACCGTAGCTTGGATTTTACTGCCGACTGGGCCTTTCGCTTGGGAGACGATACGGCGGCAGCCCGTCCGGATTATAATGACGCAGACTGGCGGAAACTGAACTTGCCCCACGATTGGGCCATTGAAGGAGAATTCAGTAAAGACAATCCTTCGGGAACGGGTGGAGGTGCACTGCCTGGTGGTATAGGCTGGTATCGCAAGACTTTTACTGCCGATAAGGCCGATGAGGGCAAACGCTATCGCATAGATTTCGATGGTGCCTATATGAACTCCACCGTTTATATCAATGGCCATGAATTGGGGACACGTCCCTACGGGTACATCTCGTTCAGTTATGACCTGACTCCCTATATCAAGTGGGGAGTGGAGAATGTGTTGGCGGTTCGTGTGGACAATGCCGAACAGCCCAATTCGCGCTGGTATTCCGGTTGCGGCATCTACCGTAATGTATGGCTGACAAAGCTGAATCCAGCTCATATAGCGCAATGGGGTACCTATGTTACGGCAGAAGATGTGTCGAAGAACAGTGCCCAGTTGAAGATACGCACCAAACTACAGTACGATGCAGAAGCACAGATGGCCGATGTCGTCCTGCAATCCCGGTTAGTGGATGCTGACGGCAATGCGGTGGGTGAGGCTGTGTCGGAAGCGCAGTTGATGCCTCTTACTCCGGCAGAAGTGGAGCAGGAGATACACTTGAAGAATCCCCGTCTTTGGAGTATTGATACGCCCTATATGTATAGGGTAGAAAGCATCCTCAAGGATAAGCAGACCGGCGAGGTACTCGACCGTTACTATACTCCTACCGGCATCCGTACTTTCCGCTTCGATGCACAAAAAGGATTTATCCTGAATGGTGAACAAGTGAAGATAAATGGTGTCTGCATGCATCATGACTTGGGTTGCCTGGGAGCTGCGGTGAATACGCGCGCCATCGAGCGCCAGTTGGAGATTCTGAAAGAAATGGGTTGCAACGGCATCCGCTGCTCCCATAATCCTCCCGCACCGGAGTTGCTCGACCTTTGCGACCGTATGGGCTTCATCGTGATGAACGAAACCTTTGATATGTGGCGCAAGAAAAAGACCCGCCACGATTATTCACGCTATTTCAACGAATGGCACGAACGCGATTTGACTGACCTTATCGTGCGTGACCGCAATCATCCTTCCATCTTTATGTGGAGCATCGGCAACGAAGTGCTGGAGCAGTGGACGGATGCCAAAGCCGACACCTTGAGTCTGGAAGAGGCCAACCTGGTCTTGAACTTCGGCCACAGTGCGGATATGCTGGCAAAGGACGGAGAAATGTCCGTCAACTCACTGCTGACAAAGAAACTGGCGGATATGGTGAGAAAGCTCGATGCCACGCGCCCCGTGACGGCAGGCTGCAACGAGCCGAACCCGAACAATCATTTGTTCCGTTCCGGTGCGCTTGATATTATCGGCTTCAATTACCATGACGACTGGTTTGCAGGTGTTCCCGAGAACTTCCCCGGCAAGCCGTTCATCGTGACGGAAAGTGTTTCCGGCCTGATGACACGCGGTTACTACCGAATGCCGAGTGATTCGATGTTTGTCTGGCCCGAACGTTGGGACAAGCCTTTCTATGATGCCTCGTTCTCTTGCTCCTCCTACGACAACTGTCATGTTCCTTGGGGCAACCGTCACGAAGGTACTATGCGTCATGTGAAGAACAACGACTTTATCAGTGGACAATACGTCTGGACGGGCTTCGATTATATCGGTGAGCCTACTCCTTACGGTTGGCCGGCACGCAGCTCTTACTTTGGCATTATCGACTTGGCTGGCTTCCCGAAGGACGTCTACTATATGTATCAGTCCGAGTGGCGTCCGGACAAGGCGGTGTTGCATCTTTTCCCACATTGGAATTGGACGGAGGGACAAGACATAGATTTGTGGGCATATTATAACAATGCCGACGAAGTGGAGCTTTTCGTGAATGGAAAGTCGCAGGGTGTGCGCAACAAGGGAAAAGACGATTTCCACGTCATGTGGCGCGTGAAGTATGAGCCGGGTACGGTAAAGGCTGTTTCCCGCAAGGAAGGAAAGACTGTGGCCGAGCAGGAAATCCGGACAGCGGGTGAACCTGCACAGATTCGTCTCAGCCCTGACCGCAGTACCATTCAGGCAGATGGCAAAGACTTGAGTTTCATTACGGTTGAGATTCTGGACAAAGATGGAAATTTGTGTCCGAATGCCGAAAACGATGTGACCTTTGCCGTAGAAGGTGCCGGCTTCATAGCCGGAGTGGACAACGGAAGCCCTATTTCTATGGAGAAGTTCAAGGACAACCACCGCAAGGCTTTCTACGGGAAGTGCCTGGTGGTACTGCAGAACAACGGTGAACCGGGTGGTGTCAAGGTGACGGCTACGGCTGATGGACTGGAGAAGGCGACGACAACGATTAAAATTAAATGATAATTTAATGTGCCAATTAAGATATGAAGAATAAATTTTTAGCAACCCTATTATTGACATGCTCCATCAGTACCGTGTCTGCACAGACACCGGTCTATATGGACGATGCACAACCTATTGAAGCACGTGTAAAGGATGCTCTCAGCCGGATGACACTGGAAGAGAAGGTAGCCCTTTGCCATGCGCAGAGTAAATTCAGCAGTGCGGGTGTTCCGCGGCTCGGCATTCCCGAGCTTTGGATGAGCGACGGCCCTCACGGTGTCCGTGCCGAAATCAACTGGAATGACTGGGGATATGCCAACTGGACCAATGACAGCATTACCGCTTTCCCGGCCTTGACTTGTCTGGCCGCTACCTGGAATCCGGACATGTCTGCCAAGTATGGCAAGGCCATCGGTGAGGAAGCGCGCTATCGTGAAAAGGATGTGTTGCTGGGCCCCGGCGTCAACATCTACCGCACTCCGATGAACGGGCGTAATTTTGAATATATGGGCGAGGACCCTTATCTGGCCAGTGTGATGTGCGTACCTTACATCCAGGAGTTGCAGAAGAACGGAGTGGCAGCTTGTGTCAAGCACTATGCGCTGAACAACCAGGAACTGTGGCGCGGACATATTGATGTGAATCTTAGCGACCGTGTTCTGTATGAAATCTATCTGCCGGCATTCAAGGCTGCAGTAGAAGAGGGAGGTGCTTGGAGCATTATGGGCGCTTACAATAAGATTCGCGGCCAGCACGCCTGCCATAACGATTTCACACTGAACAAGATTCTGAAAGATGACTGGAAGTTCGACGGCTGTGTCATTACCGACTGGGGCGGTGCCCACGACACCTATGAAGCTGCCGTCAACGGTCTGGATATTGAAATGGGGTCTTACACCAACGGTCTGACGTCCGAGAGTGTATTTACCTATAACGATTATTACCTTGCCAGCCCTTACCTCCAGATGTTGAAGGATGGCAAAGTGCCGATGTCTACGATAGACGACAAGGCTTCCCGCATTCTTCGTCTGATATTCCGTACGGCGATGAACCGTCAGAAACCCTATGGTTCGGTAGCTACGGAAGAGCATTATGCCGCTGCCCGCGAGATAGGCAATGAGGGCATTGTGCTGTTGAAGAATGCTCCGGTGGTAAAGAAAGGTGCCCCGTTGCTGCCGATTGATGCAGCCAAGTATCAGAATATCCTGGTGGTGGGCGATAATGCCGTACGCTTGCTGAATCAGGGAGGAGGCTCTTCCGAACTGAAAGTGAAGGATATGGTATCTCCGCTGGATGGCTTGCGTGCCGTTTATGGTGATAAGGTAGCCTATGCGAAAGGCTATGCCGCCGGTCGTCCGATGTACGGCCGTGCAGATGAAATTCCGCAGAATGTGGTAGACTCACTCCGTGCAGAAGCCGTGGAAATGGCGAAAAAGGCAGACTTGGTGGTACTGGTAGGCGGATTGAACAAGAACCACTTCCAGGATTGTGAAGGCGGCGACCGTCTGGAATACGGCTTGCCTTTCGGGCAGGATGAACTGATTGAAGCTTTGCTGGGTGTAAACAAGAATCTCGTTCTGGTGCTTCTCAGCGGTAATGCGGTGGAAATGCCGTGGGTATCCCGGGTTCCTGCCATTGTGCAAGGTTGGTATTTAGGCTCCATGGGTGGCAAGTCTCTGGCTGACATCCTGAGTGGTGCGGTGAATCCAAGCGGAAAGTTGCCCTTCTCTTTCCCTGCCAAGTTGACGGATTGCGGTGCACATGCTTTTGATGAACTCAGTTATCCGGGCGACAGCATTAAGCAGGAGTATAAGGAAGATATTCTGGTGGGCTATCGTTGGCACGACACCAAGAAGGTTCCGGCACTCTTCCCCTTCGGTCATGGCTTGAGCTATACTACCTTTACATATGGCAAACCGGTGGCTTCTGCCAAGGCCATGGCTGCCGACGGTACGCTGACGCTGACGGTTGCCGTGAAGAATACGGGTAGCGTGGCCGGAAAAGAGATTGTACAGCTTTATATAGGCGATGATAAATGCAGTGTGCTTCGTCCTGTAAAGGAGTTGAAGCATTTTGCAAAGGTCGCTTTGGCGCCGGGAGAGGAGAAGAACGTGACTTTCACCCTTACTCCGGATGATTTGAAGTTCTACGATGAGGCTTCCGCAGCCTGGAAGTACGAACCGGGCAAGTTCAAGGCATACGTTTGCGCTTCGTCTGCCGACGTCCGTGGTGTAGTTCCGTTCGAAATGCAATAATCTTATAATCAGTGCGTAACCACTGCAAAATCAGTGCAACTATTTTGCAGTGGTACTGCATACCTTTTGCAGCGCTACTGCAATTGCTTTGCAGCGTCACTGCAAAAGGTATGCAGCAATGCTGCAAAGTGTATGCAGTAATGTTGCAAAATGTATGCGGTAAGTTTGTAGCCTGAAATCAGAATCAAAAAACAATATGAAGACACTTGCCACTCTATTTCTGCTTGCAGCCTCGTTGCTGCTTCGTGCTGCCGATACCCCTGCCGACAGTTGTAATCATCAGCTATACTATACATCGCCCGCCGCTATCTGGGAGGAGACTCTTCCTTTGGGCAACGGACGCTTGGGCATGATGCCCGACGGGGGCATTCTCCGTGAGCACATTGTGCTGAATGAAATATCATTATGGAGCGGAATGGAGGCGGATTATAGTAATCCGGATGCCTCGAAGAGTCTGCCTGCCATCCGGCAACTGCTGTTTGAGGGAAAGAACCGCGAAGCACAGGAGCTGATGTACAGCAGTTTCGTTCCGAAGAAGCAGGAGACTGACGGGAGATATGGAACCTATCAGGTATTGGGTGATTTGGATATAGATTTTACCTACAATTCTTCATTATCCATTCTCAATTCTCCATTAAACAACTATCGCCGTTGGCTCAACTTACGCGATGCGGTGGCATACACGGCTTTTAGGCTGGAAGATGTCGATTACCGCCGTGAGTATTTTGTTTCCCGTGACCGTGATGTCATGCTGATTCATCTGGTTGCCGGACGTGAAGGGACTCTGAACTTCTCTGCCCGTTTGAGCCGTGCAGAACATAGCCTGGTGACTGTCCAAGGGAACACCCTTTTGATGGACGGCATGTTGGAAAGCGGTAAACCCGGTTTGGACGGTATGAAATACCGTGTGGCGATGCAACTCGTGCAGAACGGTGGTGAATCATCTGTCAGCCCGGAAAATGGTATCTGCTTGAAGAACGGGCAGGAAGCCTGGTTGATACTTTCTGCCGCTACCTCCTATGCCGCTGCCGGTACCGACTTCCCGGGCGAACGCTATGCGGAAGTCTGCGACAGCTTGCTCCGTCCTTTCACCACCCCCGCTAATTCTCCATGTTCCATTCTCCATTCTTCATTATCCAACCATGTCACTGCCCACCGTTTCCTCTACGACCGTGTTTCCTTGACGCTTCCTGCCACGCCGGATGATACGCTCCCGACGAACGAGCGCATCCTCCGCTTCACACAGCAGGAGTCGCCGGCATTGGCTGCTCTGTACTATAACTACGGACGCTATCTGCTTATCAGCAGTACCCGTCCCGGCAGTCTGCCGCCCAATCTGCAAGGACTCTGGACAAATGGAGTATCGACTCCCTGGAACGGGGACTACCATACGAACATCAATATCCAGATGAACCACTGGCCCTTGGAGCAAGCCGGACTTTCCGAACTCTATCAGCCGTTGACAACGTTGATGGAGCGCCTTGTCCCTTCGGGAGAAGCAAGTGCGCGTACTTTCTATGGCGATGAGGCAGATGGCTGGGTGCTCCACATGATGACCAATGTATGGAATTACACCGCTCCCGGTGAACATCCTTCCTGGGGAGCGACCAATACCGGTGGTGCGTGGCTGTGTGCCCATCTGTGGGAACACTATCTGTATACGCAAGACAGGGATTATCTGCGTCGTATTTATCCCGTCTTGAAAGGTGCCGCCCGGTTCTTTAGTTCCACCACCGTGCAGGAGCCTTCTCATGGCTGGCTGGTAACTGCCCCCACTTCTTCTCCGGAAAATAGTTTCTATGTGCCGGGTGACAGCGTGACTCCCGTCAGCATCTGTATGGGTCCCACTATGGATGTGCAACTGCTCACCGAGCTTTATACCAATGTCATTGCCGCCGCCCGCCTGCTGGATTGTGATGCGGACTATGTGGCGAAGCTTGAGGCAGACCTGAAGAAGTTTCCGCCCATGCAAATCAGTAAGGAAGGATACTTGCAAGAATGGCTGGAAGATTATAAGGAAGTGGATGTGCACCACCGCCACGTTTCCCATCTCTACGGCCTGCATCCGGGAAACTTGATTTCGCCGGAGTCCACCCCCGAGCTTGCCGAAGCCTGCCGGATGACCTTGAACCGTCGTGGAGATGAGGGTACCGGTTGGAGCCGTGCTTGGAAGATAAACTTCTGGGCTCGTTTGGGTGACGGAAACCGTGCTTGGAAACTTTTCAAGAGTTTGCTGCATCCTGCTGTCGATGCTGCGACGGGAGGTCATGGTAGCGGCACTTTCCCTAATTTGTTCTGTTCGCATCCTCCTTTCCAGATTGATGGCAACTACGGTGGCGCGGCGGGAGTCGGCGAAATGCTGCTGCAAAGTCATGAAGGCTTTATCCATCTGCTTCCTGCCCTGCCGGATAGCTGGACTACCGGTAACTTCCGTGGAATGCGCGTACGCGGCGGTGCTTCCATAGACCTGGACTGGAAGGATGGACGGGCAACGAGGGCTGTTGTTACCGCTCTTGTTCCGGGTAAATTCATCCTAAAGATGCCCGCAGGCGCCGTTCGTGCCCAAGTGAAGATAGGAGGACGTACGCATACTTACAAAGAACCGGCATTTCCGTTGGATTTGAACAAGGGAGAGGCGGTGACCATACATTTCTTATAGGAACGTTCCCCTCCGACAAAATTATCAAGTTATTTGTCTTTCGCGTCCGAATGCTGTACATTTGCAGTGCATGTAGAACAAATATCTTAGATAATTATGAAAAATAGAGTACGTTTTTTCTTCTTGTTTCTCGGCTTGCTGGGAGCGTTGGCAGTTCATGCACAAATCAATGAGTTGCCACGTTCCACACCCGAGGCAGAAGGAGTCCCTTCCAAGGCTGTCACTGCCTTGTTTGATTCACTGATGGCATTGCCGAAAACAGACATCCACAGCGTGGTGGTGGTGCGTCACGGCAAGGTCATCGGAGAAATCTATCCGGCTCCGTTCGCGCCGGAATATCGCCATACCATGTATTCCTGCTCCAAAACCTTTGTCGGGGCTGCCGTAGGACTTGCCATTGCGGACAACCGCTTGCGTTTGACAGACCGCGTCGGTGCTTTCTTCCCGGAGCTTCTTCCGGATTCGGTTTCCACTAATCTGGCAGACATGACTGTCCGTGACCTGCTTACCATGACATCGGGTGTCACTCCCGACTGGAATATGCGCAACCTCACTCCCGACTGGATACGTACCTTCCTTGCCAAACCGGTGAAAACTCCGGGCAAGAAGTTTGAATATGATTCGATTAGTACCTATATGCTTTCTGCCATTGTGCAGAAGGTGACGGGCATGACCTTGCTGGATTATCTGAAGCAGAAGCTTTTCATCCCGATGCATATCACGGACGTTGCGTGGGAGATAAGCCCTGAAGGCATCAATACCGGTGGCTGGGGACTGCATATCCAGAGCGAGTCATTGGCAAAATTCGGATTGCTGCTGCTGAACCGGGGTGTTTGGGAAGGCAGGCAGTTGCTTCCGGCTTCCTGGGTGGAGCAGATGATGACCAGACAGATAGGAGATTATGGCTATCAGATGTGGCTTTGCGAATATCCGGGTGCTGTACGTGCTGACGGGGCTTTGGGACAATACATTCTGATTGTTCCGGATAAGGATATGGTAGTGGTCATTACCGAATGTACATTGATAGACGGTCGTCGGCAGCGTCGTCTGGTCTGGAACCGCTTGTTGCCGGAGACAGGTGACCAGGCATTAGTGCCCGGTAAGGACTACAAGCGCCTGCAGAAGAAACAGCGTTCTTATCAACTGCCGTTGGTGCAAGGAAAGGCTGCTTCCTCCCTTTCACAGAAATACGCAGGCAAGCGCATCCTGCTCGGAGAGAACAAATACGGATGGCAATCCATCGAACTGCAATTCAAGCAGCAAGAAGTAGTGATGACTGTGGTGGAGAAAGACGGAAAGACATACAGTCTTCCGTTTGGCTATAAGCAATGGTCGAAAGCGGCAATTGATGGCTATCCTCCGTATTCGGTTGCTGCAAAGGGGCGTTTTAAGGGTATAGAAGGCCCTTTCCAGGTGGCAGGCAGTTATGCGTGGGCGTCACCTGATGCTTTGCAACTGAAAGTACATTATGTCAACTGGATAAGCGCTCTTGGGCTTACGCTCTGCTTTGAGGATAACAAGGTACTCCTGACTGTTACGGAGAATTATTCTTCGGGTGAAGGGGTGACTTTCGAAGGTACATTAGCGCATTAAAATAATGAATCGTATTTTGCTTACTCTAAAACGGCCTTTTATCTGGCTGTACCGTTTCCGGCACCGTTGCGGCTACGGTGTACATTCTCCTTTTGCCTTTAACCTGATTACGCATGTAATTTACGAAAGTACGGCTTATTATAAATATGAAGAGCTGGCCAAGGCACAGAAGCAACTGGAGCTGGAGAAAGATAAACGTTGGAAGTACGAATCGAAGAAAGTAAAACGCCTTCTGTTCCGTCTGGTAAACTATACCCAGCCGGAGACCATTGTAGATGCCGGTACGCTTGCCGCTTCTGCCCTCTATCTGAAAGCGGGGAAGGAGGGAGCAGATTATACTTCGGCTTCCGACCTTTCCGAGCTCTTTCTGGAGAGTGGCGTTCCCGTTGATTTCCTTTATTTGCACGATTATCGTCATCCCGATTTTGTAGAGGAGGTCTTCCGCATCTGTTCCACCCGTACCAGGGGAAAGTCTGTTTTTGTAATTGAAGGTATCCGTTACACTCCGCAGATGTTTGCCCTCTGGAAGCGCATGAAGCAGGACGGACGGGCGGGCATTACGTTCGACCTTTATGACCTTGGTATCATATTCTTCGATAAAACAAAGATAAAACAAGACTATATTGTCAACTTTTGATTATCTTTAGGCGTTTCAATAGTGATTAGCGGTTAGTGATTAGTGCTTAGCTCCACTTACTGGCTGCTAAACATTAATCCCTAACCCCTAAACATTAATTCCTTATGAAGATATACACCAAAACCGGAGATAAAGGAACCACCTCTCTTGTAGGCGGAACCCGTGTACCTAAAACGCATATCCGCCTTGAGGCATACGGTACGGTAGATGAGCTAAATTCCAATCTGGGTCTTCTCATCACGTACCTGCTTGACGGAAAGGATAAAGATTTTCTGCAGCAAGTGCAAGACAGACTTTTTGCCGTAGGCTCTCATCTGGCCACAGACCGGGAGAAAATGGAGCTGAAAGAAGCCAGTATCATCAGCTCGGAGCAGGTGGAAATGGTGGAGCGGGAGATAGACCGTTTGGATACTCTTTTGCCTCCTCTTTCAGCCTTTATTCTTCCCGGCGGAAGTCGCGGTGCGGCACTCTGCCACGTTTGCCGTACGGTTTGCCGTCGTGCAGAGCGTCGGATTCTTGCTCTGGCCGAACAAGTGGAAATCGCTTCGGAATTACTGGCTTACGTGAACCGCTTGTCTGATTATTTGTTCGTTCTTTCCCGTAAAATGAATCAAGACGACAAAAAAGGTGAAATATTTTGGAATAATAGTTGCAAGTGAAATAAATTGTTATACTTTTGCCGAAAAATAGAAATAGGACTTAATATTCACAATTTTAATACTAGAGACTATGTATTGGACATTGGAATTAGCATCTAAATTGGAAGATGCTCCTTGGCCGGCAACTAAGGATGAATTGATAGATTATGCCATGCGTTCGGGTGCTCCGCTTGAAGTGATTGAGAATCTGCAGGAAATGGAAGATGAAGGCGAGATTTATGAAAGCATAGAAGATATTTGGCCCGATTATCCCAGCAAAGAGGACTTTTTCTTTAACGAGGAGGAATATTGATACGCTTTGAAAGAAAAAACTTACCGGTATGTCTGGTAATATTTTGAAACATAGGGAGAAGTAATTCCAAAACCGATAACTATGGTTGAAGAATTACTTCTTTTCTTTTTAATACCCCCACACTACAATAATAATGAATGTACAAGAAGCAACAACACGCCGGTTACCGGATTTGAAGGAAAGGCATCTGCCTGAAAACTGCCGCGAAACCATAAACACGATTTTAAAGGAGACTTACGGCTACGAACAGTTTCGTAATCTTGAGATTTACGATGACTTGTCCAAGGGAAAAGAGAAACTCTGCATTTCGCAGGGACAGCTGATAGAGAACGTTATACTGGAGGCTGAAAAGGCTTGGAAAGGTGAAACGCAGGTAGACAATATCTTGCTGACTGCCCCTACCGGCTCCGGAAAATCTTTGTTGTTCCAGCTTCCTGCCATCTATCTGGGGAAGGAGTATAATCTGCTTACCATTGTGGTTTCCCCTTTGAAGGCGTTGATTGTAGACCAGGTGGAAAGTCTGCAAGAGCTGGGGTATATGCGTGTGGCATACGCCTCGTCCGATTTATCGCCGGAACAGAAGATGGAGGTTTACCGGCAGGTGCGTGAGGGGGAGATTGATTTGTTCTATCTCTCGCCGGAATTGCTTCTCTCTTACGACATTAAGCATTTTGTAGGCGAGCGCCGCATCGGTCTGGTGGTGGTCGATGAGGCGCATACGGTCACTACGTGGGGCAAGGAGTTCCGCGTGGACTATTGGTTCTTGGGGCGCTACCTGACTGCTTTGAAACAGACTCTCGGCTATAATTTCCCGTTGTTTGCATTGACTGCTACGGCTGTCTGGAACCCGAAAGGAGGTAATGATATGATATTCGAGACTATTCGTTCCTTGCAGATGGAGCCTTGCGTGCTTTATGTAGGTACAGTGAAGCGCCGGAATATTAGCTTTGACATCCGTCAGATGGAGATGGAGGATGGGGAGACATACGACAAGGCAAAGCAGCGCGTGGTGGCTGCGCGGGTCGAGGACTTCCTGGACGGGCACAAGACATTGCTCTATTATCCTTTTGCGGGTGGCATCGACATGCGTCTTAAGACGTGGGTGAAGCCGGTAGACTGGCGTCTGGTGGCTTCCTATTATGGCAAGAAGGACAAGGAACAGAAAGCTGCCATTGTGCAGGAGTTCAAGGAAGGAACCAAGAAACTGATTGTGGCTACGAAAGCCTTTGGTATGGGAGTGGACATCAGTGATATAGACCGTGTATACCATGTGGCGCCATCCAGTACGTTTGTCGACTATATTCAGGAGATAGGGCGTGCCGCGCGTGATACGGAGATACAGGGTATTGCCGCTACCGACTACCATGAGCGTGACTTCTATTATATGAAGCGTCTGCATCAGACGGGGAATATTGCCCAGGAACAGTTGGTGCTTATTCTGAGAAAGCTCATGGAAGTGTACCGCATGAAAGGGGAAAAACCGGAAATCATGGTGTCTTTGTCCGATTTTGAGTTTGTGGTGAAACTGCCGCGTACAAAGAACAAGCTGGAGTATGAAGCAGAGTTGGGACAGCTCATCAAGACCGCCTTGCTTTGGCTGGAAGACGATTTGATGCAGCGTTATGGAAGGCATCTGCTTGAAATCAGCCCCAAGAATCTGTTGACCGAAGGATATGTCCAGGACAAGACGGGTGATGTCTTTGCCCGTGAATTCCATAGCTATCTGACAAAGGTAGAAGGGGAGGACGGGGTTTACGTCGCACGTCTGGAAGCGCTTTGGGAAGAGCGTTTCCCTGAGCTTGGCTACAAGGAATTCAAACAGAAACTGAATAATGGAACGTTGTGGGAGGGAGCCCGTGCCGTGTCTGTAGGCAAGCATGAGGTGTTGTTGAAGGAAGATGCCACTGTCATCCGTGAGCGGATGGATGCCTTGTTCAAGAGCCTGACAACGATGCTGAAAACGTCATTGATAAAGTCGAAAGGACGTTTTGATGAAGAAGAACTGCGGGCTGTTTTTGCCGAGCATGACATGGACGTGCGCTCCGCCAAACGCTTTATCGGTTCCCTGCTGGAGAGCCGCACGGAGGAAGGCCGCAGTGTGAGCTATATCAGTAGCGTGAAAAAGAAGGACTCCAATGAACTCTCTTTTACGGTGACCAAAGGCTTTGATTTGCTTTTGTCGCGCTATCAAAAACTGTTTAGCCAACGTATGGTGGGTAGTAAGGGAGACCGCCTGCTGTTTTATTGCACTCCTTTCTCGGACTTGAATATGCTGCTTAATCTGCTTTCTATGCTCGGCTGCCTTTCGTTCAGTGTGGAGGGTGGCGGTACGCCTTGCGTATTTGTCCGTTTCAATGACCCCGAAACTCTGCAGGAACTTGCGCTTGGCGATGATTACCGCAATCTGATTCTGGATACCAACGAGCAGATATTCCAGGAGCAGATTGACTTGTTCTCTTTCTTCTTCGGAACAGATAAGCTGACGGATGAACAGCGCTGGGACTTTATCGAGGATTATTTTACGGGAATGGGAGTGGACGACTTGAAAAAGAAGTTTGTGTCCTTGTAGCACCAATTCGTTGAACAGCCTTTCCAGAGTTACAGTTCATCTTTGCTTTTACTGTAAAGATTGTGAGTAATTAGTCTAAGTGCTCCTGCAGAAACCGTTGCAGGATGCGTGCATGGTTGTATATCGGTGCTTTGGAAGCATATAGTAAGGTTATGGTATGGTGGTGTTTTATGGTGTCAATGAACCTAAGGGCGGCTTCCGAATTTTCCAGTTCCTTGCGATACATGGCTGCAAACCCCTCCCAGTGTTCCGCTTGGTCTTCGTGAAACCATTTTCTTAATTCAGGTGAAGGGGTAATATCCTTTTCCCAGACATCGTATTTCAGATGTTCCTTTTTTATGCCGCGAGGCCACAGCCGGTCCACCAATACACGGTAGCCGTCTGTTGCATCGGGTTCTTCATATACCCGTTTGATTCTGATTTGTGTCATGGCTGTTCTCTTAATTTTGCTTCCATTTTGATGGAGCGTGGGAAAACGATATTATTTTCTAGATGGATGTGCTGGTGCAAGGCCTCTTCAAATGCTTTAAGCTGTTGGAGTACGAGGCGGTAACTGTTGCAGGCATCTTCTGGAGCTGTATAGCCGTTGGTCAGATGCTCTATGTGGCGATAGCGTTCTCCTTCAATGTCATGTTCTGCCATCATGACGGATATGGGAGCTTCGATGCTTCCACAGTGGAATTCGGGCAGGGGAGTATTTTCCAGCTTAGCCTTTACCATCTCATAGATGTAGGGAAACAGTACCAGTTCCTCTTTGTCGAGATGGGCATTGAGGTCGGAGAGGGAATCATGAAAGAGAGCCTGCACATTGTAGAGTGACGGATGTTTTTCACCGTGTACGCGACATATTTTATCCAGCAGTTCTTCAATCTCGGGACCTTGTGTACGGATATTACGGTGGTGGATTTTGAGAATATAGTCCACCAATAAGTCCAGAGGCCAACTCTTGAAATCAATATTTTCGGAGGTTGTCGGAGCCAGATGCTCTATTTCTTCTATCACCTTCTCCATATCGGCTCCGGCAGTTTTACTGGCTTCGGGAAGCAGTGCGGAACCATGGCAGCAGAAATCAATGCCATATTTATCAAATATCCCGGCATTGTTGAAGTTGTCGGCTACGATTTCGCCGACTGTCATACGTTTATAATCCTTCATATGTTATCTTGTTTTTGTTTTCCACAACATTGTGGAAACCTGCTATATATACAATTATATGGCAGATAATGTTTGAAGGGTTATGATTATTTGAGTTTTCTTGCCCGGTTCTTTCATTTAAAGGAATTGGAGGAGTTATCACTTCGCTCCGCTCCGTCAGGAGTTGAAGAAGTTAAAGCCGATACTTCTGTGAATACATACGCACGAGTATTGGCTTTAACTCCTAAGCCGACTTGTCGGCTGATAACTCCTTTAAATGAAAGATTCGTGGTTTCCTTGTCTATCCTTCTACTTTTTGGAATGCCAGCCGTTCGTCTCCATTGGCCAGAAGGATGATGCCGCAATATTTGAATCCGTGCTTCTTCAGTATGTATTGCAGGATATGATTGTCCCGGTGGGTATCTGCACGTAGGTTGGGTATTTGTTCGTAGCACCATTGCAGGCAGGCATTGGCCACTCCTTTGCTGTGTTCTGTACTTGCCAGCCGGTGAATGACGCCGTAAGGAAGCGTATCTTCCACCCATTTTCCTTCATAGATATGCGTATATGTGGGGTCGTTTCCACGGATAAAGGCGAAGGTTCCGATAATTTCTTCGGTATCGTCGGTGCACACATAGCTGTTTCCTTGTTCGATGTCTGCTATGACGATTTCCCTGGAAGGGTAGTTGCCTCTCCACTGCAGCATATTTCCGTCTTTCCGCATGATGTGCTTCGCTTGTTCAAAGATGTCCATAAGGATTGCAATGTCTGTGGGTTGCGTCTTTCTGATTTTTATCATAGCTTTTTATTTTATCTGTGTGGTATCTTTCTTTGATTCAGGTTGCAAAGGTAATGCGTTTTGTGATTCATTGTTCTCGTAAATGAACAAATGCTAACATACGTTGTTTCTTTAGGAAGAATTTGCATATATTTGTCCCGTAATATTAAACACAATTGATTATGAAAAAGATTTTTAGTGCTTTCGTGATAGCTGTATGCTGTATGTTTATGGCTATGCCTGCCCAGGCCCAACTATTGAAGTGGGGTGTTAAGGGTGGTGTGAATATGACGAAAATAGATTGGGATGGCGGATATAAGGGAAACAAGGATAATTCTACCGGTTTCTTTATTGGTCCGATGGCTGAGTTTACCATTCCCATTGTAGGCTTGGGTGTTGATGGTGCTTTGCTGTTCTCTCAGCGCGGCAAGGACGAGGTGAAGCAAACAGGACTGGAAGTACCCGTAAATCTGAAATATACCATTGGCTTGGGTAGCTTGTTGGGTATTTATATAGCTGCCGGTCCCGATTTCTTCTTCGACTTCAAGAAGAAGGATTACGTAGACCGCAAGAAGGCTCAAGTGGCACTTAATCTGGGTGCCGGTGTGAAGCTGCTGAAGCATCTCCAGGTTGGCGTGACCTATCAGCTCCCGATGGGCGACTCATTTACGTGGAAGAATGCGGGTGATGCCATCGGTGCCAAGAATAAGACTTGGCAGGTGTCTGCGGCGTATCTCTTCTAAATGTAGTAAAACGATTTGTGGAATATAATATAAGAAAGGCTCTCCTACAAAAAGGAGGGCCTTTCTTGCGTTTTTGATGGGAATTGAAAAGTTTATCAGATGGCTTTATCACCCATTCCTGAATCTTTCATGCATAATTTCCAATTCCCTAGATAGCGTACTGGTTTAAAGTACCAATTGGTCTTTCTAGTTTCGGTAAAGTAAACGGTGCATCTTACTTCATTATCTTCGGCTTCTTTAAATTGTATATTATCAATTTTATATCTATAGATAGGAAAGAGTTCAAATAATGTTTTAATATGTTGCATGTCTTCATTATCTAAAGGTTCTGGTGCTTGATTAGGTATTTTAGCATCCATTTTGTATAGCATGGCTACAGCTTCGGCATACTCTTTATTTTGAGCTAAAGTCATGAATCGGTTTACAAGCTCAGTCACAGTTGCTGTATCTCGCTGTGAGAGTACCATGATAGAGGATGTTTTGGGGGCAATACTTTCTACTCTTTTCTTTTCTTGTTTACAAGCTGTCATCAAAACAAGTACATACAACAGTATACTTAAAGACTTTATCGTTTTCATTCTTTTATCTATTTTTGTTAGGTGATTTTGGGGGCATATTATTATGATTGGTATCAATAGGCTGGAGCTATATTAAAATATATAGCGAAAAAATGAAAGAGAAATAGCTTCTTCACTTCACTCCAAGTGAACTGACCACATAATTTCAATATGTAGACGTCTTTATAGATTAAAAAGAGTGCCCTCTTTTGAAGGCACTCTTTCTATTGGAGATTTCTATTTAATCTAATGATTAGACAGTTCCGTGAACATCAATAACAATATTAACTTCAATAACACCCCATTTATAAGTTACTTTTACAGGAACTTGAATTTGGTAGTTACCAACTTCATTACCATTGTTCTTATAGTTTAGAATACCCATATGTGTACCATCAATAGGCTCTGTAGACGGAGTATATGTTATTTCGATATTATTACTCTTAGAGCTCAACAATGTTTCACCCAATGTTCCACCATTCAAATTAGTTGTGATATTAGCTTCATCTACTTCAATCTTCTCAACTCCATAGTAAGTATAGTAGTTATATCCTTCCGGACTGAACTCATTTTGTTCCTTGTTATTACGCCAGTCCGTAAATGCTAATACCTTGCTGAAGTCAAGCTTGTCACCGTCATTAATAGCATCTTTCAAGCCTTCATTATCCTTAGAAGTTACATTAATAGGGCGTATAAATTTCACATCAAATTCATAATTGCTCAATTTCAAGTCCTTTTTGCATTCGTTTGTTGCAACAACTTTAACACGACCGCAAAGAGTTTCACCATCTTTCATTTCAGTGCGACCAGCATAGTTCAAGATATCTTTTGCGTAATCAGTTTCTTGATATGTCACAGCAGAATTGCTAATTACTGCTATCTTTTGAGAAGCTCCGGTTGGTTGATTGTTCTCCAGCTTAGTTGCAGATAAAGTTAATCCATCCGTAGAAACAGATAATCTGTACTTGTTATGTTTAGAAACGCCATAAACATCCTTTATGCGCGGAGTAACGAACTGGAATGTTTTAGTTAATTTATTATCTTGGAAATCTGCATAAACTGCATCTACTCCACTGATAGTAACCTTATTGCCTTCAAATACATTCAAAAGGTCATTTACATAAGTACACTTATCTGCGCCTTCACCCTTATTGGGTACTTTTACGTTCTGATGGATTTCATCATAACCGCTCTTAGCTTCTGTACTACCACTTGCAAACCAAGCATAGTCAAGTTTTGTAGTATTGGCAATAGTACCGGCTGGAGTAACATTGCGTGGACTCGGTGTCCAGTTGAATGTTACATACACATAGTGTGCAGTTTTATTGCTATTCTCCTTAACAAAACGAACGACAGCATTTATACTTGCTTTTTCTGTGAAAAGTTCATAAGCGTCATTAGCTCCTATTGTCCACTGCAATACTTCTGTCATATGGCCTTCCGTATCAGCAGTTGTTTTAGAAACTACCCCAATCTTCTTCGCAACTTCTACTGCATCTGCACTTGCCCCAGTGAATTGCTTTGCATCGCTATCCGTAGCGTCAAGTTTATAAGTATTTTCAAACTCTTCCTTAGAAATATCAAGTTTAGCTAAAATTTGTTCTTCCACTTGATCCCAAGTTAATTTCTTAATCAAATTATCTTGAGAGCAATTAACGGTATATCCTTCAGTAAAGTTGAACGGATCAATAACAGTAATTTCATTCTCTTCCGGAGTTGTTGTAATTTCAGCTTTAATATAACCAACGGCTACATTTTGGTTCTGTACAGTATCTTTCAAGATGACACGAATCAACGGCATACGACCTATGGTTGCTTTGCTTTGTTCAGCACCAAATGCCTGTTGCTTACCACCTTTGGTTATTTGAGGTCTCAATATAGCACCCTTCCAATTTGCATGGGCACTTTCTGAAGTCTCATTTTGTCCGGCAAAATAACCTACCAATTCATAAATATACTTGAAACCATCTTTCTCAACAAGACCTTCATTTGCATTTTTATCCCAAGCGATATCTTGATTGGTAGTTGTTGTATAGTGTGTTTGAATATATTCAGCAACATCTACACCTTCGCTGTTCCATGCAACTTGAATTTGAGGTTCATTCTGAATAGCTTCAGCTGCAGTCGTATACAAGTGACCTTCTCCGTCAGCATGATTAGGTTGTACTTTTGCGTTTGCCAATACTAAATCTTTGATTTCTTGCGCTTTTACAGCAGCGTAATCAGAAGTAATTATAGTATCTACTTTGGCATCTTTATAATGAGCTTGCAAAGCCAATACTGTTACGAGTCCATCTTTGTCAATGTCTTTAATGCTACCGTCAGTCAATTTTGCTTTTACTCTCAAAACACCTGGTTGGTTTGGAGCTAAGCTTTTACCAATAACTTCAGCTTTCACTACTGCACCTGCAGCTTTAGTGTATTTCTTATCATCGGAGATAAATGTCAGTTCTGCGATATTATTTATATCTACAGTAGACGGATTCATGTGATAATCTGCAGTCAATCCTGGAGTCAAATAAGACTGCGTAGTTGCAATTGTTGCCGCATCTTTAGAAAAATCCGCATCAGCATTAACAACTTTCAATGTCAAAGCCTTATACGCAAATGTAGACGCAGACATAGCTTCAATACCTTGATAATAGAAATCAGGCTTAAACACTAAACTAGTCAATTGACGGCCGATCAGATTTAATGCCTCATTTTGTAATTTAGCCACCTTTTCTGCAAGAGCCTTCAATTCTTCTTGACTTGCTTTACCTGCAATAGCATTGGTCAGTTCAGATTTAAGGTTGGCAATTTGTTCCTCAACATCTTTTAAAGCTGCTAACTTAGCTATTTTAGCTTCTAAATCAGTTTTTAGAGCTTCCAAGTCAGCATCTGTAACAGTACCAGCTCCTGTAGCTTTATCTAAAGCTTCTTGAGCTTTTTTCGCTGCATCTTCTGCACTTGACTTAGCAGCAGCAATTTCACTTTCCAATGCGCTTACTTTGCTATTCAAGTCTTCAGCTGTAGCTTTTTTGTCCAATTGCTCCTGCAAATTATCGATGTCATCATCATAGTCCTTGCAAGATGTGAACGTACTTGTAGTAGCCGTCATCAAGGCTCCAAACAAGATTACACTTAAAAACTTTTTGTTCATAATGAAAACTTTAAATTTATAAATTTAAAAAATGAAAAATAATAAAATCTACGATTACAGTATTTTTCCTCACATTTTTATATGTGTTTTTTCCGTTACTTCGCAGGTAACGG